>JANXOM010000033.1 GCA_025353585.1 Deltaproteobacteria bacterium
GTCGAACTTCAGGGCGCCCTCGATCATCTTGTCGATGGTCTTGTCGAAGTCCGCGGGCGGCGCGTCGGGCCCGGACTTCACGAAGCGCAGCGGGTTCACGCGCGCCACCACGATCGGCTTCAAGTACCCACTGTTCCAGCCGGCCGCCTTGAGCTTCGCGACGGCGGCGGTGACGGCCTCGTCGAGGACCAGCAGCTTGTCGGCGTGCGCCTCGCGCATCGGCAGCGTGTCCGCCATCGGCTCGCCCGCGAACGACTCGCACTTGCTGACCACGGAGTTGTACGCGCCGCCCGAGAACCGCGCGTTCTTCTCGTAGCAGATGCCGATCGTGACGAGCGACGCTTGCTCGAGCTCGAACGCCACGTCCGCCTCGCTGCGGTTCCGCCCGTCGGCCGCGATCGCGCGCACCATGCGGATGACCTCGAGCGCCTTGTCCTTGAGGTTGTGCGCCTTCTCCGTGTTGAGCGCGAGGATGCGGAACGCGATCTCCGGCTCCGGCATCACGAGCGCCACGATGGCCTTTGCGCCGAGCGCGCCCATCGCGGACAGGCGGTGCATGCCGTTCGGCGAGATGAAGTGGTCGCCGTCGGGCACCGCGATCACCGGATCGAGGAACCGGCCGACCTTCGGGATCACCGTCGCCAGCCGGTCCGCGTGCGCCTTCGACAGCTCGCGCTGATAGGGCGTCGGGATCACCTTCTCGAGCGGCAGCGCGGCGAGCGCGACCCAGTGCCCCCCGAGCGGCTCGCGATAGCTCGCCAGCACGTGGCCGCCCGCGGCGACGATCTTCGCCCCGAGCTCGGTGATCTCGCCGCTCGGCGCCGTGGTCGCCATCTCCTCGACGGTGATGCCGATCGAGCCCGCCTCCGGCTTCTTCTTCCGCGGCTTCGCGGGCGCCTTCGCCGTCTTGGGAGCGGCGGGGTCCTTGGCGGCTTTCTTAGTCGGTGCGCGCGGCGGCATGCGTGAAAGGTTATCCCTGGTAGGTTCGGCCCGCATGGCCGCGACGTCGTTTCCCAAGGGCGAGATCAAGATCCTCCTGCTCGAGAACATCCACCCGGTGGCGACCGAGGCGTTCAGCGCCGACGGGTTCTCCGTCGAGGCCGTCAGCACGGCGCTGCCCGAGGCCGAGCTCGTGGCCCGCGTGCGCGACGCGCACATCCTCGGCATCCGCAGCAAGACGATGGTCACGCCCAAGGTGCTCGACGAGGCCCGCCGCCTCCTCGCGGTCGGCGCGTTCTGCATCGGCACGAACCAGATCGCCCTCGAGCACGCCAACCGCCGCGGCGTCCCGTGCTTCAACGCGCCGTTCTCCAACACGCGCTCCGTCGCCGAGTTGATCCTGGCCGAGATCGTCGTGCTCTCGCGGCACCTGGGCGATCGCTCGCGCGAGGTCCACGCCGGCTCGTGGAAGAAGGTGGCCGTCGGCAGCCACGAGGTGCGCGGCAAGACCGTCGGCATCGTCGGCTACGGCCACATCGGCAGCCAGGTCGGCGTGCTCGCCGAGGCGTTCGGCATGCGCGTCGTGTTCTTCGACACGTCGACGAAGCTGCCGATGGGCAACAACCGCTCGCTGCCGAAGCTCGAGGACGTCCTCGGCCAGGCCGACTTCGTCACGCTCCACGTCCCCGAGACGCCGCAGACGAAGAACATGATCGGCGCGGCCGAGCTCGCGGTGATGAAGCCGGGCGCGTGCCTCCTGAACGCGAGCCGCGGCACCGTGGTCGACCTCGACGCCCTCGCGGCGGCGATCAAGCGCGGCCACGTCGGCGGCGCGGCGGTGGACGTCTATCCGAGCGAGCCCGAGAGCAACAGCGATGGCTTCGCGTCGCCGCTGCGAGGCCTGCCGAACGTGATCCTGACCCCGCACATCGGCGGCTCCACCGAGGAGGCGCAGGAGGCGATCGGCCGCGAGGTCTCGACGTCGCTCATCCGCTTCATCAACACGGGCGCCACGACAGGCGCGGTGAACTTTCCGCAGATCGAGCTGCCCTTCATGCGCGGCACACACCGCATCCTGAACGTCCACCAGAACGTCCCCGGCGTGCTCCGCGACATCAACAAGATCGTCTCGGACCGCCACGCCAACATTCGCGCCCAGGTCCTCTCGACGGACGCGGACATCGGCTACCTCGTCATGGATCTCGATCACGACGTCTCGAACGACGTGAAGAAGGCGGTCGCCGAGCTGCCGACGTCGATCAAGACGCGCATCCTGTTCTGACAGGACCTCCCGGATGAACCGCCGGGCGGTTAATTCCCCGCCCCGGGGTACACTGCGCCCACAAACGTGCACATCAGTGTCTTCGACATCTTCAAGATCGGCATCGGGCCGTCGAGCTCCCACACGGTGGGACCGATGCGCGCCGCGCGCCGGTTTGCCGAACGCCTCGCGGCCGACGGGCAGCTCGCCCAGGTCGCGCGCGTCAAGGCGGAGCTGTTCGGCAGTCTCGGGTTCACGGGCCGCGGCCACGGCAGCGACAAGGCAATCCTGCTCGGCCTCCAGGGCGAGGATCCCGCGACCGTCGACGTCGATTCGATCCCGGCGCGCATCGCGCACGTCGAGAAGAACCGGCTCGTGCGCCTGCTCGGCCAGCGCGACGTCGCCCTCGACCCGGAGAAGGACCTCGTCTTCCACCGCCGCGACAAGCTCCCCTTGCACAGCAACGGCATGCGCTTCGTGGCGTACGGCGCCGACGAGGCGGTGATCGCCGAGCGCGTCTACTACTCCGTCGGCGGCGGCTTCGTCGTCGATCACGCGGGCGCGCCCGCCGATGGCAGCATGCCCGCCGAGCAGATCGACGTGCCGTATCCGTTCAACTCCGGCGACGAGCTCCTGCGGCACGCGACCGAGCACGGCATGGCGATCAGCTCGCTCATGCTCGAGAACGAGAAGGCGCACATGGGCGAGGTCGAGATTCGCCGCCGCGTGGGCGCCATCTGGGCCGCGATGGACGCCTGCGTGAAGCGCGGTTGCGAGCGCGAGGGCATCCTGCCGGGCGGCCTCAAGGTGAAGCGCCGCGCGGCGTCCCTGCACCGCCGCCTCAAGAGCCAACCCGCGGGCAGCCCAGATCTGGAGGGCGCCGGCGGACGCTGGCGCCCCGAGGGCGATCCGCTCGTGATCATGGACTGGGTCAACCTGTTCGCGCTCGCCGTGAACGAGGAGAACGCCGCCGGGGGCCGCGTGGTGACGGCGCCGACGAACGGAGCCGCGGGCATCATCCCGTCCGTCCTCATGTACTACCGGCGGTTCCTGCCGAACGCCGACGACGAGGGCACGCTCCGCTTCCTGCTCACGGCGGCCGCGATCGGCGCCTTGTACAAGAAGAACGCGTCGATCAGCGGCGCGGAGGTCGGGTGCCAGGGCGAGGTCGGCGTGGCGTGCTCGATGGCGGCGGGCGCGCTCGCGGAGGTCATGGGCGGCACGCCGGCGCAGGTCGAGAACGCGGCGGAGATCGGCATGGAGCATAACCTCGGCCTCACGTGCGATCCGATCGGCGGCCTCGTGCAGGTGCCCTGCATCGAGCGCAACGCGATGGGCGCGGTCAAGGCGATCAACGCGGCCCGCCTCGCGCTCCAGGGCGACGGCACGCACAAGGTCTCGCTCGACAAGGTGATCAAGACCATGTGGCGCACCGGCGCCGACATGAGCAGCAAGTACAAGGAGACCGCGCGCGGCGGGCTCGCGGTCAACATCATCGAATGCTGATAAGCTGAGCCGCAGTGGCAGGCGCTGTAGAAGTCGTCGGCCTCGAGCCGCGGCGTAGCGATCTCGCCCGCGGGATCATCATCGCGCGGGCGGCGGCGCCCCTCGATGGCGAGGCGCAGCGCGCGCTGTGGGACGCGCTCGAGACCGCGGGCGTTACCGAGACCTCCGACGACGACAGCGACGAGGAGGATCCACCGCGCCAGTGGCTCGCCGCGCCGTGGCTCCCGCCCGACCTCGAGGAGCTCGCGATCCAGCGCAGCGCGCTCGAGGAGCTCGCCGAGCGTTACGGCCTCGAGAAGGTCTGGTGCATCAAGGTCGAGACGGGCGTCGACGGCGTGATGTGGCTCGAGGTCGTGGCGCAGACCGAGGCGCTCGACGACGACGCGCTCGTGTCCGACATCGAGGTGCCCGTCGCGATCGGGGATGTCGTGACGGGGGAGTCGGTCGGTCCCGGCGCCGGCGAGGTGCTCTACGCCGCGCCCGACGCCCCGCCCGAGCCGAGCGCGCTCGCCGACCTCGTGGCCGAGGCGAGCGAGGCCGATGCCGACGACGCCGATGGCGATCCGACCGGCGAGACGCTGCTCCTCGAGAGCCACTGGCGCGCCGGGCTCCCGCCGCGCGAGGACAGCGTCCCGTTCCCGATCGAGCGCTACCCCGAGATCATCGACGACTACGATCCCGATAGCTTCGGCATCGCGCTCAAGCTCGCGGGCCCGGCGCTGCCCGGCGAGGAGTCGATCGTCAACGCCTTCTTCGCGCTGTGGTTGTCGATCTACCAGGACGAGCGTGTCGAGGAGCTCGAGCCGTTCCAGCGCGCGGACGTCGTGCACGACCGCGTGCACCGCTCGGCCTTGATGTGGGTCGAGAAGCTCTCGGTGCCCGCGACCGCCACGGAGCAGGTCGGCTTCCTCATGTGGGCCCTGGCGCGGATCCACGAGATCGTGCCGCTCGCGTGGGCGCGGTTCGACAACGTCGACGAGGCCGTGAAGTCGCGCGCGACGGGGGAGGGCGTGGAGGACGCGCTCATCCTCGCCGGCAACCCCTTCGCGGACCGCTTTCGCCGGCACGGTGAGGAGGCGGCGCTGGCGTGGGCCGTCGGGCAGAGCGCGTGGAGCCGGCGCGAGCTGGCGGGCATGCTCGTCGAGGTCGCGCTGCAGCATGATCCCGACGCGGCGCGGACGGCGGTCGTGGCGGAGCGGCTGCTGCGGCGGGCGCTGGCGTTCGATCCGGGGAGCGACGCCACCGGCTACCTCGCGATCGTGATGGTGCGCCAGCAGCGGATCCCCGAGGCGATCGCGCTCGCGCAGGGGGCGAGCGGGCTCGACGTGCGCTTGCTCGTCATCGGCGACGCGGCCGAGCATGCGCCCGGCGAGGTCGCACAGGCGCTGCCGCTCCTCGACGAGGCGACCGCGCTGACGATCATCGAGCGCGGCGGCGCCGAGGAGCTCGCGGACCTCGTGTCGTCGCTCGCGCGCCATGCGCCGCGTCACCTCGAGGCGTTGCTCGCGCGGCTGCCGCCGTCGCCCCCGCTGGTCCCGCACCTGTACAACGCGAGCTTCGCCGTGGAGCGGCCGGCCGCGCTGGCGATCCTGCGCGCCGTGCTCGCGATGCCAGCGCCGCCGCCGGGTGTGAGCGAGGCGAGGACGGCGCTCGTGATGGCGTGGAACAACGCGTGTATCCACGCGCACGCGCTCGGCGACTACGCGCTCGCGGTGGAGCTAGCCGATGGCGGGCAGCCGTACGCGCCCGAGAACCCGTACATCTATCACTCGGCCGCGTGCGCCTACGCGGCGACGGGGCAGATCGACCGCGCCCTCGAGCAGATCGCGCGCGCCATCGAGCGCAACTACGAGCACAGCGAGAAGATGGAGACGGACGCCGACCTGGCGAGCCTCCGGCGCGACCCGCGGTTCTCGCACCTGTTCGTCGAGTGGCGCGCCCGCCGCGCCGACCTCAATTAATCCGGACGCACCCTGCACGCGCGGCCTGCAAACGCGCGCTCGAGCGCGGCGCGCCGTACGATCAACGAATCCCGTTCCCTGTCAGGGGGAGCAGGTAGGGTCCCGACGTGGCGAAGCTCTACTTCCGATACGGGACCATGGACTCGGCGAAGTCGATGAACTTGCTCGCGGTGGCGCACAACTACCGCAAGCAGGGCAAGCGCGTGCTCCTCATGAAGCCGCGCCTCGACACGCGGTTCGGCGCGAAGGAGATCAGCTCGCGCAGCGGGCTGTCGGCCGAGGCGGACGTCATGGTCGATCCCGAGACGTCGCTCGACCCGCGCGAGTTCGCCGGGCTCGACTGCGTGCTCGTCGACGAGGCGCAGTTCCTCGCGCCGAGCGTCATCGAGGACCTCCGCCGCATCACGGTCGACCCGGGCGTCCCCGTCATCTGTTACGGCCTGCGCACCGACTTCAAGACGCGCCTGTTCCCCGGCGCGCAGCGGCTGATGGAGCTCGCCGATGGCATCGAGGAGGTCAAGGTGACCTGCCAGTACTGCCAGAAGAAGGCGATCTGCAACCTGCGCTTCGTCAACGGCACGCCGACCGTCGAGGGCCCGCAAATCCAGCTCGGCGCCGAGGAGACGTACGCGCCGGTGTGCTGGGCGCACTACGACGAGGCGACGCGCGCGTTGCCGGCGGACATCGGCGGCGACGCCAGCGGCGCGGTTCTCCGCCCGAGCTGAGGGCCCCGAATAACAACGGCCATGCCCGGGAGCGGCCGGACGATCGCGCCCGGCTCGCTTGGCCGCTTGCTGTAGGGTCCGGCCCATGTCGAGCCTCGTCCGAGCGGTCGTCTGCGTGCTGGGATTCGCGCTGGTCGCGTGCGGCGGCGGAGGCAACGGGCAGAGCGGCGACGCCGCGAGCCACACCCCCGACGGCACCGCGATCGACAGCGCGCAGGCCATCGACGGGACGCACGCCGGGACGCTCGTCGCGATCCAGCTGACCCCGGCGACCGCCGCGGTCGCGCTCGGCAACACGCAGGCGTACGCCGCGCTCGGCATCTTCAGCGATGGCGCGCACCGCGACGTCACGACGGAGGTCACCTGGTCGGTCGCGCCGGCGACCGCCGCGACCGTCTCGGCGAGCGGCCTCGCGACGACGCTCGCCATCGGCACCGCGACGGTGACCGCCGCCGATACCGCCACTGGCGTCCAGGGCACGGCCCAGCTCAAGGTCGGCGGCGCCGTGCTCACCGCGCAGGCGCTGTCGCCGGCGAGCGCGACCGTCGCGAGCGGCGCGGCGCAGCAGTACACGGCGACGGGGACGTTCAGCGACGCGACGACCGAGGACATGACGGCGAACGTCACGTGGAGCGTCACGGCCGGCTCGGCGACCGTCACGAACCCGCCGCAGCTCGCCGGCCACGCCACCTCACACGGCCTCGGCACGAGCACGATCGCGGCGACGGATCCCGTCAGCGGCCTCGGCGCGACGGCCACGTTGATCGCCACCGACGCGACGCTGGTCGCGATCGCCGTGGCGCCCGCGGCGCCGACGTTCACCGTCGGGCAGACGCAGCTATTCACGGCGACCGGCACCTTCAGCGACGCGACCACGGCGGACCTCACCGGGACCGTCACGTGGAGCTCTAGCACGGCCCACGCGAGCATCTCCAACGCGGCCGCCACGAAGGGCCTCGCCACCGGCGTCACCGCCGGGCCCGCGACCCTCAAGGCGCTCGACCCGGCGAGCGCGGTCTTCGGCACGGCCGCTGCCACCGTCATCGATGGCGCGCCCGCGCTGTCGGCCTTCACGCCGGCGGGCCAGTTCACGAGCGTCGGCCACACCCGCGCCGCGACGTTCCCGCTGCCGCTCACGGTGGCGATCGCGGTCGCGCGCACCGTGGATACGCCGGTCACCGTGACCTCGACGGCGAGCATCGCGCTGAACGGCACGGCCGGCGCGCCGACGACGGTCACGATCCCGGCCGGCCAGCTGTCGGCCGTGGTGCTCGTGACAGGCGTCACGAAGGACCCGGCAGCCACGCTCACCGCGACGACGGGTACCGGCGGCACGCTGTCGCGCACGGTGCGCGTCCTCGACTACGCGCAGGAGACGCCGAAGCTCGCGCTCGCGCCCGCCACGGCGACGATGGCCGGCGGCGATACCAAGGCGTTCAGCGCCGGGTTCGACATCCCGGTGCACGTCGCGACGCTCGTCCCGCTCTCGTACACCAGCGCGGCGGCGCTCGTCAGTCCGCCCGCGTCGGTCACCGTGGCCGCGGACCAGCAGACGGTAGCCTTCACGCTGACGGCAGCGGCGACCGCGACCGGCACGACCGTCATCACCTCCGGCGCGGCGACCTCGACGATCACGTACAGCGGCGCGACGGCCTGCACGCCCTCGCAGATCGTGATCAGCCAGGTCTACGGCGGCGGCGGCAACAGCGGCGCGACCCTGAAGAACGACTTCATCGAGCTGTTCAACCGCGGCACGACGGACGTCAATCTCGGCGGGTTCTCGGTGTGGATCGCGTCGGCGACCGGCACGTTCACGCAGCAGACGGTGATCCCGGCCGGCTCGACCATCGCCGCGCACGGCTACTTCCTCATCGGCGAGGCCGCGGGCACCGGCGGCACGCTGGCGCTCCCGACGCCCGACGTCGTCGGCACGCTCGGCCTCTCTGCGACCGGCGGCAAGGTCGTCCTCGCTGGCCCGGGCTCGATCACGCCTGGCCAGTCCTGCCCGATGACCAACGTCATCGACCTCGTCGGCGCCGCGGGCGCCAACTGCTTCGAGGGGGCCGTCGGCCCGGCCGGCACCGCCGTCAAGTCGCTCCTCCGCGGCGATGGCGGCTGCACCGACACCACCGACAACAGCTCCGACTTCACGGCCGCCACCGCCGCCCCGCGCAACTCCGGCGCCGCCGCGCACAGCTGCCCCGTCAGCTGCGGCGAGTGACGGTTCGCGCGTCGCGTTCGGGCGTTGCATAGCGCAGAGGCGCAGAGGAAGAAGAGGACAGAGGAGTCCGGCAGGGGAAGGGGTTGGTAGCCGAGCGCGACATGCGCACCCGCCGGTGAGCAATCAGCATTTGGCTATCAAACCCTCTCGTTCCGACTCCTCTGACCTCCTCTTCCTCGGCGCCTCTGCGCTACGCAACGTACAAACCGTCAGTAGCCATCTCGCCGGAGCCGCCGCACCACCTGCAGCGCCGGGATGCCCGTGACGCCGGAGCCGCCGTGGGTGGCGCTGCTCGCCTGGTAGAGGCCGCGGATCGGCGGGGTGAAGTCGGCGTAGAACTCGGGCGCGGCCACGCACAGCTGCCCCGTCACCTGCGGCGAGTGACGGTTCGCGCGTTGCGTTCGGGCGTTGCGTTCGGGCGTTGCATAGCGCAGAGGCGCAGAGGAAGAAGAGGACAGAGGAGTCCGGAAGGGGAAGGGGTTGGTAGCCGGGCGCGACATGCGCACCCGCCGGTGAGCAATCAGCATTTGGCTATCAAACCCTCTCGTTCCGACTCCTCTGACCTCCTCTTCCTCGGCGCCTCTGCGCTACGCAACGTACAAACCGTCACAAACCGTCAGTAGCCATCTCGCCGGAGCCGCCGGACCACTTGCAGCGCCGGGATGCCCGTGACGCCGCCGCCGCCGTGGGTGGCGCTGCTCGCCTGGTAGAGGCCGCGGATCGGCGTCGTGAAGTCGGCGTAGCCGACGGCCGGTCGCAGGTGGAACAGCTGGTTCGCCGACAGCTCGCCGTGGAAGATGTTCCCGCCGACGAGCCCGTAGGTCGCCTCCATCTCGTGCGGCCCGATCACCTGGCGATGCAGGATCGACGCGGTGAACCCGGGCGCCAGGTCCTCGACCCGCGCGATCACGCGGTCCGCGTACGCCGCGAGCTCGGGCGCATCCGGCGCGCTCGCCCAGCCGTGCGGCACCCACTGTGTGAACATCGACATCACGTGCTTGCCGGGCGGCGCCAGCGTCGGGTCGAACACGGACGGGATGCAGATGTCCGCGAACGGCAGCCGCGCCGCGCGCCCGGCGACCGCGTCCTGGAACGCGCCCTCGACGTCGTCGAGCGAATTCGCGAGCACGATCGTCCCGCCGTGCACCTCGGGGTCGAAGCCCGGGCGCGCGCGAAACTCCGGCAGCCGGTCGAGCGCGAGGTTCACCTTCACGGTGCCGCTGCGCGACCTCCAGCGCTCGATGTCCTCCACGAAGTCCGCCGGCAGCGCGCCGCGATCCAGCAGCCGCAGGAACGTCAGCTGCGGGTGCGTCGTCGTCACGATCGCATCGGCGTCCAGCTCCTCGCCGCTCGCGAGCACGACGCCCGTCGCGCGCCCCTCGGTGACCTTGATGTGCACGACGGGCGCGTCCGTCCGCACCGTGGCGCCGAACGCGACCGCCGCGTCCCGCATCGCCGCCGTCACGCCGCCCATGCCGCCGGCCGGGAAACCCCAGCTCCCGACCGGCCCGTCCCCGAGGTCACCGATCTTGTGGTGGGCCATGACGTAGCCCGTCCCCGGCGAGCGCGGCCCGGCCCACGTGCCGATCACGCCGCTGACGCTCAGCACGCCCCGCACGGCGTCGCTCTCGAACCGCTCCTCGAGGAGATCCGCCTCGCTCATCGTCATGAGCCGCGTCATGTCCGCGACGCCGCGCTCGTCGAGCTTCCGCAGCTTCCACGCCACGCCGAGGGCCGCGAGCAGATCGGCCGGGCGCTTGCGCCCGAGGCGCGGTGGCACCGTCGTGAGCAGCGGCCCGAGCACGGCGCCGAGCCGCGCCAGCCAGGCATCCCAGCGCACCATCTCGTCGGCATCGCGCCGCGAGAACTTCGCGATCTCGGCGTGCCGCCGCGCGGGGTCCTCGCACATCATCAGCGAGCGCCCGTCGGGGTACGCGACGAAGTAGGGGTGCTGGGGATAGACCTTGTAGCCGAACCGTGCGAGCTCGAGCTCCGACGCGATCGCCGGCGGCATCAGGGACACCACGTACGACAGCGCCGTCATCTTGAAGTCCGGGCCCCACGGCTGCTCCGTGATGGCGGCCCCGCCGACGACCCCGCGCCGCTCGAGCACCGTCACCGCGAGGCCGCGCTTCGCGAGCAAGCCCGCCGTGACGAGCCCGTTGTGCCCGCCGCCGATGACGATGACGCCGGTGCGCGGTGTGCTCATCTTGGCAATCCTCTCCCGGCCGTAGCTTACCCGCGGAGCGCGCTGGCGATCACCGTGGCGAGCGCGCCAACGAGCCCCGCCGCCGGGATCGTGAAGATCCACGCGTACACGATCCGCGTCGCGAGGCCCCAGCGGATGCCCGAGAGCTTCGTCACCGACCCGACGCCGACGATCGCGCCGGTGATGGTGTGCGTCGTCGACACCGGAATCTTGAGCGCCGTCGCGCCGAACAGCGTGATCGCGCCCGCCACCTCGGCGCAGAAGCCCCCGACGGGCTTGAGGTGCGTGAGCCCCATGCCCATCGTCTTCACGATCCGCCAGCCGCCGATCGACGTGCCGAACGCCATCGCGCCGTAGGACGCGAAGATGATCCACGTCGGGATCGACTCCTCGAGGTCGTCCGTCCCCGCCTTGAAGTGCAGCTTCCCGGCCGCGACCAGCACCATGATGATGACGCCGATCGTCTTCTGCGCGTCGTTGCCGCCGTGGCCGATCGAGTACGCGCTCGCCGAGAACAGCTGCGCCACGCGGAACGTCCGGTCGACCTTCTGCGGTCGCATCCGCCGGAACAGCCAGTACACCGACAGCATCACGATCGCGCCGAGCGCGAGCCCCATGAGCGGCGCGATGACGATGAACTCGAGCGTGGGGAACAGCTTGGCCGTGTTCAGCACGCCCCAGCCGCCGTGCGCGACGCCCGCGCCCGAGAGGCCGCCGATGAGCGCGTGCGACGACGACGACGGCAGCCCGAGCCACCACGTGATCAGGTTCCAGGTGATCGCGCCGACGAGGCCGCAGACGACGACATCGACGAACCCCGTGTCGTGCACGTCGATCGTGACGATGCTCGCGATCGTCTTCGCGACGCCGACGTGGAAGATGAACAGCGCGATGAAGTTCGCGCTCGCCGCCCACAGGACGGCCTTGCGCGGCGAGAGCACGCGCGTCGAGACGATGGTGGCGATCGAGTTCGCGGCGTCGTGGAAGCCGTTGATCACGTCGAAGACGAGCGCGACCGCGATCGTGATGATGACGAGGACCGAGATGTCCATCGCCGCGCTCTACGCGTGCTCGAGGATGACGCCCTCGATGATGTTCGCGACGTCCTCGCAGCGGTCGGAGGCGTTCTCGAGGTTCTCGTAGACCTCCTTCCACTTGATGACCATGATCGGGTCCTTCTCGTCCTTGAACAGGCGGGCCACCGACCGGCGGAGGATCGCGTCCGCCTCGTTCTCGAGCCGGTTGATGTCGATGCAGAGCTTCAGGGTGGCGTTCGGATCCTTGAGGGTGCGCAGGCCGCGCGTCGCGGCCTCCACCTGCTGCGCGGAGCGGTAGAGCACCTCGGCGAGGTCGCGGACGTCCCCCGTCATCACCGTCAGCTCGTAGAGCTCGATCCGCTCGGCGGCGGCCTCCACGAAGTCCATGATGTCGTCCATCTTGGTGATCAGCCGGTGGATCGAGTCGCGATCGATCGGCGTGATGAACGTCTTGTGGAGCGCCTCGACGCAGCGGTGCGTGATGGTGTCCGTCTCGTGCTCGATGTCCGAGATCCGGCGGCACTTCGTCGGGATGTTCGCGCCGGTGGTGACCATCGACAGGAACTCTTTGCAGCCCTCGATCGTCAGCCCAGCGTGCTGCTCGAAGAAGTCGAAGAAGCTGGTCTCGCGGGGCAGGAACCGACCGAACATGCAGCCTCCTGCTCGATCCTGTAACACGACTGCGACGAATCCGTCACCGCGACAGCTCGACGATCGAGGCCACGATGCGCATCGTGAGGCCCCAGATGGTGTGGCCCTCGAAGGTCCAGCTGGGAAACGCGAGCGGAGCGCCCGGATATTCGAATGTTTCGTCGAGCGTCCCCGACGCGGCGAGGGCGAGCGGGAGCCAGAACACGGCGGCGGCCTCGGCGCTGGTCGTCGCGGTGACGGCGGCCTCGGTGGCGAACACGAACGGCGTGACCTCGATGCCGGTCGGCCCGGACGTGCGCGGGTGCAGCGGCTCGAGGTGGCCCAGGAGGCGCGCGCCGGCGAGGTCCACCGCGAGCTCCTCGCGCGTCTCGCGGATCGCGGTGGCGAGGAGATCCAGATCGCTCGGCTCGTGCCGGCCCCCCGGCAGGGAGACATGCCCCGACCATGGATCCCCGGCGCGCTCGGTGCGGCGCATGAGCAAGACGCGCGGGCCGGCGGCCGTGTCGTCGAGGAGGGCGGCCACGGCGGCGCGGCGGGCGCCATCGGGCGGGACGCGGACCTCGCCGGTGCGTAGTCGCGAGGCGAGACGATCGATCAGCGCCGACACCGCCCCATCATAGCGCGCGCCGCGCGGTAGGCTGTTCCCCGCATGCTTGCTCGCGATTACGATCTCGTGGTGTTCGGCGCGACGGGCTTCACCGGCCGTCTCGTCGCCGACTACATCGTCCAGCGCCGCCAGCCGATCCGCTTCGCGATCGCGGGCCGCAACCGCGCGAAGCTCGACAAGACCGCGGCCGCGCTCGGCGGCGTCGACGTGCTGGTGGCCGACGCCCTCGACGCGGCGCAGGTCGCCGAGGTCGCGCGCCGTACGCGGGTGGTGTGCACGACCGCGGGTCCGTACGCGAAGTACGGCAGCGAGCTCGTCGCCGCGTGCGCCGCCGGCGGCACGCACTACTGCGATCTGACGGGCGAGGTGCCGTGGATGCGCAAGATGATCGACCAGCACCACGCGCAGGCGGAGGCGACCGGCGCGCGCATCGTCCACACGTGCGGCTTCGACTCGATCCCGAGCGACCTCGGCACCTGGTGCCTGCAGCAGGAGTGCATCGCGCGCTTCGGCCGGCCGGCGGCGCAGGTCACGGCGCTGTACACCGAGCTCTCCGGCGCGATGTCGGGGGGCACGGCGGCCTCCGCGATCGAGATCGCGACCCAGGCCGCCGCGGATCGCGAGACGCGGCGCGTGCTCCGCAACCCGTACGGCCTCGACCCGGATCCGGCGGCGCCGCGACCGCCCTCGCCCGACGTGCGCAGCGTCAGCTGGGATGCGCGCGCGAAGCGCTGGACGTTCCCGTTCTTCATGGCCGACGTGAACACGCGCGTCGTCCGGCGCTCGCACGCGCTCGCTGGTCAGCCGTGGGGCGCGAGCTTCGTGTACGAGGAGAAGATGGCGTCGCGTTCGCTGCCGGCGGCGGTCGGTGTCACCGGCGCGCTCGGCGCGTTCGCGGCCGCGATGGGCAACACGCACCTGCGCCCGCTCGTCGCCAGGCTCCTCCCGAAACCGGGCGAGGGACCCTCGAAGGAAGCGCGCGACCGCGGCCGCTGGAAGCTGCGCCTCTACGCGTCCGTGGGCGCCGACGCGCTCACCTACGTCGCGGCCGACCACGCGGATCCGGGCTACGGCTCGACCGCCAAGATGCTCGGCGAATCTGCCCTCTGCCTCGCCCAGGACACCCTCACCTCGCCCGGCGGCGTCCTCACGCCCAGCGTCGCCATGGGCTCTCACCTGGCCGAGCGCCTGCGCTCCGCCGGCCTGACGCTCTCGCCAGATTGACCGCCAAGCCGCCGCGGACGCCAAGCCGGAGTCAAGGTCGGAACTGGAGTGTGGAGACGACGCGCCGCACGCCGTGCTTCAGGAGCGTGACGGTGAAGGTGATCCGCAGAAGAAACGATCGGGGCGCGATGAATGCGAGACAGCTCGTCGAGTGCTTTGAGCTCGACGACGAGGAGACCTTCGCCGACAAGATCGATGACGCTCGACCGATCAGCGCCGGCGAGAAAACCCGGTCCGAGAACGGCATGCACTTCGATGGCGGCACCGATCACCTCGCGCGCGGCGGTCGAGCTCGTCAGACGGTTCCATCCGGGGGAGCGGGAGAATCATCTCTTCCCGAACAGCGAGCTCGCCCCGAAGCCCAGCAGGCTGCCGCCGGCGAAGGCGCGCAGCGTGTCGCGCAAGGCGACGAGGGTCGAGGCGCCCGGCGGGACGCAGAGATAGACGGGCTCCCAGGCGTCCGGGCGCAGCTTCGCCTTGAAGGCGCGCAGGCCCGCGAAGTCGTACAGCGGCGAGCCGAGCCAGCGCGCCATGCGCAGCCAGCGGCTGACCGCGCCCGCGAGCGGGGCCAGCCCGAGCGTGACCTCAGCGGCGGTCGTGCGCTCCATCACCCCGTCCACCAGCAGCTCCACCGTGCCGTTCGGCGCGCCCGGGGCGCGGATGAAGTGCTCGACGAACAGGCGCTTCCGCGCCACCACCGGCACGGCCGACGCGAGCCCGACCACGGCCTCGCCTTGCTCGGCCACCAGCAGCAGCCGCGCCTCGGCCTGCGCGAACGGCGCGAGTTGCACGAGGAATTGCATCGGCGCCATCCCGTGCGCGCCTTGCCAATCGGCCGTCACGTTCGTCAGCGCGGCGCGCAGCGGTGCATCGTCCGCCACCTCGGACGCCACGAGCTCGCGCACGCGCACGCCCTTGTGCCGCGCGCGGCTCAGCTGATAACGCAGCGATGACGAGCTCGCGAGCACCTCGGGCCAGTGGTCGCGTTGCCACACCGGCTGCTCGCCGACCAGCGTCGCGCGCAGCCCCGCTTCGACGAGCGGCTGCTCGGCCGCGAAGAAGCTCGCCCGCCGCCCTGCCCCGCGAGCCGCCTCCGCGAACGCCATCGCGACCTCGACGAGGCGCGCGCGCGGAGCCAGCGGGCTCCCGGCCGCGACCCACGCGCCGCCCGTGTCGACATACGCGACCCCCGCGGCACCGCCCGGCTCGAGCCAGCGCGCGAAGCCCGGCCCGAGGCCCTGGAACGACACGGTGTCGTGCCCGTAGCGCGCGACCAGCGCCGCGAACCCGACTTCCTCTCCGGGCGCCGCGTTCATGACGCCTGCGCGTGCACCGACGCGAGCTCGTGCGGCACGTGCACGCCGCGGCGCGACAGCTTCTCCGTCATGATCGTCGTCCGCATCATGAGGCACGACACGAAGTACGCGAGCGTCACGCCCGACATGATCGGCGCGACCGAGTCGATCTGATGCGTCGCCTCCAGCGCGAACGCGATCGACGTGAGCAGCGCTCGCGATGCGCCCGCGAACATCGCCGCCATCCCGACGAGCGCGCCGATCCGCGGGTCGATCCCCAGCGCCGGCGCCACCGCGGCCGCGCCGGCGCACAGGAGCCACCCGAGCCCGCTGCCGAAGGTCAGGAGCGGGGCCAGCGTCCCGCCCGAGGTCCCGCTGCCGAGCGCGATCGCCCACGACGCCAGCTTCGCCGCGCACAGGATCGCCAGCGCGCCCGCCGTCAGCTTGCTGCCGAGCGCCGCCTCGATGTTGTCGTAGCCGACGCCGAGCGTTCGCGGGGCGACGAGCCCGACCGCGCCGACCACCACCGCGCGATCCGCGGTCACGGCATCCCGGAGGCGATGGAGCAGATCCTCACGAACGAGAGCAAGATCCCGTTCCGCATGA
>JANXOM010000038.1 GCA_025353585.1 Deltaproteobacteria bacterium
GCCCGCCGCCCCCGCGCCCGCCGCAGGTAGCGCCGCCGCGCCGGGTAGCGCCGCGCCCGCGGGCGGCTGGTAGCTACATCGCGCGGACGGTGGCACGCACGTCGGTGCGCGCCGTGTACATCGCCCAGTACTTGTCGGCGATGGTCTTGCTGTCGATCGACATCGCGTCGCCGCGGTCGAAGGACGTGCCCTTGATCGTGCCGGCGACCATGATCTCGCCGACGTAGATCCCGTCCACGGCGAGCTTCTTCGCGAGCAGGCCGACGAGCTTGTGCTTCGCGGCGTTGGCGACGCCGAGGCCCATCATGCCCCACTTCACGATCATCTCGTCCATGCCGGCCTCGATGAACCCGGCGGCGCCGTTCGTCACCAGCAGCGCGCCTTTCTCGGCCTTCAGATCCGGCAGCGCGGCGGTCACGGCGGCGAGGAGCCCGACGATGCCGGTGTCGAACAGCGAGCGGATGTCCGCCTCGCTGGCGGCAAGCAGGTCACCGGCGACGGACCCCGGCGTGTAGGCCGTCCATTCGATGACCGAGATCGGCCCGAGGCCGGCGCGCACCTGCTCGACGACGGCCCGCACCGCCGCCCCGTCCCCGAGATCCGCCGTGAACGCCGTGGCGCGCACGCCCTTGGCGGCGAGCGCGGCCACCCCCGCCGCGAGCTTCTCGGCCGCGCGTCCGACCACGGCGATCTGGAACCCCTCCGCGCCGAACTTCTCGGCGACCGCGGTGGAGATGCCGGGGCCGTAGCCAGCGATGAGGATCGTCTTTGCCATGCGCGCGGGGTAGCACGGATCGAAAGGGCCGGCGTGCGTCAGCGCGCGAGCAGGAACCGCAGCGCCATCGGGAAGCGCCGGCGCCAGGACTTCTCGTCGTGCCGGCCCCGCGCATCCGGCCGCAGCAGGAGGCGCCGGTCGCCCCGCTCGGCGGGCTCGCCCCAGCCGCGGGCGCGGAGCTGGCGCGCGAACGCGTCCGTGAGCGGCAGGCTGCGCCCTTCGCCTTCGCGCACGCCCATGTCGAGGTAGATGCGCGAGCGCGCCGGCACCGCCTGCGCCCGGGCGAACGCGGCGAACCGCGCCCGCGTGAACCACAACGACGGCGACATCGCCAGCGCGCCGCCGAAGACGTCAGGCCGCAGGAGGTGCGCGTAGAGCGCCGCGAGCCCGCCGAGCGACGAGCCGCCGATGAAATGGGACGCGGGCCCGTACCCCAGGTCGAACTGCGCGTGCACGCGCGGTAGGAGCTCGTCGACGAGCGTGCCGACGATCGCGTCGAGCTTGCCGCCGCGCCGCCCGTCCGAGAACGGCGTGAGCTCGTCGATGCGCGCGACGCCGCCGTGCTCGAGCCCGATGACCACGGGCGCGGGCGTGCGCCGCGTGCGCGCGAACCGAGCGACGGCCTCGTGAACGTGCCAGCCGCCGGCGTACGAGCCGCGGTCGCCGAACACGTTCTGGCCGTCGAACAGGATCAGCAGCGGTCGCTTCCCACCGGCCGCGCCGCCGGGCGGGGTGAACGCGCGCACCCGGCGGCGGCCGATGCCGGTCGGATGCACCGTGCCGAGATCTTCGAAGTGGCCGGTCATGCGGCGCGCCGCTGCTTGCGGGCCCACGTCTCCTGCGCGCCCGCGATGCGGATGATCGCGTCCCGGAGGAAGCCGCTCGCCGGGCAGCCGTCGAGGGACTTCGGCCAGAGCAGGTCGATGCTGCCTGGCTCGTGGGCGAACGGGATGGGCGCGATCCGCAGGTGCGGCCGCAGCGCGAGGATCTGCGGGGCGAAGATCGCGGGGACGGTGGCCACGATGCGGCCGCCGTCCACGATGGCGCCCACGCTGCTGAAGCTCGCGACCGAGCAGCGGACGCGGCGCTCGCGGCCGTAGATCTCCTCGACGATGCCGCGCAGGTCGCCGTTGTACGAGACGATCACGTGATCCTGGGCGAGGTACGCGCCCTCGGTGGGCCGCGTCCCGAGGCGAACGAACCGGGGGTCGAAGAGGCAGACGAAGCGCGTGTGCACGAGCGGCCGGCGCGCGACGGATGCCGGCAGCTCGTCGGCGACGGTGACCGCGAGGTCGATCGTGCGCGTCGACAGCGCCTCGCCCACGGTGCGGAACTGGACCGGGCTGCAGATGAGGCGCATGCGCGGGGCTTCGTCCGCGAGCACGCGCAGGAGCGGGGGAACGAGCCACTCGTCGGCGATATCGGCGAGCCCGATCCGGATCGTGCCGTCGGACGTCTTCGGGTCGAAGCGCGCCGGCTGGAGCGCGGCCTGCACGATCGCGTCGAGGTGCGGGCGGGCCTCGGCGACGAGCTGCGCGCCGCGCTCGGTGAGCACGACGCCGCGCCCGTGGCGGGTCACGAGCGGCGCGCCGATCGCGGCCTTGAGGCGGCCGAGGGCGGCGCTGACCGCGGACTGGGTCAAGTAGAGGCGGGCGGCAGCGGCGGTGACGGAGCCGGTCTCGGCCACCGCGAAGAGCACCGGGAGGAGGTTGAAGTCGAAGTCCCTCGCAGTAATTCTGCTCATGATAGATATCTATCCTATTCGCTGGTTAATGCGTTGGCGAGGGCTAGGTTGTCGCCATGACAACCACGCTCATCACCGGTGCGAACAAGGGTCTCGGCTACGAAGCGGCCCGCCGCCTCGTCGCGCTCGGGCACACGGTCTACCTCGGCGCTCGGGATCCGGAGAAGGGTGAGGCCGCCGCCCAGCGCCTCGGGGCGCGCTTCGTCCAGCTCGACGTCACCGACGACGCCTCGGTCGCCGCCGCGGCGGCCTGGCTCCAGGAGCAGCCCGGGGGCCTCGATGTCCTCGTCAACAACGCCGGCATCGCGGGCGCCCGGATCGCGCCGCCGGACGTGACGACGGACAACGTGCGCGAGGTCTACGAGACGAACGTCTTCGGGATCGTGCGCGTCACGCACGCGCTCTTGCCGCTGCTCGCGGCGTCGGCGAACCCGGTGATCGTGAACGTGGCGAGCGGCCTCGGTTCGTTCGGCGTGGTGACGGACGCGGCTCGCTTCGAGTCGAAGGTCGCCGCGCTCGCGTACTGCTCGTCGAAGTCGGCGGTCACGATGCTCACCGTGCAGTACGCGAAGGCGCTGCCGGGAATGCGGATCAACGTCGTCGATCCGGGCTACACCGCGACGGACCTCAACCAAAACTCGGGCCCGCAGACGGTGGAGCAGGGGACCGATGCGATCGTCCGCCTCGCGACGATCGGCAAGGATGGCCCGACGGGCACGTTCCAGGACCGCGCGGGCATGCTGCCCTGGTGACCGCGCCCTGACGTTCGTGCTCCGATCCCCATGCTGCGCTACCGTCCGGCGTGCATCGCCTGACGCGGACGCTCGTGTGTGCGGTGGGGCTGGCGGGATGTGGGGGGACGCCCCGGGCGACAGACGCTCCGAGCGCGCCCGTCCCGCGCCTCGCCGCGCTCGCGATCCCCGGCGACCCGGCGTTCGCGGAGGTCGCGCGCGACGTCATGGCCATGGTCATGGCCAGCGATCCGAGCGTGGCCGCATCGGCGGGCCTGTTCGACGATGCGACCGGCGTGGCGTCGTTCGCGCCGGCCGCGATCGCCGACCGCACGGTGCACCTCGACCGCGACCTCGCGGCCCTCCGCGCCCGGCCGTGGCGCACGTGGCCGGTCGACCAGCAGATCGATTTTCGCTGGATCTTCGCGACGGCCGAGACAGCGCGGCGTCAGCTCGTCGACGAGCGGATGTTCGTGCACCGACCCGCGGCGTGGCTCGAGTCCCTGTCGAACCAGCTGATCGCGTTCGCGAGCTACGCACCCGAGGACCGCGCGCGCCCGGCGCGCGTGTGGGCGCAGGTCCCGGCGCTCGTCGCCGAGATGCGCGCCGTCGCCACCGCGGTCACCACGCGTGATCGCGACACGGCGAGGACGATGCTCGAGGCCCTCGTCGCCATGGCGAAGGCCGATGGCTCGCCCGAGGCCGCCGCCGCCATCCCGGCCCTCACGGGCTACGCCGACGAGCTCGTGGCCCTCCACCCGGAACACGAGTTCGTGGTCGTGGGCGCCGCCAACTACGCCTGGCGCCTCGCCCACGCCGAGCTCGTGGACCAGACGCCGGTCGAGCTCCTGGCGACCGCGGAGGCCGAGCTCGTGCGTGTCACGGCCGAGCGCGTCGCGCTGGGGCCGCAGCTGACGGCCCCCCACGAGGCGACCGCCGCGCAACGGACGCGCGCGACCGAGCTCTCGCGCGCTCGTTTGCTCGCCCTCTACGACCAGATCGAGGGCGACTTGCGCGCCGCGACGGTCGCGGCCGGGTTCGTGACCATCCCCGACGCGGTCGGCCCGATCCACGCCCGCGAGACGCCCGACGCGATGGTGGCGCTGACGGGCGATGGCGGCAGCATGAACCCTCCGCCGCCGTACATCGCGAGCAACGTCGGCGCGTGGAACGTCGAGCACTTCCACGCTGGCTGGGACGACAAGATGCGCCTCGAGGAGGTCGTCCGGGCCGAGGGCTGGAGGACGAACGGTATGGGCCCGTATGCGGCCCACGAAGGGTTCCCCGGCCACCACCTGCAGCTGTCCGTCGCACGGCTGAACCCCGATCCGATCCGCCGGATCCTCGTCGACGGCATGCAGAACGAGGGCTGGGGCCTCTACGCCGAGGAGGAGCTATGGCGCCACGGCGGCCTCGGCGACGCGCCCGCGACCAAGGACGCGATCCTGCGCTCGTATCAGTTCCGCATCGCGCGCGTCGTGTACGACGTCAACATCGAGACCGGCGCGTGGACGCTGCAGCAGGGCGCGGACTTCCAGCAGCAGACGTCGCCCGGGCAGGCCAAGGTGAACGAGGACGTGCTCCGCGCGATCCAGTGGCCGACGCAGCTCGTCCACTACTTCACGGGCAAGCAGCAGATCCTCGCGCTGCGCGTCGACTATCAGCGCGAGCTCGGCGCCGCGTACACCGACCGCGCGTTCCACGACGCGTTCCTCGCCGAGGGCTCGATCCCGGTGCCCCTCATCCGCGCGAAGCTCCTCGGCACGCCGGTCCCCGCGATCGACGCGCCCTGACGGCGCGGGCATCACCATCCGCATCCCGTACCGCCCGAAGGTTGACCGAGAGCGCGACGCGGACGGCGCGCGTGACACGCGGCGCGACGGCCGCATATGTTCGCGTGCATGCGAAGAAACGGCAGCTGCTTGTGCGGTGCGCTCACGTACGAGATCGACGGTGAGATCGCGGGCGTGTGGATGTGTCACTGCTCCAACTGCCGCAAGGTGAGCGGCGGGACGGGCAACACCATCCTCGTCGTCCCCCGCGCGCGCTTTCACTGGCTCACCGGCGCCGACCACCGCGTCACGTACGCCGTGCGCCCGACGTACACCATCACCCGCTGCAAGACGTGCGGGACGCCGCTCCCCGCTGACGAGGACGAGCAACACGTGTACGTGACGGCTGGCACCCTCGACGAGCCGCTCGGCGTCGGCATCATCAACCACATCTTTTACGGCTCGAAGGCGGACTGGGAGCGCGACGCGGATGGCGCGCGCTACTTCGTCGAGCGCACGACCGGCCCCGCCGCGACGGTCGGCCACCCGGACCAAACCTAGCGTCGTCTCTGACCGTACGCCGAGCCGGCGAGGCCGACGCCCGCGGTCAGGCGAGCCGCGCGGCGCGCGCACGAAGCAGCTCGCGCTCGGCCCCGTTCGTCGCGAGGTCGGCGGCGCGCCCGAGCTCGGCGCGGGCTTCCGCGATCCGGCCGAGCTTCGCGAGCAGGTCCGCGCGCACGCTCGGTAGCAGATGATACCCGGCGAGCGCGCCGTCCGCGGCGAGCACATCGACCACGGCCAGTCCGGCGGCCGGACCGAGCGCCATGCCGACGGCGACGGCGCGGTTGAGCTCGACGATCGGTGACCGCGTGACCAGCATCAGCGCGGCGTAGAGGGCGGCGATCCTCGACCACTCGGTGTCCGTCGCCGCGTGCGCACGCGCGTGACACGCCGCGATCGCCGCTTGCAGGGCGTACGGCCCACGCGCGCCGCCGAGCAGCTCGGCCCGGACGAGCGCGCGCAGGCCCCGCCGGACGAGCAGGTGATCCCAGCGCGCGCGGTCCTGGTCGAGCAACAGGATCGGCGCGCCGTCGGGTGAGGTCCGCGCGCGGAGCCGCGATGCCTGCAGCTCGACGAGCGCGAGCAGGCCGAGCACCTCCGGCTCGCGCGGCTGCAAGCCGGCCAGGGTGCGCGCGAGCCGCTGCGCATCGGCGCAGAGCTCCGGCCGCATCCAGTCCCCGCCGACGGTCGCCGCGTAGCCCTCGTTGAAGATGAGGTAGATGACCTCGAGCACCGACGCGAGTCGCGGGGCCCGGTCCACGGCGGCGGGGACCTCGAACGGCACGCCAGCCTCGGCGAGCGTTCGCTTGGCGCGCACGATGCGCTGCGCGATCGTCGGCTCCGGCACGAGGAACGCACGGGCGATCTCGGTCGTGGTCAACCCGCCGAGGAGCCGCAGCGTGAGCGCCACGCGCGCCTCGGTCGTCAACACCGGATGACACGCCGTGAACACGATCCGGAGGAGATCGTCGCCGATGTCGTCGTCTGGATCGCGCATGGTGTGTAGCTCGGGATCGTGACGGAGCTCCTCGTGCGTGCGCTGCGCCAGCTTCGCGCGGCGTAGCTGGTCGAACGCGCGGTGCTTCGCCGTCGTCATCAGCCACGCGCCGGGGTTGCCGGGCACGCCGTCGGTGGGCCAGCGCTCGAGCGCGCTCACCATCGCGTCCTGCGCGAGCTCCTCGGCGCGCCCGACGTCGCGGACCACGCGAGCGAGCCGCGCGACGAGCTTGGGCAGCTCGATGCGGAAGATCGCGGCGATGGTGCGCGCGGCGGCGGGACTAGACCAACGCGGCGAGGAGCTCGTCCACCCCGACACCCGCGATCTGCGCCCGGCGGAGCGCGAAGATCTTCACGCAGCGATCGGGGTCCGCGGTGTCGACCACCACGAACGCGCTCGACCAGGGAAATCGGCGCGCGAGGCGACGCTGGATCAGCGTGCGGCCGAGCGCCGGGCCGACCGCGATGTGCGCCTCGCCGTCGAGATGAATGTGCCCGACCTCGTCTTCGCCGACGTAGAAGTCGACCCCGTTGACCGCGGTCTGCGACCCGATCTCCCAGTGCGCCTGCGCGACCACGCCAGGCAACGCCGCCACGGCCTCGGCCACGCGCTGCGCGGCGCCTTCGAGCTTCGGGGGCGACGCGACGCGTCCCTTCTCCGTCCGAGACATGGTGTCTGCCAGCATCCGGGCAGTCTAGCGAGAACCGGCCGGTCGCCAACCCTCGGCGACTTGCCCGGTCGTCGCTCAGTCACCGCAGTAGGCATAGCCCTTGCGAAAGTCGGCGTTCGCCAGCCCTCGCTTCGGCACGTAGAAGTCGAGCGGATCCTCGTCGCCGAAGGTCATGTCCGCCTGCGCGTCGGTCGTGACCCGAAACAGGAACGGGGCCGCCGTCGCGCCGCGCGTGGCGTACTCGCTCCCGAGGTTCGGACAAACCCTCGCGCTGACGCTCGCGCCGTTGTGCCGGTGGGGCACCGACCACGCTCGAGAGGTCGAGCGGATCGTGGCGCGGGGGAGTGCTCTCGTTCGCGAACCTCGGCGAGGCGGACAAACGCGTGCCCGTGCGGCGAGATCATTCGCGCGGTCCGTGGTGCGTCCGCGAAGGGGATCGCAGCGCGAGAGAACGACGACGCGCGGGGACGCGATCACGAGGTCACGGTCGAACCGACGGTGTTCGTTCTCCACGCCGCTGGCCACGAGCAAGCGCGCTTCGAAGGCGAATCGCGAGCGACGAAGGACAAGCTCGTTGCAGAGCTGGCGAAGCTCGCGGCAGGCTCCGCGGCTCCCGGTCGTCGGATCCCGAGCGGGCGGCGCGGTCCTCGCCGGCCTCCTGCTCTCGCTCGTCATCGCACCCTGTGGCGCGGCGCTGCTCGCGTCGATCCTTTCGGATGCGGCGTACCGCGGGAGCTCGGTCTACGGCGGCGCGTTGTTGTTCGTCTACGGGGTCGGGCTCAGCTCGCCGGTCAACGCGCTCGGATTCACGTCGACACGCTGAGCCGCCCGCCTCGCGCGCACCGGGCTGCGGGTCGTGCTCGACCGCGCGACGGGCGTCCTCCTCGTCGGCATCGGCCTGTACCATCGTGGAACGCGTGACCGGCGCGCCACACCGCCCACGCGTGCACGGGCGGGTTGACGACAGGCGTCACCACCTAGCTCGCCTCTTGTGTAGCGTTGACAGCGTGAGCGCTCGCCAGCAATCGCCCTGCGGAGACCGTCCTTGGCCGCCCGTGCGCGGGAGGACGCGATGAGCGACGAAGTCGCGACGGTAGAAGCCCGGGTGCGACCGACGCTCGGTGCCATCGCCAGCATCTTTGCGCGGTACGCGAACACGACGTTCGGCGGAGGCAGTGCAACGATCGCGGTCCTCAAAGAGGAGGTCGTCGTCAAACGGCCCTGGCTCAGTCAGGAAGAGTTCGATCTCAACTACGCGCTATCGCGTCTGACTCCGGGAACGAACCTGCTCGCGTTCTGCACGGCGGCCGGCTGGACCGCCCGGCGGTGGCGCGGCGCGGTCGTCGCGCTGATCGCGGCGTCGGTGCCGTGCTCGCTCTTCGCGGTGATGGTCACGGTGTTCTACGAGCAGCTGCACGGCAGCGCCTGGTTCCAGGCCGCTCTGACCGGTGCGCTCGCCGCGGCCGTGGCCATCATGTTGTCAACGGCGTGGGTGTTCGCCGCGCCGCATCTCCGAGCTGCGCCACTCAAGGCGGCGGTCATCGTGCCCAGCGCGGCGGCGCTCTCGCTGCTCGCGCATCTGACGCCGGTCAAGATCCTGCTCGGCGCGGCGGTCGTCGGCCTGCTCTGGCCGGTGGCCCGTCCGAAGCCGGCCCCGCCCGAGGTCGCGTCGTGATCAAGTTTCTGATCCTGTTGTGGATTCTCATCAAGAGCACGTTCACGTCATTCGCGGGGCTCGCGTCTCTCCCCGAGGTTCGGGAGGAACTCGTGGAGGAGCGCCAGTGGATCACCGACGATGACCTCGAGCAATCGGTCGTCATCACGCGCACGACGCCCGGCCCCGTGGGCGTCTACGTGGTGTCCGTTGGCTACATGGTCGATGGGTGGCCAGGTGCCATCGCCGGTTGGATCGCGATGTCGCTACCCTCGCTGGTGGTGATCCTGCTGGTCGGCTACTTCGGTAAGCGGGCGCAGCATCCGCGCGTGGGCAGCATGCTGCAGTGCGTGGTGCTCGCGAGCGCGAGCCTGCTCGTCCTCGCCGCGATCCCGCTCGGACGTGACGCGCTCGACGGTCCGTTGACCATCGGGATCACGCTCGTCGCGCTGCCTTTGCTGCTCACGAGGAAGGTGAATACGCTGTGGATCGTCGCGGCGGCCGCGGCGCTGAGCTTCACGGGAGCGATGATCGGCGTCGCGCAGATCGAGCGCTCCGGCACGCTCGCGCGCCCCGCGGACAGTCACCCCGCGGCGGAGCGTCCGGCTGTCATCGGTCAGGCAGCACGGCACGCGCCGGGCTTCGTCACCCGCTAATCGTGCTCTGGATGCACGCCGGTCTCCTCCGACGGGCTCATGCCGTCCCACAACCCGGCGGTGCGCGAGCGGATGCGGCGGTCAGCGCCACGGCGTGGAGCGACTGCTCGAGCCGGTCAGCGGATTCGGGCCGAGCTCCGGCTGCGATTGACGGTGGCGAAGCCGGCCGCCGGGTCCTTCGCGCGGTCACGGCACTGCGGCGTGGACATCACCGCCATGGCCTTCTGGCGCTCGGGCTCCGACAGCTTGTTCGCCGGCACGTGGTTCGGCCCATGCCGACCGTCCGCGTCGTTGGTGCCCCAGCTCGACCGTGCGCACGCGGGGCCCGCGCACCTCGCACGCACGCACGCCACCGCCGAGCGCCGGCATCGACGGCACCAGCGTCATGCGACAACTACCTCGCACACGAGACGCGCGGCGTCGGACATACGAGCCGTTCCGCCGGCGTAACCTTTCGTCGGGCTGCGGTACCGTCGCGAGCGTGAAGGGCTGGCCATTTGTCGTGGCACTCGTGGCGAGTTGCGGGGGCCCGCCGCCGGCGCCGCGCCCCGCGCACAGAGCAGACAGAACCGAGATCCTGCTGGCAATCCCGTCGAATGGCGGCGCGGTGCGCGGTAGCAAACCAGGGGGATCGCGAATTTCGTTCTGGCGCCTGGACCGCCGCGGCCCGCACGCGATTGCGAGCTACCCGAGCAGTCTCAGCCACGTCGGATGGCTGGATGCGCACACGCTCGTCGACGCCGATACGGACCTCGTCGCCTACGTCGACGGAGCCCCACGTAGCGCGGTCCAACTTCCCGCCGGGTACACGTCCGTGCTTGTCACCTCCGGCCGCGAGATCTGGGTTCGCTGGTGCGAAGGAAAGGTTACGCCCTCCGGCTGCGGTCGACTGCGTTACCAACGGGTCTCGCCCCCGGCGGTGCACGACACGCGCTTTCCCCCGGCGGCCGTCACGAGAACCGAGAGGTACCTCGACGATCCGTCGACCGCGTCGCCGCCGCCTCGGTCGGAGCCCGCGCCGACCGGGGTCGTCCTCGATTCGGCGCCCGATCGTCAGTCTGTGTCGTGTCGGGCCGGCCCGGCGACGACGATGTATCCGAGCCCCGCCTGGGACATCGCCGCGGACGCGGGTTACACGATCACTCGGACGCGGTGGGTGCTCACGGAGCCCCCGGTCTTCGAGATTGTCGTCGATATCGTGACGCCAATCGGGACGATCTTCCGAACCGCGAGCTACGTGCGGGCGTG
Source organism: Deltaproteobacteria bacterium (assembly GCA_025353585.1). Taxonomy (GTDB): domain Bacteria; phylum Myxococcota_A; class Polyangia; order Haliangiales; family Haliangiaceae; genus JABFXX01. The sequence continues at coordinate 10,809 of JANXOM010000038.1, forward strand.
CGAGCCGCATCCGCTCGATGGCTTCGCGACGTTTGGAGACGGGCTCTGGGCCGTGTACCGAGGCGTCCGCACCGACGCCGGGTACGTCGACGCGATGCGCGACGGGGTCTGGTCGTTCTATGCCGGCTCGACCCTGATCGGGACCGTCGCGGGCACCGCCGGCCTCCTCAGCAACACACCCTAGGTCCTCCCCCCGCGCGGCCTGGCATTTTGTCGGCGTCTCCATGCGGAAGGACCGTGATCCCGGCGAGCAGAGCGTTGGTGACCGACCGCGCTGACTGCGATGGAGAGCGCCTGACGATGGCGAACGCGACCACGTGGGGGATGGGCTTGGCGCAATGCGCGCCGGCCGCGACACGCGATGGTCATCAAACGACGGCGTTCCTTTCGCATGCTCGACACGGCCCGCGCGAACAGGCGGCTGGTGTTAACGCTGGCCGCCGGGAGCATCGGACCGAGCACGTGCCAGCTTCACCCCTAAGGGGCTTCCACGTTCAAAAGCCGACGGCCGGCCACCAAACCGACACGAGCTGATAAATTCCTACCAGGTGGGGAGCGATTTCCGCCCGAAGTTTTAGGTAGTTAGACGCGTCGCGCGCGGCATAGCGGGTGCAATGTCGGTGCGTATGCGCATCAAAGGTTTCGCCATCGTCATCGCTGCTCTCGGTGCCAACGCTTGCTCGGATGACCGAGTGCTGACGTCGACGCTCACCGACCTTGATCCGACGGTCGACGTTTACGTAGTCCCGTTCGGAGCTGAAGTCGAACTCCAGATGATGATCACTCCTTCGAACGCAGACCTCCTCCAAGGCCGATGTCTGGAGATCTCGGACTCGACGGTGGCCAGCGCGGTGGCGGTGACGGGATCCGTGCGGACTAATATGATGATCACGAATTCGTCTCTCGGTGGATTCGACGAAGCATTTTTCGACCCAAGATGCCAAGATCCCAGCTACTACTTCTCGAACGTTGCCACACCCGACCGTTTCGAGCTTTCGATACAGGACGAGACCGGGACGTTTCGAACCGACGTTGCGCGAGACAGCGCGGGGGCGTGGGCCGTCACTGCGTGCGACGCGACGCCTTGCAGCGTCACGGCGCAGTGAGGGTCTCGGATGGCTGTGAACGAAGTTTGTCGGTTCCGCTCCCCGCCCTTACGAGTTCGCGCCCCACACCGGCCTCCGCCCAAATGTCTTCCCACCGGGGAACGCGCGATGACACGTCTGCTGGCGTGACCGGTCGAAAGTCGACCAATGCACGACGGCGTCCGTCCCGGACGGCCGACAAGCGACGAGGCGCCACGCCGAGGCCGCTCGCTCGCAGACGGTGCCCGACTGGGTGACGAGCCACGGGCGCGCGCTCGAAGACTCCCGTCGTGTCCCGGCGGCGTTCGTGCCGACCGGCTGAAGTCGGACGTCACGCGTTCGAGTCGCGACGAGCCCGGGGGCCAGCGGACGAACGCGAGCAACCTAGGTAACCGACGGGAATCGGCGGAAGCGCATGGGAATCGAACCCACCAACCCGTCGCTCGCGCGAAGGTTCATCGGTTTTGAAGACCGAGGCCAGCACCAGTCCAGCGCGCGCTTCCATGGACGACGCTACACGGAAAAGACCGCGCGGTCAGCCCGGCGCCTCGATCGCCCCGTCCGCCGCGACGGGCAGGGCGGTGACCGCGACTACGGCGGCGAGCTCGAGCGGCCCGTATAGATGCGGGAACAGCTGGCCGTCCGCGGGCTCCCAGCGCACCGGCGCGCCGAGCCGTTGCTCGTCGAGCTCGAGGAGCAGAAGGTCCAGGCAGCCGCGGTAGAAGCGGTTGGCCGTGGCGAGCCACTGGCGCTCGTCCGAGAGATGGATGAAGTGCTCGGTGTCGAGCGACGAGGCCCGGTACTCGCCCGCCGCCTTCGCCGCGGCCCAGGCGGTCTGCGTCGTGATGTGAAACAGCGGCACCGGGGCGAGCGTGCCACGGTGGATTCGATGGCGCACTGCGGCATCTGGCAAATATTCCATTTGCCAAACATCGCCGTCGGCGATAATTTATCGGTCGTGACGGTCCTTTCCTTGTTACCGGAGCCGCCCGATCGGCTCGACGAGGCCGACCAGCAGCTCGTCGAGCTCTTGCAGGCCGATGGCCGCGCCACGCAGAGCGCGCTCGCCCACGCCGTTGGCCTCTCGCAGCCGGCGGTGGCGGAGCGGATCCGCAAGCTCGAGACACGCGGGATCATCACGGGCTACGTCGCGCGCGTGGATGCGCGCCGGCTCGGCAAGGACATCACGGCGTTCATCGGCGTCGGCATCGAGCACCCGCGCTACTTCGATGGCTTCGCGAAGCGCATCAAGGTGATGGCGGACGTGCTCGAGTGCCACCGCGTCGCGGGCGAGGACTCGTACCTCCTCAAGGTGAAGACGGCGAACACCGCCACGCTCGACGCGCTGCTCGTGGAGGGGCTGCGCACCATCCCCGGCGTCACGCGCACGAACACGACGATCGTGCTCAGCGCGATCCAGGAATCCACGCACGTGCACGTCATCCCGACCCCGGAGGCCCCTCATGTCCGACGCCGCTAGGCTGCTCCCCTCGGTTCGCTTTGCCCGCCGCATGGAGGGCATGAAGCCCTCCGCCGTGCGCGAGATCCTGAAGGTCGCGGACCACCCCGACATCCTGTCGTTCGCGGGTGGCTTGCCTGCGCCCGAGCTGTTCCCGGTGGCCGAGATCGCGGCCGCGCACGCCGCCGTCCTCGCGACCGACGGCGCCGCGTCGCTGCAGTACAGCGTGACCGAGGGCTACGGCCCGCTGCGCGACTGGATCGCCGTGCGCCTCGGTGGCCGCGGCATCGCCACGACGCGCGAGGATGTCCTCGTGACGACCGGCTCGCAGCAGGGCATCGACCTCGTCGCGAAGGTGCTGCTCGATCCAGGCGACGTCGTGGTCGTCGAGAACCCGAGCTACCTCGCGGCGCTGCAGGTCTTTGCGGGGGCCGAGGCCGAGCTCGACGTCGTGGGCAGCGATGACGACGGCATGCGCGTCGACGAGCTCGAGGCGCTCCTGGCGCGTCGCACGGTGAAGCTCATCTACATCGTCGCTGACTTCAACAACCCGAAGGGCACCACGCTCAGCGTCGCGCGGCGACTCGAGCTCGTGGCGCTCGCGGCCCGCCACGGCGTCATCATCCTCGAGGACGATCCGTACGGCGAGCTGCGCTTCCGCGGCGTCCGTCCGCCGAGCCTGGCCGCGCTCGACGAGGCCGGCGTGGTGCTGCAGCTCGGCACCTTCTCGAAGACCCTCGCGCCGGGCCTGCGCATCGGCTGGCTCACGGGCGCGCCGGAGCTCATCCGCGCGTGCACGACCGCGAAGCAGGCCGCCGATCTGCACAGCGGCAACCTCAGCCAGCGCGCCACCGCAAAGCTCCTCGAGACCTTCGACTACGACGGCCACCTCGACCGGATCCGCGCGGTCTACGGCGCGCGCTGCGAAGATCTCCTCGGCGCGCTGACCCGCCACCTGCCGACGGGCAGCAAGTGGACGCGGCCCGACGGCGGCCTGTTCGTCTGGGTGGAGCTGCCGCCCGAGCTCGACGCCGATCAGCTGCTCGCCGCCGCCGTGCAGCACAAGGTCGCGTTCGTGCCAGGGCGCCCGTTCTTCGCGAAGGCGCCGCGCGCGAACACGCTGCGCTTGAACTTCAGCAACCGTGGCCGCGACCAGATCGAGCTCGGCATGACCCGCCTCGGCGAGGTCATCCGCGGGTCGGCCCTCGGGCGCCAGCCGCGGCCCGAGGCGTCCGCGCCGGAGCGCACGCGCGGCCGCTGAGGACCGGCACGGCCTCTGGCCGCGCTGACGGCGAGGGTCACTTCACGGCGAAGGCCGCGATCGCCGCCGCCTCGACGATCGACCGGAACCAGCGGTGCGCGGGATCGCGCGAGAGCTGGTCGTTCCACGCGAGCGAGAACGCGTACGGCGGCACCTCCAGGGGCAGCGGCCGCACGAGGAGGGGGAGGCGGGCCGCCATCACCCGCGCGCACGCACGCGGCATCGCGGTCACGAGGTCGGTCTCGGCGACGAGCGCGGCCGCCGTGGTGAAGTTACTGACCCGGACCACGACGCGCCGCTGCTTGCCAACCGCGGCCAGGGCGACGTCGATGCGCCCGCCCGGCGTGCCGCGCGGCGCGACCAGCACGTGGCCGGCGCGGGCATAGCGGTCGAGGTCGAGGCGCTTGCGCAGCGGGTGCTCCGCGCGCATCAACAGGACGAGCCCATCGGTGGCCACGGTCTTGACGAGGAGGCCGGTCCGCTCGCGGAACCCGGTGCCGAACGCGAGATCCACGCGCCGGTCCTGGAGCTGCCGCTCGACCTCGTCGCCGACCGCCGAGCAGACGAGGTCGACCGCGGGCGCCTCGGCGCTCAGCCGCCGGACGACCGCGGTGACCATCAGCAGCTCGCTGAAGTCGGTGCCCGCGAACGAGAACGAGCGGTCGAGCGTGGCCGGGTCGAAGCGGCTGCGCTCGTCCACCAGCGCGGCGATGCCGCCGAGGACGGCCTCGAGGCGCGGCGCCAGCTCCTCGGCGAACCGGGTGGGGGCCAGGACGCGGCCGACCCGGACGAGCAGCGGGTCGCCGAACTGCGTGCGCAGGCGCGCGAGGGCGTGGCTCGCGCTCGATTGCGTGCAGCCGAGCCGCTCGGCCGCGAGGGTGGTGCTGCGCGTTCGCAGGAGCTCGTGAAGCACGGGGAGGAGCGCGAGGTCGACGTCTCGGTCTGCCATGAGCATTCGTCATACAAGGAATCGATGGCATGCGGTTGCTGCATTGCCGGGGCAATCCCATGTTGCGGTCCAAGGAGAGAACATGAGCCAGCCCATCCTCGTCACCGGTGCCACGGGCACCATCGGAACCCAGGTCGTCAACGCGCTCACCCAGCGCGGCGCGTCCGTGCGCGCGGCCGCGCGCGGCGGGGCCAAGGGCGGAGGCGTCGACCTCGTGCTCGGCGAGACCGCGTCGGTCGACCGCGCGCTGGCCGGCGTCGCCGCGGCGTTCTTGCTGACGCCGTTCGCGCCCGACCAGGTCGCGCTCGGCACGCACTTCATCGACCGCGCGAAGGCCGCGGGGGTGAAGCGCATCGTCAAGCTGTCGGCGATCGGCTCGGACAGCGAGCCCGGCATCCAGCTCGGCCGGTGGCATCGCGCCATCGAGAAGCACCTCGAGGCGTCCGGCCTCGACTACACGATCCTGCGGCCCAACAACTTCATGCAGAACTTCGTCGGCTACTACCCGCCCGACGCATCCGGCACGATCTATCTGCCCTGGGGCGACGGCGTCGCCTCGTTCATCGACGCGGTCGACGTCGGGCGGGTCGCGGCGGTCGCCCTCACCGAGCCCGGCCACGCCGGCAAGGCGTACACGCTCACGGGCCCCGCCGCGTTCGGCATCGCGGAGGCCGCCGCCACGCTCGGTCGCGCTACCGGTCGCGCGATCGCGTACGTCGATGTCCCCGAGGCGGCCGCGCGCGCGGCGATGCTCGAGGCGAGCGTGCCGGCGTGGATGGCGGACGCGATGCTCGAGCTGCACGCGATCGACAAGGCGGGGTACGCGACGGTCGTCACCGACGACGTGGCGCGGCTCACCGGCACGCCGCCGCGGAGCTTCGCGGAGTTCGCCGCCGCGAACGCCGCCGCCTGGCGCTGACCCGAGACCGCTCGATGTGACCCGCTCTCAGGTCGCATCGCACGCGATGGCTTCCGCTGCGTATTCGTCCGTTACGCCCGGTAGCGGACTCCGCCGCGCCTCGCCCTCGACCAGCGCGAGCACCAGGTGGTCGAGCGGCATGACGGGCAGTCGTCGGCGTGTCATCCGCAATGCAAGGGCACCGGTGGCGATGACAACGAGTGCGCGCGCCGCCGCGGCCGCTACGTTACGCTCGGTGCCGTGACCGCGCCCGTCCTCCGGCCGTATCAGCGCGAGGCGATCGACGCGGTCATCGCCGCGCGCACCGCCGGCACGAAGCGCATGATCGTGTGCCTGCCGACCGGCGCCGGCAAGACGGTGATCTTCTCGCAGCTCGCGCGGCTGGCCCGCAAGCAGGTGCTCGTGCTCGCCCACCGCGAGGAGCTCCTCGGCCAGGCCAAGGACAAGCTCGACCGCGCCCTCGGCGGCGCGCACGTGGTGGCGCTCGAGCGCGGCACCGAGCGCGCGCCCGCCGACGCGAAGGTGCTCGTGGCCTCCCTGCGCTCGCTGCACGCGGAGCGCCTCGCGCGCATGCTCGAGGGCCGCGACTTCGGCCTCGTGATCTACGACGAATGCCACCACGCCGCCGCCGATGACAACCTGCGCGTCCTCCGACAGCTCGGCGCGTTCCAGCCGAGCTGGGACGGCACGCTGCTCGGCTTCACGGCCACCACCGCGCGCGGGGACGGGCAGGGGCTCGACGGCGTGTTCGAGCGGATCGTCTATTCGAAGACGCTGCCGGAGCTGATCGCGGACGGCTACCTCGCGCCGCTCAAGGGCTTCCGCATCAACACCGCCGCCGATCTGACGCGCATCTCGCCCGGCGCGTCCGATTTTCGCGACGACGAGCTCGCGGAGGCGGTCGACATCGAGGACCGCAACGCCCTGGTCGCCCGGTCGATCCAGGAGCTCGCCCGCGACCGCCGCACGATCGCCTTCTGCGTCACCGTGAACCACGCCCGGAACCTGACCCGCGCGCTCAACATGGTCGGCGTGCCCGCCGGCATCGTGCACGGCGCGATGCCCGCCGTGGACCGCGCGCAGGCGCTCGCCGGCTTCCGCGCCGGCCGCACGCAGGTGATGGCGAACGTCGGCGTGCTCACGGAGGGCTTCGACGACCCGGGCGTGTCGTGCATCGCCATGGCGCGGCCGACGCGCTCGGAGGGGATGTACGCGCAGTGCATCGGGCGCGGGACGCGGCTCGCGGAGGGCAAGACGGATTGCCTCATCCTCGACTTCGTCGACGTGTCGACGCTGAGCCTCTGCACGTTGCCGTCGCTGTTCGGCTGCCCGCGCGACCTCGATCTGCGCGGCGGCGACGTCGGCGAGGCGCGCGCGGCGTGGATGCAGGTGATGATCGACCAGCCGGCGTTCGAGCTCGAGGCCGGCGCGCTGACGCTGCGGGAGATCCAGGACCGCGCCGCGAGCTTCGATCCGCTCACGCTGGCCCCGAACCACGCGATCCGCGCCATCTCCGGCAACGCGTGGTTCTCGCTCGGGCGCCACGGCGTCGGGCTGCACTTCGAGCGCTACCCGGGGCACCCGATTCCCGCGACGGTGCTCAAGCGCGGCGGGCGCGGGAAGACCTGGTACGTCGAGCTCGACGGCACGGCGATGGAGCGGTTCTCCACGCTCGAGCAAGCCGTCGAGGCCGTCGACTACGAGATCGACCAGATGGGCCGCGCCGCGAGCGCGTCGGCGCGCGACGATGCGCCGTGGCGGCTGCAGCCGGCCCCCGCGGCGCGGCTCGCGGAGGTGCGCTCGCCCGGGCGCACCTCGACCTACGCCGAGGTGCTCCGGCTGTTGGTGTGGCAGGTGACGCGCTAGAGTCGCGAGCGGTGCCCGAGCTCGCCACCGCGGTCTGCTCGATCTCCGCCACGCAGCGACGTCGGTTCTTCTGGGCCGCGTGGTGGTCGGCGGAGCCGTGCGAGTCGCCCTTCCGGCCGCCCGATGCGTCGGACGGTGGTGCGTCGACGCTCGAAGCGGCGCTCGCGGCCGCGGAGCGGCGCGCCGGGCGGTACCTGCTGCAGGTCGAGCCGTACTGGGCGTGGGCGTGGACGCGCGTGCTGCGCGGCGAGCGGCCACCGAAGCGCCCCGTGCCCCGAGCGGCCAGGCCCGCGCGCGTGCAGCCGCGGACGGCGTGGGAGGTGCTCGGCCTCGCGGCGAACGCGTCGCGGGTCGAGATCAAGGCGGCGTTTCGGCGGCGCGCCCTCGCGACGCACCCCGATCGCGGCGGCGATGCGAACGCGTTTCGCGAGCTGCACCAGGCGTACGAGCGCGCGATCGCCCGGGCCGGTCGGTGAGCGTGGCGATCTGCTCTGATAATAAAAACCTATCAGAGCAATCGGTTTAGCGAAGAATAACAATCAGCTCGTCCGGTGCATGCTCGGCCGGTCCAAGGAGGACTGATGACCGAGTACCCGACCCTCGCGCGCCGCACGACGAAGTTCCTCGTCGCGCTCGCCTTCACGGCCACGTCGACGATGACGGCCGGAATCACCCACGCCGATGGCCCACCGAAGCCGAACAGCTTCTGGTGGCCCGATCAGCTCGACCTGTCTCCGCTTCGCTCCCACGCCGCGGAGTCGAACCCGCTCGGCGCCGACTTCGACTACGCGAAGGCGTTCGGCACCCTCGACCTCGCGGCCGTGAAGGCCGACCTCAAGCAGGTCCTCACCACGTCGCAGGACTGGTGGCCGGCCGACTACGGCAACTACGGACCGTTCTTCATTCGCATGGCGTGGCACAGCGCGGGCACCTACCGCGCGGGCGATGGCCGGGGCGGCGCGGGCGGCGGCCAGCAGCGGTTCGATCCCCTGAACAGCTGGCCGGATAACGCGAACCTCGACAAGGCGCGTCGGCTGCTCTGGCCGGTGAAGCAGAAGTACGGCCAGAAGATCTCGTGGGGCGATCTGATGGTGCTCGCGGGCACGGTCTCCCTCGACGCGATGGGGTTCAAGACGTTCGGCTTCGCCGGCGGCCGCCCCGATGACTGGGAGCCCGATCTCGTCTACTGGGGCCCCGAGAAGAAGTGGCTCGCCGACGAGCGCCACACGAAGGGCACGCTCGAGAAGCCGCTCGCCGCCGTCCAGATGGGCCTCATCTACGTCAACCCGCAGGGCCCGAACGGCAACCCGGACCCGATCGCGTCGGCGAAGGATATCCGCGAGGCCTTCGGGCGGATGCAGATGAACGACGAGGAGACCGTCGCGCTGATCGCGGGCGGTCACACGTTCGGCAAGACCCACGGCGCGCACCCGGCGGAGAAGTGCATCGGCGCGCAGCCCGCCGCGGGCCCGGTCGAGGACCAGGGCCTCGGCTGGAAGAACAAGTGCGGCACCGGCACCGGCGGCGACGCCGTCACGAGCGGCCTCGAGGGCGCGTGGACGATGAACCCCACGGCGTTCACGACCGAGTACCTCGACAACTTGCTCGCCTACAACTGGGTCAAGACCAAGAGCCCGGCTGGCGCGACGCAGTGGATCCCCGAGAAGGGCCAGGCGAAGGACGCCGTGCCCGACGCGTTCGATCCGAAGAAGACGCACCCGCCCGTGATGCTGACGACGGATCTCGCGCTCAAGATGGATCCCGCGTACCGCAAGGTCATCGAGCACTTCCACGACACGCCGGACGCGTTCCGCCTCGCGTTCGCCAAGGCGTGGTTCAAGCTCACCCACCGCGACATGGGCCCGCGCTCGCGCTACCTCGGCGCCGATGTCCCCAAGGAAGTCTTGCTCTGGCAGGACCCGCTGCCCGCCGTCGACCACCCGCTGATCGACGCGACCGACGTCACGGCGCTCAAGGCGAAGATCCTCGGCGCCGGCGTCTCGGTGCCCGCGCTCGTGCGCACGACCTGGGCCTCGGCGAGCTCGTTCCGGGGCACGGACATGCGCGGCGGGGCCAACGGGGCCCGCGTGCGGCTCGCCCCGCAGAAAGACTGGGCGGCGAACTCGCCGACCGAGCTCGCGACGGTGCTCGCGGCGCTGCAGAAGGTCCAGACGGACTTCAACAAGACGCTCAAGGGCGGCAAGGCGGTCTCGTTCGCGGACGTCATCGTGCTGGCGGGCGACGCGGCGGTCGAGCAAGCCGCGAAGCAGGCCGGCGTCACCGTCCAGGTCCCGTTCCGGGCCGGCCGCACCGATGCCACGCAGGATCAGACGGACGCGAGCACGTTCGCGAACCTCGAGCCGATGGCCGACGGGTTCCGCAACTACTACACGGCGGGGCAGGCGCGCTCGCCGGCGGAGATGCTCGTCGACAAGGCGAACATGCTGGACCTCACCGTCCCCGAGATGACCGTCCTCGTCGGCGGCCTGCGCGTACTCGGCGCGAACACGGCCGGGGTCACGCACGGCGTGTTCACCAAGACGCCGGGCGTGCTGACGAATGACTTCTTCCTGCAGCTGCTCGACATGTCGACGAAGTGGACGGCGAGCAAGACCGCCGGCGTCTACGAAGGTCGCGATCGGAAGACGAACGACCTCAAGTGGACCGCGACGCCCGTGGATCTGATCTTCGGCTCGGCCAGCGAGCTGCGCGCGGTGGCCGAGGTCTACGCCGAGTCCGACGGCAAGGAGCGCTTCGTGCGCGACTTCGTGAAGGCCTGGACGAAGGTCACGAACCTCGACCGCTTCGACGTGAAGTGACGGCCGCGCGCGGCAGCCGCGGCGGACGAGGAGCGCTAGGCTGACGGCCGTGTCTCGCGCCGTGCTGCTCGTGCTGGTCGTGCTGGTCGCCGTCGCGTGCGGGCCGTCCGCGAGCGAGGCCCCGGCCATCGCCGTCACGGTCGCGGCGCCGAGGCAACCCGCGTCGGCGCCGGTGCCCTTCGCGCCGACCTCGTTCTCCGTGGCTGTCTCCGGCCGCCCGCATGGCCGCCCCATCATCCTCATCCCGGGCATCGGCTGCCCGGGCTCCGTGTGGGCCGACACCGTCGCTCACTTCCCCGACGCCGAGTCGCACGTGCTCACGCTCGCCGGCTTCGCGGGGCGGGCGCCGATCTCGGGTCCGCTCTCGGCGACCGTGCGCGCCGAGCTCGCGACCTACATCCGCGATCGCCAGCTCGACCATCCGATCGTCATCGGCCATAGCCTCGGCGGCTTCATCGCGTTCTGGCTCGCCGCCGCGGAGCCCGATCTCGTTGGCCCCACCATCACCGTCGACGCGTTCCCCGCGCTCGGCCCCGATCCCGGCGCCGTCGCGGGCGTCACCCAGCTCGCCGCGAGCTGGAAGGCGATGCGCGCGCCCGACTTCGCCTCGGTGACGCGCGACATGTTCCTCGCGATGGCCACCAACGCCAAGCAGATCGAGCCCGTCATCGCCGACGTGCTGCGCTCCGACCGCCGCGCCTTCGCCGACGCGTTCGTCGAGCACTTCGCGACCGACCTCCGCGGCGACCTCGGCCACATCCGAACGCGCGTGCTCGTCGTCCTCGCGGACGGCCCGTACCAGGACATCATCCGCGACCAGGTCAGCGGCATCCGGTCGCGCGAGGTCGTCGTCCTGCCGCGCACGCGTCACTTCGTGATGTTCGACGACCCCGCCGGCTTCTTTCGCGTCGTGGATGCGTTCCTGGCCAAGCCCGACCGGTGACCCGGACCTGTGAGACGATGGGGGCGGGATGGCGACTGACGACGGCGTGCGCACCCTGCAGCGCGAGGCGGCCGCCGCCGGGGCCGCGCTCCTCGTCATATCGTTCGCGACGGGTGGCCTCCTCGCCGCGGCGATGACGCGGTCCGTGGATGCCGATGTCCACGCGATCGCTGCCGCGCACCTCAACGCGATCTTCGGCTGCCTCTGGCTCGTTGCCCTCGCCGCGACGATTCCCTGGCTGCGCTTCGCGCCCGCGGGCCGCCGCCGGCTGGTGTTCGTGACGGCGCTCGCGGCCTACGCGAACTGGGGGATCACCGTCATCAAGGCGTTCCTGCACGTCGCCGGTGTCGGCTTGACGGGCGACCGCGCGAACGACCTCGTGTTCGCCGCGCTCGGCGCTGCCGTGGTCATCCCGTCCTTCGTCGCGGCGGTCGGCTGGCTCTACGGTCTGGTCGGACCGCGCGCCGCGCCCTGACGCCCAAAACCGCCGGACGCCGGCACCGACATGTCGGAATCCAGTTCAAAGACATGCGCGAACTGTGTAAGGTCGCGCCCGAAATGACCCGTGCCCTGGCGCTCACCCTCGTCTTCGCCACCACCGCATGCACGGGCATGGTCGACACGAGCCACGGCAACGGCAGCGGCGGCGATGACGACGGCAGCGGCAGCGCGGTCGAGGGCCCCGACGCCGCGGTCCCGCTGACCTGGAGCGAGGTCACGATCGCGCGCGCGAAGCTCTGGGTCGACGCCCAGGTCCCGTACTGCCAGGCGCCGAACCACGAGCGCGACTACGACGCTGCCTGCGCCTCGACCTGCACCCGCCCCGATGTCGCCGACTGGGACCCGTACCGCTCGGACTGCTCGGGCTTCATCTCGTGGGCCTGGGGCCTCCCGTCGCCTGGCCGCACCACCGGCGACTTCGCGCCGTTCACGACGGACATCACCTCGGTGATCGCCGGCGCCGATCTCCAGACGGGCGACGCGCTCAACAACAACGAGCACATCGTGCTGTTCAAGGAGTGGACGGACGTGGGCAAGACGGCGACGTTCATGGAGGAGCCGGGCTGCAGCTCGGCCACCCCCTACGCGCACGAGTTCACGGCCGACGTCACGATCACCGGGCACACGGTGGTCATCCTCCACCACGGGACGTTCACCGCGATCCACTACGACGCCGCGATGTAACTATCTGCAACATCACGCTCGCCCCACGATCGTCCGCCGAATCGACCTGACGCGTCGCTCGTGCGTCCCTATACTCGGCTAGCTGGATCATGAGCGACCCGCGCCGTCCTCGCGTCACCCGCACCCCGGCGTGGGCAGCGGTCGCCGCCGCGGTCGCGGTGCACGGCGCGCTCCTGGGGACGGTCCACGCGCTCGACCTCACGGTGCTCGGCACCAGCACGCCCCGCGCGGTGACGGCGCCCGAAGCGGTGACCGCCGAGCTCGTCACGAACTGCTCGAGCGATGCGTACCTCGCGCTCGCCGCGCGGTCGGCGCAGTGCCTCGCGCCGTGGCACGACGACGTCGACGACTGCGCCGGCGACGCGCAGATGACGCTCTACATCGATCTCTCTGCGTGCATCTCGCGCAACGAGCCCGAGGCCACGACGATCGGGCTCCTCTCCGGCAAGCAGGCCGCGAGGATCAAGGCGATCGATCCGGAGAAGCTCGAGGAGCTCGCGGCCAAGCCGACCCCGCCGCCGCCCAGGCCGCCGGAGTTGCCCGCGGTCGCCGTGGCCACCGCGCCGCCGCCGCCGCCCCCGCCCGCGCCGCCGCTGCCGCGCCAGGTCGTCGAGACGGTGAAGCCGACGACGGAGCAGGCGCCGGACAACGCGCGCTTGCTCTCGGAGTACGACGTCAAGGTCGACAAGCAAAAGGTCAACCGCGGCGCGCGCAACGAGCCGCTGGTGGCAAAGGCGAAGCCCGAGGAGCTGCTGCCGTCGAACAAGCCGAAGCCCGAGGAGCCGGCCGTCAGGAAGCAGGAGCCGGATCGCCCGCCGGGGCGCGACCCGCAGGCGCCGGACAAGCCGGGCCTGCTCGCGATGCGGACCCCGGGCGCGCCGCACCCGGCGGCGGTCGCGCAGGACGCGAAGACGCGCGGTGACCAGGGCGCGAACCCGGGCGTCGCCACGACTGACGGTCTCGCGCATCGCCGCGGCGATGGCTCGACCGAGCAGGAGAAGCACGACCCCGGCGAGCAGCCGGCGGGACAGGGCGGGGCCGGGGGCGGCGCGCCGCAGGTGCCGACGCTGACGCCCACGAAGGAGCAGCTCGAGCGCGCGCTCGGCGGCGGCTCCGTCGATCACCTCGAGGACGTGGACAACGGCGACGAGACGGCGCTATCGGCGAAGCGTTGGATCTACGCGAGCTTCTTCAACCGCATGAAGCGGCAAGTCGCGCAGAACTGGGATCCGGCGTCCGTGTGGCGCCGCGGGGATCCGAGCGGGCAGGTCTGGGGCACGCGGACGCGCGTCACCGAGGTGCGCGTGAGCCTGACGCCGAAAGGCGAGCTGACGAAGATCGTGGTGACGACGTCCTGCGGCGTCGGCGACCTCGATGACGAGGCCGTGCGCGCGTTCCACGCGGCAGCGCCGTTCCCGAACCCGCCCGAGGGCCTGGTGAGCGCGAAGGACAACACCATCACGTTCGCGTTCTCGTTCTTCTTCGAGATCGGCGGCTCGCACATGTCGTGGCGTCACTCGTAGCGGCGGCGGTGCGCGGGCGTCTCTTCGCAGGGCTCGTCACGGGCGCGCTGCTCGCGGTCGTCGGCTCGCCGGTCCTCCGCTCGCCGTCCGACGATGACTTCCCGCTCTCGACGTATCCGATGTTCGCGACGCCGCGCGATACGCGGCAGACGCTCGACTATGCCTGGGGCGAGACGCGCGCGGGCGAGCGCCGGGCGCTGCCGCCGCCGCTCCTCGGCACCGGCGAGATCCTGCAGGCCATGAGGATCTACGAGCACGCGGTCGCCGGCGGAAAGCGGACGCTCGAGCCCCTGTGCGTTCGGCTCGCGGCCGCCGTCGCGGCCGACGCGCGCTACGCCGATGTCGCGGTCATCCACATCGTCACGGGCACGCACGATGCCATCGATTACCTCGTCCGCGACCAGCATGGTGAGGAGCGGGAGCGCGTGCGCTGCAGGGTGATGCCACCGCCGCGGCGCGCGCCGTGACGCGGCTCGCGGCGTGGTGGTTCGCGCCCGCTCCGGCGCAGCGGCTCGCGGCCATGCGGATCATCATCGGGCTGTACGCGCTGGTGTACGTGGCCGCGCGGCTCGGCGAGCTCGCGAGCGTCGCCCAGCTCCCGGGAGGGAACTTCGCGCCCGTCGGCGTGGTGCGCGTGCTCGGCGCGCCGCTGCCGGGGTGGCTGCCGCTCGGGCTCGCCGTGGCCACGGTGGCCACGCTCGCGTGCTTTGTCATCGGCGCGTGGTGGCGCGTGGCCGCCCCGATCGCGGCGGGGCTGCTCCTGTGGACGCTCAGCTATCGCAACTCCTGGGGCATGGTCTTCCACACCGATAACCTGCTCGTCGTCCATGTCGTCGCGCTCGCGTGCACGCCGGCCGCGGATGCGTACGCGCTCGCGCCCCGACCGGGCGCGCCGCCGGCGAGCGGCTACGGCTGGGCGCTGAAGCTGCTCGCGCTCCTCACGGCCGCCACCTACGTGCTCGCGGGCATCGCCAAGCTGCGCCTCGCGGGCGTTGGCTGGCTGGACGGCGACTTCCTGCGGAACCAGATCGCGGTGGACAACCTGCGCAAGGCGCTCCTCGGCTCGCCGACCGCTCCGCTCGCCACGCCGCTCCTCGAACACCCGGGCTGGTTCGCGGTGGTCTCGCTCGCGACGCTCGTCCTCGAGCTCGGCGCCCCGATCGCGCTCCTCGGCGGCAAGGTCGCGCGCGCCTGGGCGCTCGGCGCCTGGGGCTTCCACGTCGGGGTGATCCTGCTGATGAACATCTGGTTTCCGTATCCGCTGTTCGGCATCGCGTACGTCCCGCTGCTCCACGCCGAGCGCGTGATCGAAGTCGCACGCCGCCTCGGGCGGACCTTTTTGCGGCGCTAGGGGAATAGGGCGGCCGAGCGTCCGGTTCCCGGCCGAGACGATTCCTGCTTGCCTGCCTCCTACGCCTGTAGTAATCCTACGAGCGCCGTAATAGCCACCATGTCCACCCGCTGCCCCGAGCTCACCCCGGCCGAATTCGGCGTCATGAAGACGCTGTGGCACCTCGATCAGGCAACGGTCGCCGAGGTGCGGGCCGAGCTCGGCCGCCGCGGCAGCGACCTGGCCTACACGACCGTCATGACGCTCCTCGGCCGCCTCGCGGGGAAGCAGGCGGTCACCGTGTGCAAGGCGCGCGAGCCGTTCGTGTACGCGCCCGCGTTCCGCCGCGAGTCGGTCCTCCGTGATCGCCTGCGCGACTTCGTGCGCGACGTGTTCGACGGGCAGGCGAGCTCGGTGGTGCTGAGCCTCGTCGCCGACGCGAACCTCTCGGCGGACGAGCTGCGCGCGATCGAGCGCCGGATCGCGGACGCCGAGCAGCCGGCCCTCGCGGACAGCGAGCCCGACGTCGCCGCGCGGGCAAAGCGCAAGAAGGAGCGCAAGTGAGCGTCCTCCTCGCCGCCGCCGACGCCGCGAAGACCGGCGTCACCGGGCTCGGCATGATGGCGGCGCAGGGCACCGCGCTCGCCGTCGTGGCGCTCGCCGTGCAGCGGCTCGCGGGCCGCCGCCTGCCGCCCGCGTGGCTCGCCGCCGCGTGGCTCGTCGTGTTCGTCAAGCTCGTGCTGCCGTGGGGCCCGGCGATGCCGTGGTCGCTGGCGGATCTGTTCGCGAGCGCGGCCCCGCCCGGCGTCGAGGCGCCCGGGCCGGCGCTGCCGATCCTCGCGGCGCCCGTCGTGCACGCGTCGCTCGCCTGGCTCGGCCTCGCCGCCGCCTGGCTCGGCGTCACGGCGCTGCTCCTCGGCCGCGCCTACCGCGGCTATCGCGCCGCGCTCACGGCCGCCCGCGCCGCGCCCCCCGCCGCGCCGCACGCCGCCGCGATCCTCGGCGCGCTCGCGACCAAGCTCGGCGTCCGCGCGCCCGTGCTCGCCATCGGCCCGGCCACCACGGGCCCGCACGTGATCGGCGCGCTCCGCCCGGTCATCGTGGTCCCGCCGGCGCTCCTCGCCGACGCGCAGCTCCTCCGCGCCGCGCTGCTTCACGAGCTCGCGCACGTCCGCCGGCGCGACGCGATCGGCCGCGTGCTCCAGGTCGTCGCGGGCGCGCTCTTCTTCTGGTGGCCCGTCGTGCGGATCGCGAGCCGTCGCCTCGACCTCGCGCGCGAAGCGGCATGCGACGCGTGGGCGCTCGAGGCGGGTGACCTGGCGCGCCCCGCCTACGCGCGCCTCCTCGTCAACATGGCGCAGCTGCAGGGGGCCGGGCTCGCGATGTCGGCCGCGCACCTCGACGCGCGCGTCGCCGCCGTCCTCGGCCCGCCCGTCCGCGCCCGCCTCGGCGCCGCGCACCGCATCGCCATCGCCGCGTGGACGCTCGTCGCCCTCGGCGGCGCCCGCACGGCGAGCGCGCGCGCCGAGCACCCGGCCTGCAACTTCACGCCGCAGCTCGCGGCGCAGCTCTATGTCTCGCACCCCGAAGCCGACCGCGACGGCGACGGCTCGCTCAGCCGCGACGAGGCCTGCGAGCTCCAGGCCGAGCTGCGCGCGCGGCTCGAGACTGGCACCGTCGCCGTGACGCTGGCCGACCCGCTCGCGGCGCTCGAGGCAGAACGCCTCGTCGCGGAGCCCCTCTGTTGCAATTGCGACGAGGCTGAGGGACAACCCCTCGCCACGACGCTGTCTGCGCCAACCGACCTAGGAGACGTTCGATGAACAAGCTTGTCCTCTTCGCCGCAATCGCTGGGTTGGCCGCGTGCCAGCCCGATACCAAGTCGCTCGAGAAGAAGGTCGACGACCTCGCCAAGAACCAGCAGAAGATGATGGATATGCTGGCCTCGGGTAAGGGCGCCGGCGCCGCGCAGGCGCAGCGCCCGGCTCGCGCCGAGCCCGACCGCGCGAAGACGTACGCCGTCTCGATCGAAGGCGATCCCGTCGACGGTCCGGCCGACGCGAAGGTCACGCTGGTCAAGGCGTACGACTACGCGTGCCCGTACTGCGAGAAGGTCCGCGACACGATGGACGAGCTCCGCAAGAAGTACGGCAACGATCTCCGCATCGTCTACAAGCAGTTCGTCGTGCACCCGCAGGTCGCCACG
>JANXOM010000042.1 GCA_025353585.1 Deltaproteobacteria bacterium
TGACCGCTTGCCACCGCCGCCATTCGCCGACGGCACTCGCCGGCGCTGGCGCTCGAGCAGCGGCTTGACGAACTGACCGGTGTAGCTACGCGCCACCTCGGCGACCTGCTCCGGAGTCCCGGTCGCGATCACCTCGCCACCGGCGGCGCCGCCCTCGGGGCCGAGATCGATGATCCAGTCCGCGGTCTTGATGACATCGAGGTTGTGCTCGATGACCAGCACCGTGTTGCCGGTCTTGACCAGGCGGCCGAGCACTTCGAGCAGCTTCTTGACGTCGCCGAAGTGGAGCCCGGTCGTCGGCTCGTCGAGCATGTACAGCGTGCGGCCCGTCTGGACCCGGGCGAGCTCGCGCGCAAGCTTCACGCGCTGGGCCTCGCCGCCGGACAGCGTGGTCGCCGGCTGGCCGAGCGAGATGTAGCCGAGGCCGACGTCGACGAGCGTGGTCATGATCCGCGACAGCTGCTTGTGGTGCTTGAACAGCTCCGCGGCCTCCTCGATCGGCGTGTCGAGGATCTGCGCGATCGTCTTGTTTTTGTAGGTCACGCGCAGCGTGGCGTCGTTGTAGCGGTGGCCCTTGCACACCTCGCACGTGACGAACACGTTGGGCAAGAAGTGCATCTCGACCTCGCGCACGCCCGCGCCCTCGCACGCCTCGCAGCGCCCGCCGCCTTGCTTCGCCGACACGTTGAAGCTGAACCGGCCGGCCTCGTAGCCGTACGTCTTGGCCTGCACGGTGCCCGCGTAGAGCACGCGGATCAGATCGAATGCCTTGGTGTACGTCGCGGGGTTGCTCCGCGGCGTGCGGCCGATCGGCTGCTGGTCGATGACGATGCACTTGTCGACCTGGCCCAGGCCGGTGAGCGACTCGTACGGCCCGACGCGCTCGGTGGAGCGGTGGAGCATCCGGTTGAGCGCCGGGTGGAGCGTGGCGTTGATCAGCGACGACTTGCCCGCGCCCGAGACGCCGGTCACCGCGACCATCACGCCGAGCGGGATCTCGCAGGTGACGTTGCGGAGGTTGTGCTCCTTCGCGCCGGTCAGCTTCACCCAGCTCGTCGGCGTGCGGCGCGTGGCCGGGACCTCGATGCGCTCGGTGCCGGACAGGAACCGCCCGGTGATCGACTCCTGGTGCGCCTTGATGTCCTCGGGCGTGCCCTGCGCGATCACCCTGCCGCCGTGGCGCCCCGCGCCGGGGCCGAAGTCGACGACCCAGTCCGCGGCCTCGATCGTGGCCTCGTCGTGCTCGACGACGAGCACGGTGTTGCCGAGGTCGCGCAGGCGGTGGAGCGTCTTGATCAGGCGCTCGTTGTCCCGCTGGTGGAGGCCGATCGAGGGCTCGTCGAGCACGTAGAGCACGCCCGAGAGCTCGGAGCCGAGCTGCGACGCGAGCCGGATGCGCTGCGCCTCGCCGCCGGACAGCGTGCCGGCGCCGCGGTTGAGCGTGAGGTAGTCGAGGCCGACGTCGAGGAGGAACGTCAGGCGCGCCTTGATCTCCTTCAAGACCTCGCCCGCGATCTGCAGGCGCGAGCCGACGAGCTTCGTGGTGGTGATGAACTCGTACGCGTTGCGCACGGTCATGCCGGTGACGTCGACGATCGAGTACTTGCCGGCGGCCGTCTCGAAGATCACGGCGCGCGACTCGGGGCGCAGGCGCGTCCCGTGGCAGACCGCGCACGGGACCGAGCGGAAGAACTGCTCGTAGTGCGCCTTCGTGCGGTCGCTGCTGCTCTCGCGATGCCGGCGCTCGAGCTGGGCGAGGATGCCCTCGAACCGCATCGCCCACTCGCCGGTGGAGTGGCGCCCCTCCCACTGCACCTGGACGCGCTTGTCGCCGGTGCCGTGCATCAGGATCTCGCGCTGCTTGTCGGCGAGCTTGTTCCACGGCTTGTCGAGGTCGATCTTGAACGCCTTCGCGAGCGCCTTGACGATGTTGGTGGTCCAGCCGCTGTCCTTCGCGATGGCCTCGCCCCACACCGCGACGGCGCCGCCGCGGATCGACAGGTTCGGATCGGGGACGACGAGGTCCGGATCGGCGGCCTGGCGCTCGCCGAGGCCGTTGCACTCGACGCACATGCCGAGCGGCGAGTTGAACGAGAAGCTCTGCGGCGACAGCTCGGGGAAGCCGATGCCGCAGGTCGGGCAGGCGTTGTCCTCGCTGTACGTGCGCG
This sequence comes from Deltaproteobacteria bacterium, assembly GCA_025353585.1. Taxonomy (GTDB): domain Bacteria; phylum Myxococcota_A; class Polyangia; order Haliangiales; family Haliangiaceae; genus JABFXX01. Next base: position 2,169 of record JANXOM010000042.1, read on the forward strand.
GCGTCTTCTCGCCCGCGATCTCGACCATGATCTTGCCCTTGCCCTCGCGGAGCGCGGTCTCGACGGAGTCGGTGAGCCGACCCTTGTCGCTGGCGTTGATCGTGATCCGGTCGATGACGAGCTCGATCGAATGCTTCTTCTGCTTCTCGAGCGCCTCGACGTCCTCGAGCCGCACGATCATGCCGTCGATGCGCACGCGCACGAAGCCGGCCTTGCGCAGCTCGCCGAACAGCTCGCGGAACTCGCCCTTGCGGTTCTCGGACTTGGGCGCGAGGACGGTGACGGCGGTCTTCTCGGGGAGGGCGGCGAGCTCGTTCACGATCTCGCTGGCCGTGCGGGCGCCGACGGGGCCGCCGCACTGGTGGCAGCGCTGCTCGCCGGCGCGGGCGTAGAGGACGCGGAGGTAGTCGTAGATCTCGGTGATCGTGCCGACGGTCGAGCGCGGGTTCGAGGACGCGCTCTTCTGCTGGATGGCGATCGTCGGCGAGAGGCCGCGGATGCGCTCGTACTTCGGCTTCTCCATCTGGCCGAGGAACTGGCGCGCGTAGGCGGACAGGGACTCGACGTAGCGGCGCTGGCCCTCGGCGTAGAGGGTGTCGAAGGCGAGGGACGACTTGCCGCTACCGGACGGGCCGGTGATGACGACGAGCTTGTGCTTGGGGAGCTCGAGGTGATCGACCTGGAGGTTGTGCTCGCGGGCCCCGTCCACGACGATCATGTCGGGCTCCCGCTGGGGATCGTTACGTCCGGGTCCTAGCGTGGTCAGCGAGGGGCGGCGGGCCATTCGCCGGGCAGCCTACGGAGCGAATGTTCAGTCGTCAAGCTACCCGGTGGGCGAGGATCACAGCTTGACGGCGCGCGTGTCCCAGAAGTCGCAGACGTCGGTCTTGAGGCCGGCTGCGGTGGTGACGGGGCTGTCCAGGACGACGTACGGATCGGTGGCGGCGTCGTAGATGGGCCACGGCGGCTCCAGGCCGGGGCCCTCACCGCTGCCGATGCTGTCGAAGCGACTGTTCGGGTCGCCCAGGCCCGCGAACCGCGTCCACGCCTGCTGCATGTACGCGGCGACCCCTGCACCGGAATGCCCGATGCTGCCGAGGATATAGTTGTCGTTGCCGAAGACGAACGGGACCTCGGCGGAGTGCGGGACGCCGAGCGCGGGCTGGAGCGGGCTCTCGAGCGCCTGCTGGAACGTGTAGCGATAGACCGTCGCGCCGGCGGCGGTGACGGCGCGGGCGTCACGGCGCGCGGGACAGACGAACAGGCCATCGCCCACGACGGCCGCGAGCGCGTCGTTGGCGGACGGGTAGCTGGCGACCGGGTAGTGGGCGACGATCGCGTCGACGTCGGTCGCGGCGAAGCGCACGGCGAGGGCGGTGCGGTACTCGGCCTCGTCCGTCACCGGCTGCGCGAACAACGAGGAGACGAACAGGGTGCCCTCGTCGTGGTTCGTGCCGAGGATCAGCGAGCGCTTCGCGGGCGGCGCGGCGAGGGCGGCGGCCATGGTGGTCGGGTACGCGACGCCATCATCGTTCGGCCACAGGAGCGGCGTGGTCGGATCGAAGAGCGTTCCGCCGGGGGACTGCGACGTGATCGGCGTCTTCAGCGCGGCGAGCATGGCGTCCGAGGACACGGCGCGCAGGCACGTCAGGAGCGCCGCGTTGTCGGTCTGCGTGCAGCCGACCTTGGCCGCGAGGACGGGGCCGCCGGCGAGCGCGTCGGCGTGCGGCGCGGTGAACGAGGCGCAGACGCCGCTCTCGGAGATCGCGGCATGGAACAGGTCGGTCGTGCGCGCGGACGCGTAGTGCGTACAGACGCTGTAGCCACCCGCGGACTCGCCCGCGAGGGTGACGCTCTCCGGTCGCCCGTCGAACGCGGCGATGTTCGCGTGGACCCACTGCAACGCGGCGAGCTGGTCCTCGATGCCGTAGTTGCCGCTCGTATGGTGAACGGTGTCCTCGGCGTCCAGCGCGGGGTGAGCGAGGAAGCCGAGCATGCCGAGCCGGTAGTTCAACGTGACGACCACCATGCCGTACTGCGCGAGCTTCGCGCCGTCGTAGACCGCGTCGCCGCCGGAGCCGAACAGGAACGCGCCGCCATGGATCCACACGAAGACCGGCCAGGTCTTGTTCGCGACGAACAGCGGCGGCGTCCACACGTTCAAGTACAGGCAGTCCTCGAGGCCACCGGGGCCGCTGAACCCGATCGACTGCGGGCACTGCGAGCCGAGCATGCGCGCGTCGCGGACCTCGGTCCACGGCGTCACGGGCTGCGGCGAGCGCCAGCGGTTCGCGCCGACGGGCGGCGCGGCGTACGGGATGCCGAGGAACGCGTGGACGCCGTTACCGAGGTCCTTGCCGAGGACCGGGCCGGCGGTCGTCATGACCTGCAGCGAGGTCGCGGCATCGCCGCCGGCGTCGGTGGGGTTACCGCCGCCGCACGCGGCGAGACCGAGGACGCAGGCGAGGGCGACGCGGCGGACCATCCGCCGGTGCTACCACCTATTTCTTCGCGGCGGGAAACAGGCTGACATAGGTGCCGTAGCCCTGCGCGGCGAGCTGGTCGACCGGGACGAACCGCAGCGACGCGGAGTTGATGCAATAGCGGAGGCCGGTCGGCTTCGGGCCGTCGTCGAAGACGTGGCCGAGGTGGGAGTTGCCGATCACGCTGCGGACCTCGGTGCGCTCCATGCCGACGCTGCCGTCGTGCACTTCCTTGAGCTTCGCGATCGGCCGGTAGAAGCTCGGCCAGCCGGTCCCGGACTCGAACTTCTCGTTCGAGCTGAACAGGGGCTCGCCGGTCACGACGTCGACGTAGAGGCCGGCGGCGTGGTTGTCGAAGTAGGGGTTGTGGAACGGCGGCTCGGTGCCGTCCTTCTGCGTCACGTCGTACTGGATGTCCGTCAACTCGTGCCGGATGACGTCATCGGCGGGCTTGGCGGTGCGGTGGACGACCGCGGCCTTGTGGTCATCCGCCTGCGCGGTCGACCCGGCCGCACAGGCCGCCAGGGCGAACATCAGAGCCATCGTGGCGAACCGCTTCATCATGTGTTGTCTACGATGGAGGAGGCACGGCGGTTACCGGGAAGATCAGATTTGACCGCCAAGCCGCCCTGGCCGCCGAGCCGGAGCCAAGTCCGGACGAGCGAAGGGTCGGAAGGGATTACCTTCCGACCCGTTCCGACCTTGGCTCCGGCTGGGCGGCCTCGGCGGCCTGGCGGTTAGTCCCCGCTCGAGCTCACTACGCCCGGGCGCGCTCGACGGTGACGCTCTGGTCGGCGTGCGAGGTGCCGTGGACGCCGCCGATGATCTTCTCGACGAGCTCCTCGGGCACGCGAACGTGCGCGTGCGAGTCGCGCATGCTCACCGAGCCGATACGCGCGGTGTCGCCGCCGACCGGGCCCGCGAGCAGCGCCCGCAGCTGGTCGGCCGAGACGCCGTGCTTCTTGCCGAGGTTCACGAACAGGCGGGCCTGACCGGCCTCGCCGACCGGGGCCACCGCGCGCGCCGCGCCCGCCACGACCTTCGCGGCGCCCGCGACGGAGGTGTCGACCGTGGTGTCACGCTTCGCCCGGCCCGCGCGCTCCGGCTTCTCCGCCTCGACCGCCTTCGCGGCCGGGACCTCGAGCTTCGTCTCGCGCTTGTCACGTCCACGCCCGCGCCCGCCGCGCTCGCGGCCCTTGGCCGGCGCGGCGTCCTCGGTCTCGTCGCTCGCGGCGGCGGCTACCGGCGCGGCCTTGGCCGGCGCGGGCTCCTCGACGCGGGTGGACTTCTCCTCGGCCCACGTCTCCCAGAACTCGCGCGTCTCGGCGGTCGGGGCCGCGGCCTTGCTGCCGCGCTTGCCCTTGGCGGCCGGCGCCGCCGCGGGCGCCTCGGGCTTCGCGACGACCGGGGCCGGGGCGGCGGCCGGAGCCGGCGCCTCGACGTGCGGCGCGGCCTCGCCGACCGGGGCGGCCTGCGGAGCCGCCTCGCCGTTCACGCGC
>JANXOM010000294.1 GCA_025353585.1 Deltaproteobacteria bacterium
GAGGTCGCGATGATGGCCGAGATGACGCGCCAGAACATCTCGGTGTGCGCGCGGTGCTGGAATACGGGCCACGTCGACATAGACAACGAGGTTTGCGACTGCCCGTCGGGGGTCTTCCTCGCCAAGAAGCTCGACGAGCGCGCAGCGACGAGGACGCTTTGAGCCCCGGCGAGCTGGCCGTGTGGGCCGCGGTCTACGCCGACTGTATCGGCCGGCACTACACCCCAGCGATGGCGGCGTCCGAGGCGTCGTTGGCGATCGCGGAGCTACGCGATCAGCACGCAGGGGCCGCGGCGCAGGATCATGAGGAGCACGGCCAAACGGTGGTCGTAGACCTCGCGTGCGTCCTCGGCCTCGCGGGCCCCGATTCGTCCGTCGCGCACATCCACGCCGCGGCCCGGAAGCGACGCAGGCGGTGAGCCCGGGCACGGTCGCTTCGCTCGATAGCCACGCGGCGCAGCGCACCGTGGTCGTCGTGATCTCGATCGGCGGCGACACCGCGCGTGTGTCGTGCTGGAACCACAGGGTCAGCCGCTGGTGCGCGCCGATCGATGTTCAGACCGACGACCTCGGCGTTCCCGATGAGAGCTGGCCTCACCTCGCCCACGCCCGCAACAGCATCCGCCGCAACCACGGGGTGATCCCGTGCGGCGGGACCTTCAACCGCTACGTTCGCGTCTGGCCCGGCGGAGTGGAGCCCAAGCCCTCTTAGTTGTCGTTTGCGCTTGCGTCCGAATGGACAACAGATTACAAGGTTCATCTCGGCATGGCTGGGCATGTCTGGGCACGGCAAGGCTGGGTATGGCTAGGCTCGGCACGACATGGCACGGCGACGCAAGGCGAGGACTTTTCAACTTCCAGGGGGGCATGAAATGCAAACTGCACTGATTCACATCGAGGGCATGAGCCCACTTTCACAGAGCAAGCACCACACCGAGCCAAAGCTCGGCCAGGAGACGAGCGATGCGCACGAGCGGCGCACGTGGCGTCATCGCATGCACACGACCAAGAGCGGGCACGTTTTTCTTCCGCCGATGGCGGCAAAAAACGGTCTCGTGGCGGCGGCGAAGTTCCTCAATCGCAAGATCCCCGGCGAGGGGCAAAAAACTTTCACCAAAAGATTTGAGAGCGGGATCCTTTGCATGGACCCCCTCGTGCTCGACGTCCTGGCCGCTGATGTCGTCAGCGAAGAGCTGTTCGTCCCGAGCGATGGTGTCCGCGGGTCCGGCAAGCGCGTCACGAAGATCTTCGGGGTGATCCCCGAGTGGGGCGGGACGTTCATCGTCACGGTCCTCGATGAGAAGATCGGCCACAAGGTCTTCGCCGAGCACGCGGAGGCGTGGGGGAAGTTCATCGGCGTGGGTCGGTTCCGGCCCGAGCGCAACGGCTACTTCGGCAGGTTCGCGGTCAAAAAGATCGACTGGCAGTAAGCGATTTCGGCAAGACCAGGCCAAGGCACGACCCGGCACGGCTAGACCCGGCGAGGCGAGGCGAGGCGAGGCGAGGCGAGGTTTCTTTTCATCCAACGATTTTCGACGAGGCGGGGCGGGGCGGGGCTTGGCTTGGCTGGGCGCGGCATGGCTTGGCGGGGCTCGGCGAGGCAAGGCGAGGTTTTTTCTACCAACGATTTTCGGCGTGGCTCGGCGCGGCTTGGCCGGACCTGGCCGGACCGGGCGAGACCGGGCGGGGCGTGGCGTGGCTTGGCGGGGCCGGGCAAGGCAAGGCAAGGCAAGGACCCTTTTCATCCAACGATTTTCGGCGTGGCAAGGCTTGGCCGGGCTGGGCGCGACCGGGCATGGCCGGGCTTGGCATGGCGAGACAAGGCGAGGAGCTTTTTATGAATTCGAATCCCATCACTATTTCCCCTCGACATCCGCTCACCCAAAAAGTGGTCGATGTCCTCGTGCGCCTCAAGGACGGCGAGACGATCGCCTACGCGGAGATCGCCACGCGCTGCGGCGCGACGGTCGCGCAGCTCAAGCAGCGCGTGGCCGCGGCGCGCAACGCCGCCCTGCGTGAGCACGTTGTCATCGACACGGTGATCAACGTGGGCCTCGTTCGCCTGTCGCAGGATGATGTTCCTGCTCCGGTCGGCCGCCAGCGGGCCCGGGCCCGGAGCGCAGCCCGGCGCGGTCTCAAGCTGATCCGGCAGGGCGTCACCGATTGGGGAAAACTTAGTGACGGCACGCGCTCCGCGCTCCTTGTCGAGACCGCGGTGTTCGGCGCGGTCGCGCTCGCGACGTCGACTGCTGGCCGGGCGCGGCTCGAGGAGGGCGCCAAAAAGGAATCTGGCGAGCTGTCGATCGGTCGGACCCTCGAGTTGCTGCGATGAGCACTCGCCGCTACGTCCGTCTTCTGCTTGGGATGGCCATGCTCTACGCGCTCGGCGCGCTCGCCTACGCGGGCCCTGGCTGGCTCGCCGCCCTGGCGCAGTTCACCGCCGCTCTCGTGCTCTGGTGGTGCGCGACCGAGGCGCGCAATTTCTGGCTCGCCGGCAAGGACGAGGTCAACCGGGTGGATCTCTGGACGGTCGCGTCTCGCCTCGCCAGCAATAGCTGCCAGATCCCACCGCCGGGCTGGCGCTGTACCAGGGTCGCCCGCCACGAGGGCCCTTGCGCAGCGGTGCCCGAGTGACCTGCCTCCTCCGCGTCCTCGTCCTGCTCTGGAGCGCCCACGACGTCTACCCGGACGCTGGCGCCGTGCCGCTCGCCCGCGCTGTCATCGAGGCGATCGCCGCTGGGGACGAGAGCGACATCCCGCCCGAGCTGCTCCTGGCCATCGCCCGCCACGAGAGCGACCTCGAGCCCCACGCGGTCAGCTGGGTCTCCGGCGGCAAGCGCCGCGACGCCGTTCGGCCGACCTCGGCGACCAGTTACCCTGCGACCTGCGGATATCTCCAGGGGGTGGCCCTCACTGAGGCGGAATGCCTCAACCAGGACATGCGGACGGGCGCTCGCGAGCTGGCCTCCTGGCGGGCCTCCCAGCACGGCGACCTACGGGCGGGTCTCCTGGGCTTCGCCTGCGGCAATCGTGGCGTGGCGGGCCTCCCGTGCCCCTTCGCGGCCCTGTTCCTGGCGCACGCTCGGCGGCTGGGGTGGCGGAAGGCGGGATCGTGAAGCTCATCATCGCGGGCAGCCGAGACCTGAGCGTCACCACCGAGCAGATCGTTGACGCGCTGCGGCTAACCGACTGGACTGTCAGCGAGGTCGTGAGCGGCGGCGCGCCGGGCGTTGACGCGTCAGGCGAGCGGTTTGCCTCGGCGTTCATGGTGACCGACGGGTGCCGTGTCTTCCCCGCCGACTGGAGTAAGCACGGCAAGGCGGCCGGGCCCCTCAGAAACGAGGCGATGGCCCGCTACGCTGACGCCGCGCTGATCTTCTGCAAGGGGCAGCCGACGCCGGGCAGCTCGAACATGGCCGCGTGGATGCTCGGGCTCGGCAAGCCGGTTCAGCTGGTGCTCCTGTGACCGATCACCCGCTCGAGGTCGCCTGCATGACCTGCCTCGTTCGCGCCGAGGAGAGCTGCAAGGGCCTCCCGGGCGGCGCCTTTCACGTGGTCCGCGTGTTCGAGGCGATTCGCCAGGACGAGCGCAGCCAGAACGAGGCCAGGGGGCGTCATGGCCGCTGATCCCAGCGATCACGTCGCCCGCGCCCTGGAGCTGCGCTGCGAGATCTGCAAGGCGCGCCCGGGCAACTACTGCGATGACGACCCCTACCCGCCAGGCATGGACGGCGTTCACACGCGCCGGGTGATCAAGGCGACGTACAGCGAGCCCTGGGGCGATCCCCGCAGGGTGCTCGATCGGAACCGGCGATGACGGACATCTCGTTCGTTGATCGCCTGATCGCGACCCAGCTCGAGGTGTACAAGAAGACGCTCCGCGTGATCACGCCGATCGCTCGGGTCTCGCCCTTGGAGGCAGAGGCGATCATTCGGCGCTACGGCTCGCGCGCGCGCGCGCCGGCATCCGGCGATCGAGTGACGCTGACCACGAGCGTGGGAGAGATCGTCTTCGAGGTGATGTGATCTTGACAGAGTCTCAAGCTTCCCGTATGGACAACACATGTCCAATTCACACAAAGCCGGCGACCAGTTCAAGCATCCCATCCTCGGCTCGGTCTACGTGATCGAGTTCCTCGGCGCGCCGGACGTCAAGGCCCGCGCGTGCCACGTCGATGCCCCGCACCCGGCGTTCGTCACCGTCACCGCCCCCAAAGGGCTCTACTTCGTCGAGATGCTCTAGATCGGCATGTCGCGCGCGACCAGCTCGGCTCTCCAGCGCGCCCTCGATCAGCTCGAGGACGCCCACGCCCGCCAGGACCCGCGCGCGACCTACATCGCCGTGACCCTGATCATCGCCACGCGGCACCGCGACATCGCGATTCAGAAGGGGGAGGTGGTCGGCCTCGAGTTCGGCGCCTGGACGGTCACGGGCCCGCTGTACTCCGACGGCGCGCATCGCATGGCGCCCTGCGCCTGTACCTGCGGCTTCACGGCAAAGATTCGCATCGACTACCTCACCGGCGAGCGGACCCACGGGTGCGTGAGCTGTCGCAACGGGTTCGCCGGCAAGCGCGCCCGGATGCGTGCCGCCTCCACGACGTTCGCCCGCAACGGGTTCGGCAAGTTCATCAAGCGGAGGGCGGCATGACCATGAAGGCTAACGACGACATCCCCGCCGACGAGATGCTATTGGCCATCGCCATCGCGGCGGCGCGGTCACGGGGGCTGACAGCGACGAGGGGGGCCGCATTCCGAGACTCTGCCGGGAGGCTTGCGTGGGAAGGCGACGCAGTTGCCTGTTGCGCATCTGGGGCACTCGTCCTCGCGTGTGTCGGATCGCCGCCCGGCGTTGCGCACGGCAACGATTGGGATGGGCGCACGTCGCGGCCCGGCGAGCACGTCAACCCCGGCTTTGACATGGGCATGTGTTTCCAAGACGCGATGAGGGAGTAGTCATGACCGACGAACAAGCTTTCGACGAGCAGGTGATCGCGAAAATCCTGTGCGGCTCGCACCGGACGCCGGCGGTGAGATTACGGCCGGGGGAATGGGGCGTGTCGTACTTGTCTGAAACAGACATCCAACGCGTCGGCCCGGTGTGCGCGGTCGGCGCGGGGATTTTGTACGTCGGCCTCGATGGTCGTCGGAGTCCCGCCGGACACTTCGCCGACGAATTCGGCGTGTCTATGCTGTACGTGCGCGGCGTCTCAGACGGATTTGATAGCGAGTATTGCCCCCTGCCGAGCGAGCCCGATTACCTCCGGGGCTACGCGGTCGGCGCTGCCGTGCGCGATTCGATGGGGGACGAGTGACCGGCTACGTAATCATGGCGTCTCGCGGCTGCTACTCGGACAACACCGAGTATCCGGTCCGCTACGGCGTTTCCGAATCGCTCGTCAGGGCGCACATGGAGGCTATGCAGCAACGCTCCGCCGAGGAGCGACAGCGCTGGTGCGACGCCGGCGACTACAACTACGGCGAATGGGACGCGATGCGAGCCCGTATCGGCGACGAGCAGTGGTCGCCGAATGACGACACGCGATATTGGATTGTTCCGCTTGAGGAGATTTTGCCATGACCGCCCCGACGAAATCCGCGCTCGATCTTGCGCACGAGGCCATCGCGGACGCGCGGCATTGGTCACCGTCGCCATGGATACCGGCGTTCGACGATGACGGTGATTTCTTCACGCGTTGGGACGCCGGAGAAGACGGGCACGCGGTGGAGTTCGGCTCGGACTACGACCACGAGCTAGCCGACCTCATCGCTGCGATGCGCGCCCGCGAGCCGCTCCTCGCGGCGGCAGTCGTCGAGTTGACGGAGCGACTGGAGTGCCACGAGGCTGCGCGCGTTGACGTGGCAGGCCAACTTGCGGCCGTGATCGAGCAGCGCGACCTCACCTACGACATGTTCCGGCGCAACTTGGGGCGGGTCCAAAGCGAGCGCGATTCGCTCCGCGCCGAGCTGGTCGAGCTGCGCAACGCGAGCGGCGTGACCGCATGGGCGAGCGACGTGCGGCTCGCGGCGAAACTTGCCAAAGAGCGTGATGCGCTGCGCGCCGAGCTAGCCGAGCTGCGCAAACGCATCCCGACCAGCGCGCACGAGCGCAAGTAGTTGACTTTTCGCTTGCTTATCGAGCAGCTTGGGGATTGTCAGGGGAAGTGACATGCCAGTTGCACGGCGGGCGCGCAGAGCCAAGAAGCGCCGAGAGGACGACCTGCCGCGGGCCATCGAGGTGCGCGCTGCGTACGTGATCGACGTGATCCGAGATGAGCCCTGGCTCGACGGGCGCTACCTCAAGCTCGCCGCCATGGTGCGGGAGCGGTTTCGGATCTCGCGGAACCCGAGCGAGAAGGCCGTCACCCGCGCGTACGATCGACTCGAGGAGGAGGCCAAGGCGCGGCGCCCCAAGATCTACGATTACCTGTGCCGCAAGTACGAGCGGGCGATCGAGATGGCAGAGCGGGATCGCGACTCGCGTGCGCTCCTCATGGCGACGATGGCCTACCAGAAGATGCTCGGCTTCAGCGACGGCGAGCGGCCGACGGGCGAGGGCGCCGCGAGCTTCACGCAGGACGACGCCGCGATGATCGACGCGCTGCGGCTCACGAACGCGCAGCGCCAGGCGGAGATCCTCGCGCTCGAGGGCGAGTTGGGCGAGGAGCAGCCGAGCATCGCGAACCTGAAGAAGCGCGCCGCGACGAGCGAAGTCGCACTTGATCCCGACGACGAGCCCGAGAGCGATGACCTGGAGCACGACCCCCCACCGCCGGCCCGGCGCTATGTCCAGCCGCTTGCCGCGGACAGCGACGACGCGGACGAGGAGGACGACGATGCGTAGCCACAGACCCCGCGAGCGGCTCGGCTGGTGGTATCGGCTGCGCGCGTGGTTCGGCGACGTGCGCGCATTCCACCGGCAGGTGAAGGCGCTCCCCCGCGCGCGCGTGGTGAAGCGGTGACCCTACTCGGCCCCGATCGCGGCGGTCGCGGGCGGCGCTCGCGGCCCTTCATGCGAGCGCCTGTCGGGCCCGCGCCGCGCGCGGATCGCGGCGGCGGCGCCCTGACGGCGGAGTACAAGCGCGCTCGCCTGCGCGCGCTCAAGCGCATCCAGGAGGGCGTCGAGACGTTCGAGGAGTTCGTCGCGCGCGTGCGCCCGGACTACATGCCGGTCCCGCGCCACCTGAAGCCCCTGTACGACCTCGTGAACCGCTCGCGGTACGAGTCTGTGCGCGCGGTCGTGAGCATGCCACCGCGCCACGGCAAAGCCTTGGAATCATTGACTAAAATTCTAACACCAAGGGGGTGGCGAACGCATGGTGATTTGCGAGTCGGCGACGATGTTTTCGCGCCCGACGGGTCGACGACGCGAGTGGTCTACGTGTCGCCGGATGTAGAGATCGATCAGCTCATCACGTTCGATGATGGCGAGCAGATCAAAGCGAATGGACAGCATCGCTGGACGGTCTTGCGGCGCGGCGCCAAAGCCGAGGAGGTCATGGATACGGACGCGATGATCGCCGCCGGCGTGATGACCGGCAAGGAAGCGCGTCCGCGCTTCTCGGTGTGCTACACAAGCCCCCTGAAGGGTCGCCACGCTGCGTTGCCCTTCGAGCCATGGCTCATGGGGTACTGGCTTGGGAATGGCTCTGTGGGCAGCTCCCGCGTGACCGCGGGCCCGGCAGATGCTGTCGACGTCGAGGCCGAGCTTGTTCGTCGCGGCCATCGCCTGCGCGCGCGCTACACGCACGCGACCACCAAATGCATCGGGATGGTGGTCGATGACGACCGCTGGAAACAGATCAGCAAGCGCATCCCGGTCGAGTACCTGGTGGCGTCCCTCGAGCAGCGCCGCGCGCTGATGACCGGGCTCGTTGACAGCGATGGCAGCGTGGAGCCGGAGACGGGGCGCGTGCGCTACGTGACCACGTTGCCCGAGCTGGCCGCCGACGTCTCGCACCTGGTCAGCACGCTTGGCTACCGGCCGAGCACGACAGAGCAAGAGCCTCATACGGGCTTCGCGCAGGGCCGACACGTGATCGGCAAGCTCAGGACCTACACGGTGCAGTGGACGCCGCACGATGGCGTGGCGCCTGGGACCTTGCCGCGGAAGCAGTTCGCGAATCTCGGCGTGCGGCGACGGCGATCGATTGTGAGCATCGAGAAGCTCGCGACGCCCACGATTGGGCAGTGCATCCAGGTCGATCACCCCGAGCATCTCTACCTCGTTGGCGATCGATTGGTGCCGACCCACAACACCGAGACGCTCAGGCTCGCCATCGCCTACCGCTGCCTCTACGACCCGGCGTGCTTGAACGCGTACGCGACCTTCGCCTCGGATCTCAGCGAGGAGACGGGGCGCGAGGTGCGCAACCTCTGCCGGCAGATCGGCGTGCAGGTCGGCAGGGTCTCCGAGCGGAGCGCGAAGTCGGGCTCGGGCAAGGTGCTCGACTGGAAGACCGCGTACGGCGGCGGGCTCAAGAGCACGTCGGTCGGTGGATCGATCACAGGCCGCGGCATCAACGGCCTCCTGATCATCGACGACCCGATCAAGGGCTCGGCGACGGCGATGTCGCTCCTCGAGCGCAACCGGGTCTGGAACTGGCTGCGCGCTGATGTGCTCTCGCGCCTCCAGGGCGGCGGCTCCTGCATCATCGTGCAGACCCGCTGGCACGAGGACGACCCCATCGGTCGCATCCTCGAAGCCGCTGCGAGCGATCCGAACGGTGAGGCGCTCGGCGAGGTGTGGACCTCGATCAACCTACCCGCGGTCGGCGACCTGTTCGGCAACCCCGTCGACGAGAAGCTCGAGCCCCTGCGCGCGATGCCGCTGTGGGACAGCATCAACGATCGGTACCCGCACGACAGCGATGCGGCGATGCGCTGGTATCGCGTGTCGCGCGCACGCGGCGAGTACGAGTGGTGGTCGCTCTATCAGGGCGTGCCGCGTTCTGCAGATCGCAAGGTCTTCAGCGATGGCTTCGGGCACTTCCAGCTCCCGCTCGAGTGGAAGGGCAAGCGCGGGATGATCATGCTTGATCCAGCCGCCACGGCGCGCACGTCCGCCGACTACAGCGCGCTCGGCGCCTTCGCGATGGATGGCTACGGCGAGAGCACGGTCATGTACGTCGCCGAGGTGCAGAAGTACCAGATGACGATTCCCAACGTGATTCGCGAGGCGGCGAAGTGGATGAAGCGCTACGGCTTGCCGATCGGCGTCGAGGCGGTCGCGGCGTTCAAGGTCATCCCGGACACGCTCGTCGAGACGTTCCCCAAGCTGCGCCGGCGCATCGTGTCGATCATCCCCAAGGGCGACAAGTTCCAGCGCGCGATCCAGGTCTCGAACGCCTGGAACTCCGGCCGCGTGCTATTGCCGATGGGGCTCGACACGGCCGGACAGGAGATCGATCCGGGCTGGGACGTCGACGAGTACGTACGCGTGATGTGCGCGTTCACCGGCCTCGGCGACAAAGAGGACGACGTCGTCGACGTGACGGCGCATGCCTGGAACCGGATGTACAAGGAAGTCCCGCAGCACAACCGCAACGTCCGCACGTCTCCGTACGGCGGATAAAAGTTACCCACAAGGACAACAGCATGAGCAGTCTCATCGGCATCGGCAACGCGCCTCAGGACATGAACGACACCATCGACCGCAAGCGCGCGGCGGCGGACGCGAAGCTCGAGTACATCTGCGGCAAGGCCGCGGCGATCTTCGGCAAGGACCCGCGCGGCGGCGGGTTCAGCTTCGTCGCGCGCCCGCGCACGATCGAGCAGCTCCTCTCCGAGCTGAGTCAGACCCAGCGCACGCTCCAGCGCCCCGTCGTGATCGGCCAGACCGGCGCCGACGTGATCTTCTGGTGGAAGCAGGTCCCGATGGTCCTGCGCCACATGGTGAAGGGCGACGACGTGTGGGTCATGCCGGACGACTGCGTGGCGCCTTCGCTCCTCGACGACCGTCGCGTCGCCGCCGAGATCCGCCTCGCTGCGCATCGCGGCGAGATCTGGCTGGTGCAGTGATGGCCGACAAGCCACCCGTCCCGGCCGCCGAGCGCGTGCTGATCGAGGACATGGACGACTTCGACGGCCCGACGCTCCCGCGCACGACCACGCCGCTCGACATGAACTCGAACATCCTCGAGCTGGAAGAGCGCTACGCGTCCGGCGGCATCTTCGACGAGAAGGACATCGACGGGATGATCAAGGACCTCCGCATCATGCGGAGTCATCTCGATCGCAACCTGCGCCTGACCCGCGCGGCCGGGCTCGCGCAGCGCACGGTCGAGGAAGCGCGGAACATCGCCGAGGCGCGCGCGAAGATGATCACGGGCGAGATGAAGGCGATCGAGCTGGTGTCGACGGCGTGCGAGCACGAGCTGGAGGAGTGTCGCGACTCGCTACTCGCTGCTCGCCACGTCACCGAGGGCCTCGAGAAGGACGTGCTCGCGCTGTGGCGCGCGCTCGGCGCGGTGCTCGCGCAGGTGGACACGCGCGCGTCCACGACGACGGCGCAACAGCGCATCATGCGCGAGGCCCGAGATCTTCACGGGTGCTGGTTGTTCATTGACACCGCGACGAAACCCACGGAGGTCTGATCATGGCCGGTCCCACGAAGTTCTCGACGCTCAAGAGCACGCACCCGCGGCTCGATCTGACCTACGTCGCCGTTCTGCACGCGCTGTACAAGGGCGGCAGGGCGCTCCTCAAGGACGACGCGATCATGGCGATCGTGTTCCCGAAGTACACGTACGAGAACGACGCCAGCTACCAGGAGCGCAAGAGCCGCGCGTTCTACGACAACGACTTCGCGCTCGTCGTCAACCAGATCAGCGCGGGCCTCGCGCAGGATCCGGTGATCTTCGACGACGGCTCGAAGCCCGATCTAATGCCGGTCGCGCGCCTGAGCCCGCTCGCCGCCGCCGCCGCCCCGCCCAAGCCGCCGCCGCCGCCGCCGAAGCTCCCGCCATTCTGGGCCGACCTGATGGAGGACGCGACGCCGCCGGACGACGACTGCGAGGCCAAGACGTACGACCAGATCGTGCGCGAGTCGGTCGTCGAGGGGCTCGTCGCTGGCTGGGGCTGGATGCTCTGCGACCTGCCGGCGCCGGTCCTGATCGCAGGCTCGCTCGCCGAGCAGGAGGCGGACGGCGCCCTCAATGCGTACCCGGTTCCCTACTCGGCGAGCCAGGTTCGCAACTGGCAGGAGACGAAGGGCCAGCTCTTGTGGGTCCGCACCTACGGCGTCGACCAGGTGGCGCTGACCCCCGAGGAGGATCGCACGTGGTTCACGCACACCTGGAAGGTGTGGGACGCGCTGACGATCACGACCTACATGCTCCGGCTCGATCGTGACGGCAAGGATCCCGACGGCAAGACCTGGAAGGATGACGACGTCGTGATCCCGGTGGACGAGCAGCCGCACAGCTTCAAGCGCGTCCCGTGGGTCCGGTTCGACTGCTCGGCCGACAACGAGCCGCAGTTCCACGTCGGCGATCTCATCGAGTCGCGGTGCCGCTCGCTGTTCAACGAGGCCAACGGCGAGACGTACGGTCGACTCCGCTACTGCTTCCAGCAGCTCTACGAGTTCATGGGCCCCGACGTCGCGGGCCCGGACAGCCCGATCAGCGACGCGCAGGGCGACATCGCGCGGGCGGCCACGAAGCTCTCGCGGCGCGCCCCCGACACGGTGCAGGTGCGCGGCCACGAGGACGATGCGCGGTTCATCGCTCCCGACATGTCCGGCGCGGCAATCTGCCGGCAGGCGCTGAGCGAGGGCCGCGAGGCCATCCCCCGCGTGACCGGCCAGCTCGCGCTCTCGAGCGACACGAGCGGCGCGATGATCTCGCGCTCGGGCGAGAGCAAGGCCCAGGACAAGATCGCCGAGGAGGTCGTGCTCGGCGCGATCGGCAAGAAGGCGCTCTCGTTCGCGCGCTCGGTCGCGCAGATGCTCGCGCTCGGCCGCGGCGACACCACCGACTCGGTGCCAGCGTGCAAGGGCTATCAGCACTTCTCGACGACGGACGCCGACGACGTGATCGAGCAGTTGGTCGCGCTGTCGACGGCACCGATCGAGTCGTCGGCGTTCCAGGTCGAGCACAAGCTGATGGGCGCGATCGCGATCCTCGGCGACGCGGCGACGCCGGAACTGAAGGCGCTGATCCGCCAGCAGCTCGAGCTGGTGCTCACGACCGAGTCGATCGCACAGGCCAACATGCCGCCGGTCCCCGCGGGCCACGAGCTGGGTCCCGACGGTAAGCCGGTCCCCCTGCCGCCGACGCCGCCGCCCGCGCCGCCGCTCAAGGCCGCGCCGCTCGGGGCTTCGTGAGCGCGGGCATCACGCGCCTCGCGGCGCGCATCCTGATCGCCTCGGCGCACGGGCCCGTGATTCACTACGACGTCGCGGGCACGCCGATCCTCAGCTCGAAGACCGCGGCGCTGGCAGGGCTCGAGAAGGCGGAGGGCAAGGCAGGCAGCGGCCAGGGCACGGTGATCGTGTGGCCGGCGACTCGGACGGCGCCAGGCGAGCGCTACGTGGTCACGCTGTAGCAGATCCCTTTCTCGAGAGATCTCACGCTTTTCTCGCTTTCCGTGGTCGATTCCGCTAGACGTGGTTGTGATGGGGGCATCGAAACGCACGAGCGAGGTTGTCGACGTGGGTGACCGTAAGGCCGAGTGCCTGGCGATCCTCCGGCACGCTGCGGCCCTCGTGAGGGAAGGCAAGGCCTCGGGCCTCGTGCTCATGATCGAGCTTCCGTCCGGCGCCTACCGCGCCATGATGACCGGAACGGACAACGCAGCCGAGCGCATCGGGCGCGCCGTCCTGTTCCAGGAGCACATCCTGGACAACGCCAGGGAGGATTGATGTTGAGCTACAACGGGGAGATTCAGATCTGCGAGCGCGACTACCGCTTCTTGCTGTCGCCTCTCCCGCGCGCCGATGGCACCTGCGCAGGCTGGCGGGTGGACGTCCCGTCGCTCGTCGTGACCAACGCCGAGGCGCTGTTCAAGGACGGCATGGCGCGCGTCACGGGTCAGCTGAACGTCGCCGAAGACGGCTCGGCGACGATTCGCGGCAAGCTAGCTCCGCTGGAGATCGTCAAAGCGCAGCCGACTGCGCGTGGCGAGTTGCAGATCCTCTATGTCAGCGGCCAGTCCTCGACGTTGACCTCGGATCAGCTCGAGCCATACGTCGGCCGCAGACTCGCGCAGGGCGTGACCTTCTTCGACGTCGCCAACACGCCGGGCGCCGCCGGCGTCACGCTCATGTGGAAGGAGCACGGCGTCGAGCGCCGCGCGCTCATCGGCAAGGGCGGGCTCGAAACGATCGGTTGGAGCCAGGATCCCAGGGTCGCGCAGGCGAGCAAAGATCCGGGCGTGGTCGCCGTCGAGCGCCACCCCAACAACTACTTCATCGTGCGCATGCGCGACGGCGTCCTGATCCACGTCCCCGCGGACATGATCGCGACGGCGAACCGCGTCGCCGGCAAGAGCTGATGCGGCGGGCGATCGCGTTCGTCGTCGGGCTCCTCGTGTTCATGGCCGAGGCGTCGTGATCGCGCTCGTCGACACGAAGCTCGTGCGGGCGTCGCTCTGGCTGCTCGCGCACGTGCCCGGACCGTGGCGGCGCTGGGCGATCCTCGAGATCCTCAAGTTGGACGTCAGCCGATCGGCCCGCACCGCGCACACGGTTCACTGATGCACCGCTTCGCCTGGATCGCTGGCTATTGCGGCCCGCAGTGGATCGCCATCTTCGAGCTGCTCGTCCAGAAGCGCGAGGAGATCAAGGCCTCGATCGAGGAGGCCGCGATCTGGGAGGGCACCAACTTCACGCTGAACGAGGCGCTCGGCACGCCGCAGACGTTCGAGATCAAACCCTTCACGACAAGGCCCCCGCGATGAGTATCAAGGACGCGATCGCGCGCGCTCGCATCCTGCTCGAGTCGTAGCTCCAATGACGATGTCCCGCGCAGACTGCGACGCGTTGCTCGCCGAGGTTCGCGCGAACCAGGCGAAGCTTGCGGCGTGCTCGGGGCCGCACAGCTTTCGGCCGATCGGCGAGGAGCTGAAACTATTCGCTAAGCAGCGCTGCGCCTGCGGCGGCGGCGGGGTCGCGAGCGATCAGGCGCTCTGGTACAAGCGCGGGCTCGCGCACGGGGATCGCGGTGGGTGAGTTCGCGATGGCGGTCGACGCCAACACGCAGGCGCTCATCCACGCGACCGAGCCCCAGCTGCGCGCGCTCCTGCCGGTCCTCCAGGAAGCCGAGCGCGAGCTGACCGTCGGCATCACGCGCTTCCTCAAGGCGACGCCGGGCTCGGTCACGTTCGACCTCCACCGCTACCGCGCGCTGCTCGGGCAGACCCAGCACGCGATCGCGATCATCGATCACTCGGGCGGCGCGGTCCGCAGCGACCTGATCGCCGAGGGTGAGCACGCCATGTCGACGGCGTGGGAGCGGCTGCGCGACATGGTCCACGCCGGCCAGGCGCAGTTCGAGGGCGCGATCACGCCGCTGCGCCTCGACGTCGCGAGCGTCGGCGCCAACACGCGGCGCATGGTCCTCTCGAGGTTCGAGGGCAGCGCGCGGCGCTGGGGCGGCGAGGTCGGTCGCGAGATGCGCTCGCGCTTCATGCTCGGCGTCGTACGCGGCGAGACGGTGGACCAGCTCGTGGGCCGCATGCTCGCGTCGACGCGCATCGTCAAGGTCCTGCGCGAGGCGGGCCCGAGTGCGGTCGGCGATGCGATGGCGGCGGGCGCGGTGAAAACGATCCGAGCGCGCGCCGAGCGCCTCGTCCACACCGAGCTGGTGAACGCCTACAACGTCACGGCGCTCGACGGCCTCAAGGCCATGGACCGCGAGGACCGCGGCTACTGGAAGCGCTGGGACGCCGCCGCCGATCGGCGCGTGTGCATCCTCTGCGCCTCGCTCGACGGCGCGATCCTCGGGCTCGACATCTCTTTCAGGGGTGGGGTGGATCATCCGCCGCTTCACCCGTTTTGCCGCTGCGCCATCGTCCCGTGGCGCGAGGGCTGGAATCTGTAAACCACGGGCGAAAGGCACACCATGATCGACAGCGAGAAGTTTCACGGCGCCGGTGGCGCACATACTGGCCTGTTTGGCCGGCCCAGCATCCTGCGTGCCCCAGAGCCGGCTGGCGGGGGCGGCAGCGGCGGAGGCGACGACGAGGGCATGCCGAAGACGCGCGCCGAGTGGGTCAAGCTGATCGGCGAGATCGTCCACGGCTCGATCGGCGAGCGCGAGAAGCGCGCGACGAAGGCCACGCAGAAGCTCATCGCCGACACGGTCGCGGAGGCCGTGAAGGGCCTCGCCGTGAAGCCGGAGGTCGAGGAGACCGATCCCAACGCGGATCCGGCCACGCCGCCGGCGGCAAAGAAGGGCGCGCTCCCGCCCGAGTTCCAGGCCGAGCTGAGCGCGCGCGACAAGAAGCTCCAGGGCTTCGAGAAGCAGCTCGCCGAGAGCAAGGCCAAGGAGGCCGCGGCGGAGAAGCGCGCGCAGGCGGTCGAGGAGCGCAACACGCTGACCTCGGCGCTCACCGGCAAGGTGAAGTCGGCGCTCCTCGACGATGTCGTGGACATGCTCCACAGCAAGCGCATCACGCGCGATCCATCCACCGGCAAGGTGCTCTGGAAGGCTGACGGCGACGACGAGGTCCTGCCGATCGAGGAGGGCGTCGCCGGCTGGCTCGCCACCCCCAAGGGCAAGGAGTACGTGCCTGCGCGCGAGGCGGCGGGCGGCGGGAGCGGGCGCGGCACGGGCGCTGGGGGCATGCCCAACGGCAAGGACGCGATCGCCAGCGATGGCGACATCGGGAACATGATCGGCGCGCGGCGCGGCTAGCGTGCTTCCCAGGGCTCCCAGAACGCGCCAAGGGCCTCCTTGTGCGTGCGACTCGGCCAAGGGGTTGTGCGACTGCTACGACGACGGCACGCCAGGAGCGCCCCAGGCACGAGAGGACGCGGAAGGTCCAGGCTTGACGCGCGGGCAGCGGACGCGGCAGGGCGCGGATCAGAACGGCTGATCGTCCAAGACCATGCGGCGGGCGAGCGTGCTCCCACACGAGCAGTTGCGCAGCTCGAGATCCTCGGCGGGGCCGGTCTCGTCGGCGGCGATGTGCTGCACGCCTACGAGCGTGAGCGCGAGCCACCGCTCATCGGCGAGCTTCAGTTCCTCGTGCGCGGCTACGCTGTGGGCGTTCATGTGCTCGCACTCCAGCTGCTTCACGCGCTCGCGACCCTCGCAGAGCAGCAGCGTCACGGAGACGCCGCGGGTGATGCCGGCATCGAAGACCAGGCACGACGCTTCCTCGATCGCGACCACGAACGCGCGCGCGGCGCGTAGCTCATCAGCGATGTCGCGAGCGCTCACGACTCGGTCTCACGGAGGGCGGCAAGCTTGACCTGCGCCAGGCTCGGGATCGGCGCGTGGACGGTCGCGCAGAGCGGGCAGGCGGGCGCAGGGAGGCGACGCTTGCCCTTGTAGAAGGCCAGACGGACGCCTTGCTGGCCCTTCGTGGCGCAGACAGCGCACGTCGCCATGGTCCCCCAGAGAGGGGCGCAGCTGTGACAGTTGTCGATGTAGGCGTTCGTGTGAGCCTCGCCATGGCACGTCATCATGATGGCGGCGGGCGGGGTGGACTTGGCGGCTTTGTTTCCCATGTAGACAACGATATAGGTTCCTCTACGCGTTGTCTACAACAAACAACGCAACGAAATCAGGCACTTGTGAAATAGGTTCGCGGAAGGGAGGGATCTCTCCCTGCGCGCGGTGTGCGCTTGACTTTGCACGCCAGCTCCGTACAGCTTGATCCCAAGGCGAGCTTGACTCCGGTCAAGTTCGCTGAGCCGGCAGGGCTCGGCCCGAACGTTGGCGACATTACGGGGTGGAGCAGTCTGGTAGCTCGTCGGCCTCATAAGCCGAAGGTCAGCGGTTCAAATCCGCTCCTCGTTACAAACGCTACGCCCCCATCTGGGGCTTCGCCTGCCCGGGCGTAAAGCGGGTTTCGCCGCTCCGAGCGCATCGGAGCAGACGCAGGAACCCGACCCCGAGCCGTGCTGGCGCACGCGCTCACACCCGGAGCCCACCATGGCCGATACGAATTTCAGCGCGATCCAGCCGGCGCTCGAGCAGCGCATCCGTCGCGACGTCGCGAAGCAGTACAACCGCTCCAGCGTCACGACCGATCTGCTCCCGAAGCAGTCCGGCATGGGCAAGAACCTCGCCTGGGACGTCTCGGTCGGTACCTCCACCGGCCAGGTCTTCGACGACGGCCAGATCATCTCGACGTACAACGCCGACACGGAGTTGCTCGCGACGCTCCCGTGGTGCGAGTACGGCGACACGTTCCGGATCACCGGCCTCGCCGAGGACGCCGCGGCGTTCTCCGACACCGAGTTGGGCCGCACGTGGATGTTCAAGATGATCCAGGCGCGCGAGCGCGCCGCGCAGAAGATCAACACGGACATCTGGCAGGGCACCGGCTCCTCGGGCCCCCAGACGCTGTTCGGCATCGTCGCCGCGGGCGGCCCGCTCGACTCGAGTGGCACCTACGCCGGCATCAACCGCGCGACGTACACGCAGTGGCAGGGCACCGTGCTCGGTAACGGCGGCATCCCGCGCGCGCTCTCGCTGTCGCTCATCGAGTACGGCTTCGAGCTGACGTTCAACGCGTCCGGCAAGATCCCGACGTGGGGCATCACGACCTCGAACATCTGGCGCCTCCTCTGCGAGCTGGCGGC
This sequence comes from Deltaproteobacteria bacterium, assembly GCA_025353585.1. Lineage (GTDB taxonomy): Bacteria > Myxococcota_A > Polyangia > Haliangiales > Haliangiaceae > JABFXX01. Next base: position 17,756 of record JANXOM010000294.1, read on the forward strand.
CGACCAGCGCCGGATCCTCCAGCAGGTCACCGTGCGCGGCGAGCAGCTGAACATCTCGCTCGGCTTCAACGCCGTCGAGATCAACGGCGTGCCGGTGTTTAAGGACATCTCGGTCCCGTCCGGGTATCTCGCGTTTTTTAGCGAGGACTCGCTGATGATCGAGTACCTGCCGACCGCGGCGAGCCGCATCGCCCGCGGCAAGATCATGGCGACCGTCCCGATCGGCGGGCTCCCGCTCGAGCAGGTGATGACCGGCGCGCCCGCGTCCGGCGGCCCGCTCGTCGCGAACGTGATCAGCCTCCCGGCCCCAGGCAACTTCGAGGCGTGGATGCTCGACTGCGTGATCCAGCTGAAGTGCATCCGCCCCAACGCGCACTTCCTGATCAAGGACATCGCGTTCCGTAGCGAGTAATCGCTCGGCGAGCGCCCGCGGCTCGCCCATTCGCTTTCGCCGGTCCGTCGGCGCCGCTTGTTTGGCGGCCAGCACGAAAACCGGACACTGCCCCTGTCGTTCAACGGCAGGACACCCTGGCGGGCTTCGCGCCTGACCTGGGGGATGGTGGTTCAAATCCACCTGGGGGCTCGTACGCGGCGCAGGCCGCAACGGGGGACACGACCATGGGTCATCAGCACCACAGCAACACCAAGGGCAAGGCGCCGCGCCTCGTCCAGCCGCGCAAAGAGCAGCTCGCCTCCATGGGCGAGGATCTCGGCGAGCTTCCCGAGGACGACGACGAGGACATCGATCTCGCCTCGGATCAGGTCGAGGTCGTCAACGTCTCGCCGGGCTCGGTGAAGTTCAAGGTCGCGGGCCGCACGTACAAGCTCCGGCCGGGCGAGATCGCCCAGCTCGAGGCGGCCTACGGCACCCCGCGGATCATGCGCGCCGGCGGCGATCCGATGCCGTCGACGGTCGAGCTGGAGACCCAGCGCAAGGTGCTCCCCGTGCTCGATCATCGCGTCCCGAAGAACGACGCCGGCATGCCCCTCGTCTCGATCGAGATGAACGCTCGCCGACTCGAGGCCGCGCAGGCCAAGCGCGCCGGGGTCTAACCCCGTGAGCGCGTCGCTCACCGACTACGAGAAGGCCCGGGTGCTGTTCTTCCTCGGGTACTCGATCTTCGAGGATGACGGCAACGCGATCCGCGCGCTCAACTCGCTCGTGAACTACCCGATCGCCGGGGACTTCATTCGACCGATCCTGACGAAGCTCGATCAGATCGACGCCAGCATCCAAGGCACGATCCCGATCGCGCAGGCCATCCAGGACGGCACGATCCAGCTCCGCGCGCACTACACGCTGAAGCACCTCCAGAAGCTCGGCCAGCAGCAGATCAACCGGCTGGCGACCTTCACGAAGATCTCGATCTGCTCCGACGTGTTCTCGTCCCAGGGCTCCGCTCGAAACTCCGACGAGTTCTACAGCGGAGACCCCAGCGAGGTCCGCTCCGTCAACCGACTCGGTGGCGGCTAACTTCTCGACGCTCGCGCCTCTCGATGGGCGCGGTTTCCTCCCCCGTTAACGCATCTGACAACAGGCGCGAGCGTCACCTTTACCGAACATCCAGGAGCCACTATGTCCCTCGGCAAGCTCATCAACCGCAATGGCACCATGACCGTCGACCCGAACGCGTCCGGCACGATCGACACGACCGGCGATCAGATGGTCATCGACGTTACCGACGTCCGGCAGGTGCTCATCCAGCTCGTGCGCGTCGTCGGTGTCGGCACGGTCGCCCTCAACGTCGAGAAGTCGGTCGACGGCGTGGTCTTCACGCAGATCATCACGAAGGTCGACACGGACTTCCCGGCCGGCAACAACAAGGCGATCGAGCTGACGCTCTCGGACGTCAACGGCATGCCGACCGCGTGCAAGCAGGTCCGCCTGACCGCGACCGCGCTTGCTGGCGGCGGCGTCTACGGCCTGAAGGTTTCCGGCTACCAGGCCGGCGGCTTCGCGTAGGTAACTCATGCCCGACGCCGTCCTCGATCCGAACGTCCTCGCGGACGTCCTCGTGGGCGTCGTCGACAACGTGCGCCGTGCGATCCATAGCGCGCTCGGCACGCGACCCTTCAAGGTCGAGATCGTCACGCGCCGGTGGTCCGGCCCGGAGGTCGGCCTCGGCACCCCGACGGACTACATCACCGAGCTGTCCCCGCGACCCAAGGTCGACTGGACACCCTCGAGTCGCATGGGTCCAGGCGGCATCGAGGACACCGGCCACTGCACCCTGACAGGCGTCTCGCTCTCGTACACGCAGGACGAGCTTCAGCCGCGCCGCGTGCCCGGCTCGGAGACCGTCTATCGCATCAGCGAGGGCCACGGGCAGGGGCAGCTCCCGCAGTTCTACACGGTCGTCGGCCAGCCGGTCCCGCGTCGCGGCGACGGCGACGGCGGCACCGACTGGAAGATCGTCCTCGAGCAGGTTCAAGCGCTCTCGTCGATTGACGGCTCCGACACGTAGCAGCTCCCCCATGCCGACCATCCACATCCGCCCCCAGCAGCTCGCCAACGCGCTCAAGCGCGAGGGGAAGCGCGTCGGCAAGGCGATCATGATGGGGTCCTACAGGGCTGCGCAGCGCCTCAAGGCGCACGTCGCGAACGCGATCGACGAGAAGGGGATCACCGACCAGGGGATCTTGAAGAACTCGCTCCGCGTCGTGAAGACGGCCACGGGCGCCTCGCTCACCACCGACGCGCCGCATGCCGGCGTGGTCGAGCTGGGGGCGCGCCCGCACAAGGTTGGGCCGGTCGCCCGCGCGGCGATCGCGGCATGGTGTGTGCGTAAGCTCGGGCTCGATCCGAAGGACGCCGCACGCGCGGCCTACTTCATCGGCCTCAAGATCGAGCGCGAGGGCCAGAAGCCGACGTACGTCTTCCGGGACAGCATCCCCGCGGGCCGCACGTTCTTCGCCGAGGAGGTCGTCAAGATCCTCAACTCGCGCAGCGATCAGTCGGTGGCGGCGTGAGCCGGATCAAGCAGCACTGCGCGGCGCGACTCGGCTCCCTGCTCGCGGACCTCGTCCAGCTCGGCCAGAAGCCGATCGTGATCGACGCGCCGCCGAGTCAGAACGTCGACTACCCGGCGATCGCCGTGTGGATCGAGCATGCGGTCTACGACATCGACCAGGATCGAGAGCTGCTCGTCGACGCGAGCGGAACGCTCCTCGTGGGCGCAGCGGCGACCGACGCCAACGGCAACATCCTCGACGGGTCCCCGCTGATGCTCGTGCCGGGCGTCACCGTCTCGCACGTCGGGACGATTCAGTGCAAGGGGCGGCTGTGGGTCGGGGCGCGCTACCCGGCGAAGCGCGAGGAGATCGAGGAGAAGGTCGGCCTCGCCTTCCTGGCCGATCGCGATCGCCCGCTTTCGATCATGGTCCCGCTCTCGGGCTGCACTGTCGGCGACTACACCATCACGTTCGGCTACGGCTTCGCGACCGTGCTCTCGGCCGACTGGAACGCCGAGCACAGCTTCGAGGCGCGGCTCTGGAGCTGGATGCCCTTCACGATCGACATGCCGCTCCTCATCCCGCGCAGCGACGCGGCGGTCGTCCAGACGATGACGCTGTCGATCCAGGCCGACCTGAAGTCTGGCGCCGCACCGATCACAGCCCCGAGCCAGCTCGCGGGCATCACCACTCTCGACAACATCCCGATCACGGCCACGAGCCCGTAGGAGCACGACCATGCCGCAGCCCCGTTACCAGTCCGGCCTCTCTGATCAGTTCGGCGCCCCGGGCGTCTACATCAAGGAGCTGGGGATCAGCGCGCCGATCGCCGGCATCTTCAAGGGTGTCACCGGGATCACCGGCGAGTGCGTGAAGGGCCCAGTCGGCAAAATCGTGTACTGCCAGAGCTACCAGCGCTTCGTCGACGTGTTCGGCGGGCGCGACAAGGGCATCAACGGCGGCACCGTGATCGGAAAGATCTGGCAGACGCTCCAGGGCAAGCAGTTCGGCATGCTCGCGGTCACGCGCGCGGCGGCGGCGGCGGCGGTCGCAGCGTCGTTCACGCTCGAGACGGCGGCCGGCGGCGCGGGCGCGGCGGTGTTCACGCTCACGGCGACCTCGCCGGGCACGTGGGGCAATGACGTGATGTTCAAGGTCGTGAACGCCTCGAACGGCGTGGCCACGAGCTTTGGCCTCCTCGTCCAGCTCTACGGCAAGAACTACCTCTACGACAACCTGTCGTACAACAGCACCGACGACAACGGCGCGCTCGTCGTCGGCTCGGACGATGCCACTCCGGTCGTGCTGACGAAGATCCTCCCGGGTCGACCGAACAACAGCATCGCCCTGACCGACGGCGCCGACGTGAACGGCTATCAGAAGCTCGGCACGGTCACGGCTGGCTTTGTGGTCGTCACGGGCACGGACGGCGCGATCGCCGACACCGACTTCACCGGCACGGGCAAGGCGATGGAGTTGCTCAACGCCGAGCGCGGCGTCGATCACTGCCTCGTCGCGAACCGCTCCAACTCGGCGATCAAGACGAAGATCCTCGCGCTCGCCCCGGTGGCGAACAACCGCCTCTGGCTGTCTTGCCCGGACAACGAGACGATCTCGCTCGCCACGGCGGTGACCGAGGTCGGCACGCTGCGCGACAAGCACATCGTCTACTGCTTCAACCACGAGTACATCGTGGACCCCGTCACCGGCGCACAGATCATCGACGAGCCGCACGGCTGGATGGCAAGCATTCTCTCGCAGACCGACCCGGACGTGCATCCGGGCGTCGTCGAGACCAGCGACCTCACCAAGAGCGTCGTGCGCCAGTACAACTCGCTCGCCGACGCCGATCGCGACCTCTGCGACGCGAACGGGATCACGTTTTTCAACCGCGACCTCGATCAGAGCGGCAACGCGGTCTGGCTGTTCGGCAACGGGCGCACGACTGACCTCGCCGTGAACAACGCGCAGATCGACGGCCAGCGCTCGAAGTTCTACCTCGTGGCGGGCCTCGCGCAGCGCATGCGCGGCGACGAGAAGAAGCCCAACACGAAGGCGATTCGCGCGGCGCGCGCGGCGGCGTTCACGGGCTGGCTGACCGAGCTGGCGCTCGGCGGTCGCTTCGTGGCGCTCGACCCCGTGTCGAACGTCCCGCTGATCGAGGTCAAGAACGGACTTGAGGTCAACGTTCAGACCGATTGGGACGCTGGCATCCAGCGCGACCTCGTCCGCGCGAAGTTGATCCCGAAGAACCTGTACCTCCAGCTCCAGGTGCAGATCGGGACCACCGTCACGTTCACGCTCCAGTAAACCGACCCGACAACAGGAGACCAGCTCATGGCCGCAACCGAGATTCGCAACAAAGAGGCGTCCGTCCAGATCAAGATCGACGGGCAGACGCTGGGCGGCTCCATGCTCACGATCAAGGGCTTCAACCTGAAGCCCGACGTGGAGATGGCCAAGAAGCGGTTCACCGGCGAGAAGCGCTTCCGGCCGGACCTCGACATCAAGGGGTACGACTTCAATTTCAAGACCGAGAAGCGCGATCACGTGTGGTGGGTCCTGTGGAAGAAGATCGAGCAGGCAGAGCTGAACGGCCAGCCCTTCCCGGTGATCAACCTCTCGATCACCTACGCCTACCGTGACGGCTCGGGCGCGCTGAAGACGGTCACGCTCCACGGTGACCTCGTGATGAAGATGGCGGGCGACGACCTGCCCGACGGCTATCAGGAGACGTCCTGGGAAGGCGCCTGCTCCTACGCGAGCGGCGTCTAAGCAGACAACCGGGCCGGCGACGACTGGCCTAGATCGACAACGGGGATTTAAACATGTCCGAAGCACCGAAGATCAAGCTCGACGAGCTGAACCTGGACCTCTCGACTTACAAGCGGCTCAGCATCCGCTCCGTGACGCTCCGCGAGCTGAACGGCGACGACTCCACCCTCGCGGCGCAGCGCGCCATCGGCCCCACAGGCGCCGTCACGGCGTACGCGCTCACCGTGGAGCACAAGAACCAGATGATCGCCGACTCGATCGTCAAGGTGAACGGCGAGACGGTGGTCACGCCGTACAACGACTGGCAGCGGTGGTCCCTCAAGACCCAGCAGTTCGTCGTCGAGGCGTTCGACTTCCTGAACGAGAACTCGAAGGAAGACCTCAAGGATTTTCGCGTGCGGGTGCTGGGCATCGCGGTCACGCCGCCCGCCGAGCGGCCCGCCTCCACCTGATCGAGGAGTGGGTCTGGGTCGCCTGGCACCTCAAGGGCGCCGCGGGCAGCCTGCGCAATTGGAGCAAGCTCAGCAATTTCGAGCGCTCCGCGATCGCGCTGCACCTCAACAAATTGATCGACATCCACAACGAGGAGTGAGCCATGGGCCTCGTCGAGACCACCAGCTATCGCGTCGAGACCATCTACGACATCACCGACAAGGCGTCGAAGGTGCTCGAGGATATCGACAAGCACGCGAAATCGGCGGCGCACTCGACGCAGACCCTGTCCGACGTGATCGGCGGCCTCGGGGCCGCGCTTCTGGCCGGCGGCGCGCTCTCGCTCGCGAAGCACGCGATCATCGACTTCAACGCGAACGTCGAGACCGCGAAGATCTCGCTCGCGACCATGTTCGGTTCGACGCTCGGCGGCGACTGGGACAAGGCGAAGAACAACGCCGAGGCGGTCTACAGCGAGTTTCAGAAGTTCTCGACGATGACC
>JANXOM010000072.1 GCA_025353585.1 Deltaproteobacteria bacterium
CGCGCTCGTGGCCCGCGCGACGGCGCGCTCGATCGCGGCCGCGAGGCGCCCGGCGTCCACCTCGGGGAGCTCGTGCTGGACGCTCCGGACGAGCACCTCCAGTGACCCGAACGGCGTCTGTCCCCGCACCCCTCTACGGTACGCGTTATTTCGATCCGCTGGCCGTCCAGGCCGCAAAGTAGCCGCACTCCTTGAGCACCTCTTTATAGTAGCGAGTGCTCGCGTAGCTCTTGAGGACCGCGTACCAGGTGTGCGGGACGACGTCCGGGTCGGGCCCGTTGACGGCCTGGTCGGTGGGGGCCGGCGCGCTCGTCAGGTTGCGATCGCGCTCGCACTTCGCGGCGAGGAACGCGGCCTTCGCCTTCAGCTCGCGGTCCTTGGTCAGGTCGTAGGCGCGCTTGTACCAGCGCTCGGCGGGGCGCGTGTCGAACGTCTGCTCGTGCGACTCGTCCGTCAGCGCGCGCGCGTTGCCGTACCAGGTCGCGTTGTAGAGCCCGTTGCCGAGCTCGAGCGACGCCGCGGCGGCCGCCTCACCCGTGCCGTTCGCCGTCTTCGCGAGCGTCGCCATGCGATTCGCGATGCTCGCGGGCGTCCACGCCGCGTTGACGTACGTTTCGTGATCGCAGTCGTGGCAGTCGTTGATGTGAATGACGAACGGGTCGGTGTGCAGCGGGGCCGCGCGGAGCTTGAGCGCGTCGAAGCCCTTGAGCGCGGCGGCGAAGTCGCCGTCGAGGAGGTTCCGCAGCGCGAGGTCTCGCTGCAGTTGCTCCTTGGTGATCGTGGTGTGCACGACGAACTTGTCGAAGTCGGTCGCCGTCACGCCGAGGCGCGCGATCATCTCCTTGATGAACGCCGCCTCGGTCCACTTCGACCTGTCGTACGGGTTGGCGGTGGGGCGGCTCGAGTACTCGTCGAGCGGGACGAGCGTGTTCGGATCGAGCATCTCCGCGTCGACGAGCTTGCCGGCGGCGAGGTACGCCTTCGCGAGCCGGCCGCGGACCTCTTCGTGCACGGCCTCCTGGCGGTCGTAGCTCTTCGTCGCCTCGACCGCGAGCATCAGCTTCGCGAGCTCGTCCTCGTGGGCCGGGTTGATCTTCCAGTCGAAGACGAGCGCGAGCGCCAGGCTCGCCTTGCCCTGCGCCACCACGCGCGGGTCGCCCGGACGGGCGGCGAGGGCCTTCTGGATGTGGGCGCGGGCCGCGGCCACGTCCCCCCGGCGGGCCGCGATGTGCCCGATGACGAGCTCCATGACCCACGGCTGGTCGGTCCCCGGGGCCGCGGCGAGCGTCGTGGCGAGCTGCTCGAGCGTCTTGTAGGCGGCCTTCGCGGCCGCGAGCTGCGCGGGCTCGACTTTCTGGCCGTACAAGCCGACGCTCGAGCTCGCGCTCTCGATCCGCGCGAGCTCGCGGACGACGAGCAGCGACGCGAGGTTCGACTTCGGATCGAGCTTGATGATCTCGCGGACGGCCGCGAGCGGGTCGGCCTTGATGCCGACGAGCCGCCATAGCGCCGTCTTGTCGCGGGTGGTCGTCGCGAGCGCGAGCGCCTTCTTCCAGTCGCCGTCCTCCATCGGCTGGAAGTCGCGCATCGCGTAACCGGCGAGCGCCGGATCATCGGCGGCGATCCGCGCGAGCTCGACGTTCGCCCGGGCCCGCTTGTCGTCGTGCCGCAGCGCGCCCGCGTAGTAATACCGCGCGCGAAACGCGAGGTCCTGCGAGGGCGCGAGGAGCGTCGGCGCGCTCGTGTCGAACTGCTTCTCGACGGCGGCATACTCGCGGCGATAGAACGTGACGCGCAGGATCTGGAACGCGTAGCGCTGGCGCAGGAACGCGTCGGCGGCGGGGACGGCGGCGAGGCCCGCCTTCGCGGCCGCGAGCAGCTCGGGCGCGGGGAGCGGCGCGACCTTCGGTTGCCCGGACTCGGCGTAGCCGCCATCGAAGCTGTCGACCTCCTCGACGCGGCGCGCGAGCTGCACGAACGCGACGGCCGCGCGGAGCTTGTCCACCGGCGCGCTCTTGCTCCAGATCGAAGTCTTCTCCATGCCCGCGGGGACGGTCTTGGCCTTACCCGCGAGCCGCGCCGCGACCGCGTCCAGATCGGCGGACTTCAGCTCGTAGAGGACGTGGGCCCAGTCGGCGTCGGTGACGGCGGGGCCGAGGTAGCCGCGCCAGTCGGCGGCGATCGCCTTGGTGAGGCACGCGTCGCAGCGGTCGCCGTAGCCCGCGACGTTGCCGTCGAAGAACAAGCCGGGCCAGGTCGCATCGCCGATCACGGCCGGGTCGAACGTCGTCTCGAGGGCGATGGTGGGATCGCCGCCGGTGCACGCGCGCACGTCGCCATCGCGCAAGGCGGCGGACCCGGCCACGAGGACGCCCGCGGCGACAGCGAGCCTAGCGAACGGTGTCGTAGAGATGAGCGAGCGAGGCGAGGCCATGATGCGCGAGGTTCCTTTCCGACAGATCGAACAGCGTGACGGTGCGAGCGGAGGTGGCGACGGGGAGCGTGGGCGCGACGAGCTCGGCCGCGGCTTGCGCCTCGGCTTCCCCTGTCACCTCGATCTTGAGCGCGTCGCCGGCACGGAGCAATGTTCCGTGCAGGAACGTGGTCTCGGTGACGACGTAGCGATCGGGGGTGGCGTGGTCGAGGAAGGGCAGGCCGGGGAGCTCGTCGGGGTCGGTGCTCTGCAGGAGGCCGACGACGATGCCGTCGCGCAGCTGCACGGTCCACGACCAGATCGGGAGCGCCACGTCGAGGGGAAGCGGATACGTCGGGATGCGGGCGAGGTAGCGGGAGGCGCTGGCCGCGTCGAAGATGGCGCGCGCGTCGGGATCGGCGCTGAAGTTGCCCATGTTGTAGAACATGAGCGTGCCGCGGTCGACGGGCGGGACGCCGGTGCGCTCGCGGTACTTCACCTGGTGCAGGCGGATCGTGGCCGTGAGGATGGTGCCGGCGGGCGCGGCGGCGCGCAGGCCGGCGACGAACGCGAAGTAGCCGGCCCGCGTCTGGTCGGTCCAGTCGCAATCGAGTTGCACCTCGTGCGGCGAGGCGCCGAGGGTCGCCGTCCGGTGCGCGATGCTCTCCCAGGTCGTGCGGGCCGCGGCGGCCGCGCCGGCCTCGCCGAGGTGGTCGCGGGTGAAGATGCCCTGGCGCACGAAGACGACCGGCACGACCTCGATGCCGGCGGGCACGCGGTCGCTCGCCACGAGCGGACCGGCCTCGGCGGTCCCGTGGGCCGCGTCGTCCCAGACCACGTCGAACATGCGGACATAGAGCCGCTCCACGTGCAGCTCCGCGAGCGCCGTCCGCTCTGCCGGCGACAGGGCAAACGTCGTCCGCCAGAAGTAAAAGGCGCGGTGCGAGGCCGGCCGGGCAGCGGGCGCGGGCGAGGCGCACGCGAAGAGAAGACGAACGGCCAAGCCGCCGAGGACGCCGAGCCAGAGCCACGGTCGGAGCTTGCTCGACCCTGACCTTGGCTCTGGCGTGGCGTCCTCGGCGGCTTGGCGGTCAATCCCCGCACGCGCGAACGTCCTCACAGCATGCCGTGGGCGCGGAACCAGGTGAGCGCGTCGCGCAGAGCAGGGGCCAGCGGGCCGGGCCGGTAGCCGAGCTCGCGGGTGGCCTTGGCGTGCGTGAAGCGGAAGCGGTCGGTGAACGCGTAGCGGATCTGCGTCGAGTTGACGATCGGATCGCCGCCGAACCGCTCGACCACGTCGCCCCAGGCGCCGACCACGCGCGCCACCGGGTGCGGCACCCGGAGCCGCGGCGGGCGCGTCCCGGCCGCGTCCGCGATCGCCCGGAACGCATCGCCGTACGTCATGTCGTGCCCGCCGAGGATGTAGCGCTCGCCCCGCGTGCCGCGCTGCCACGCCGCGATCATCCCGCGCGCCACGTCGCGCACGTCGACGAAGTTGTTGTGCCCCGGCGTCCACCCCGGGACGCGGCGGCGCACGACGTCGAGGATCAGCTTCCCCGAGCTCGGGCGCGCGTCGCGCGGGCCAAACATGTACGTCGGGTTCACGATCACGGCGTCCAGGCGACTACGCGCGCCGCGCACCGTTTCTTCCGCCCGGTGCTTCGTGATCGCGTATGCGTCCGTGAAGCCCTCGCGGTCGAAATTCCACACCGCCGTCTCGTCACACGGGCGGCCGTCCGTCGACAGGCCGATCGCCACCACCGAGCTCGTATGGACGAGCCGCGCGACGCCCGCCGCCACGCACGCGTCGATGACCCGGGCCGTGCCCGTCACGTTCGCCTCCGTCATCTCCGGCGTGACGGCGCGCTTGATCGTGACCATCGCCGCGCAGTGGAAGACCGCCGCGCAGCCCGCGAAGGCCGCCGCGAGCGCGTCCACCGACCCCAAATCCGCGTCCCGCCACGTGATCGGGACGTCCGCCAGGTGCGCCACGCGCGTCCCGCCGCGCCACGCGCGTCCCGCCGCGCCGCGTCGCCACGACCTCGTGCCCCGCCGCGACGAGCTCGGCCGCCAGGTTCCCGCCGAGGAGGCCGCTGGCTCCGGTGATGGCGACACGCGTCATCGAGCCACGGTACACGAACAGTCTGGTGCGCCAGCGGCCCTCGCACCACTCCGTTGCCCGGTTCGGGGTTTCCCCGAGGCCGCGCGGTGAGCATCCTGGCCGCACCATGATCACCGTTCGCAAGGCCACCGACCGCGGCCACGCCGACCACGGCTGGCTCGACTCTCACCACACGTTCTCGTTCGCGGACTACTACGACCCCGAGCACATGGGCTTTCGCGCGCTGCGGGTCATCAACGACGACCGCGTCGAGGGTGGCAAGGGCTTCGGCTCGCACTCGCACCGCGACATGGAGATCATCTCGTACGTCCTCGAGGGCGCGCTCGCGCACGAGGACTCGATCGGCACGGGCGCCATCATCAAGCCCGGCGACGTGCAGCGCATGAGCGCCGGCCGCGGCGTCACGCACAGCGAGTTCAACGCGTCGAAGGCCGACGGCGTGCACTTTCTCCAGATCTGGATCCAGCCGGACAAGCAGGGGATCGCGCCGGGCTACGAGCAGAAGTCGTTCTCCGACGCCGACAAGCGCGGGAAGCTCTGTCTCGTCGCGTCGCCGGGCGGCGCCGGCGGCAGCGTGGCGATCCACGCCGACGCGAAGGTCTACGCGGGCATCTTCGGCGCGGCGGACAAGGCGACCCTCGCCATCGATCCCGAGCGCTCGGCGTGGGTCCATGTCGCGCAGGGCACGGCACGCGTGAATGGCAAGGACCTCGCCGCGGGCGACGGGCTCGCGCTGACCGGCGAGGCGGCGGTCGTGATCGAGGGCGGCGACGAGGGCGAAGTCCTCGTGTTCGATCTCGCGTAGCGGCGGGTGGGCCGCAACGCACCGTCCTCCGTTCGCATCTCGCGCGCGGCCCGGCGCGGCACCATCATGCGTGCATGACCTCGCGCATGCCCGTGGCGTTCATCCCGCACGGCGGCGGCCCCTGGCCGTTCGTCGACATCGGCTTCCCGAACGCCGAGGAGTCGCCCGACCTCGCCGCGTACCTGAAGTCCGTCAAGGCGCTGCCCAAGACGCGGCCGACGGCGATCCTCGTGATCTCCGCGCACTGGGAAGAGGCCGTCCCGACGGTGATGACGTCCGCCGCGCCGCCGCTGTTCTTCGACTACTACGGCTTTCCCAAGGCGTCCTACGAGCTGACGTGGCCGGCGCCCGGCGATCCGGCGCTCGCGGCGCGCGTCCGCGAGCTCCTCGGGGCCGCCGGCTTCGAGACGGGCGCCGACCCCGAGCGCGGCTTCGACCACGGCACGTTCGTGCCGCTCAAGGTCGCGTATCCCGACGCGGACGTGCCCGTCGTGCAGCTCTCGCTCGTCGCGGGCCTCGACCCGCTGCAGCACCTCGCGCTGGGCCGGGCGCTCGCGCCGCTCCGCGACGAGGGCGTCTTCATCGTCGGTAGCGGCATGTCGTTCCACAACCTGCGCGCGTTCCGGGACCCGCGCTCGCGGCCCGTCGCCGAGACGTTCGACGCGTGGCTGCGCGACGCCGCCACCCGCGAGCCCGCCGAGCGCGATCGCGCCCTCGCGCGCTGGGCCGACGCCCCGGCCGCGCGCCTCGCCCACCCGCGCGAGGAGCACCTGCTACCGCTCCACGTGATCGCGGGCGCTGCCGGCGACGACCGCGGCGTCCTCGCCTGGGACGGGACGTTCGCGGGCCTGCGGCTGTCGGCGTACCACTACGGATGATCGAGGGAGCCGGCGCGCTCGGTGGCGCAGGACCTCGTAGCCCAGCGCGGCGGCGAGGAGGGTCGGCCGCAGCAGGAGCCACCCGTCGAAGCGGAAGCCCCACTCCGGCGAGGTCCGCCCCCATACGTCGGCGATGATCGAGGCGCACACCAGCACCGCGTAGAGGCGGAGCGCCGGGATCGGTGTCGGGCGGACCTGTCGCCAGATCCCGTACGCGGTCGCGACGATCGCCAGCCCGACGAGGCCCGGCACGTGGCACACCTCGGCGCGGTACGGCGCCAGCATCGGGATCCATCCGTTACCGCACATGCACATCGCCGCCGGTACTGCAGCGCGTGTGCCCGCGGTCAAGAGCGCGTTCCCACAGCGGCGCGAACTGTAGCCCGTGCCAGCGTGGCAGCCGCACACCTCGATCCCTTGCCACCGTACGCGATGCGCAGCCACGATCGGCGCGGGTTCTACCCCTCGTTCCCGATGGGCCGCATGACGCGCCTGGCGCCTGGCGCCCTGGCGGCCAATCGCTGCTCGAGCTTACGTGCCGAGCACGAACGCACCGCCGAGCCCGGCGCCCATCTCCTCGGGCGTGAGCTTGCCGTCGCCGTTCGTGTCGAGGGCCGCGAAGACGGCGGCCGAGCCGGCCCACTCTTCGCGCGTGATGAAGCCGTCGCCGTCGAGGTCGAAGCACTTGAAGAACTCGTGCGCGTGGGCGCCGGCCTTCGCCTTGCCCTTGTTCGCGTGATAGCGCTCGGTGAGCAGCTTCTCGAGCGCGACGATCGCCTTGCTGAAGCCGGAGATGCCCTCCTCGAGCTTCTCCTTCGCCATCTTGTCCGCCTCGTGCGCGGCGCGGAACGCGGCCTCGTCGAAGTGCAGCTTCGGGATGTCCATCGCGGCGGCCTTGCTCGGGTCGAGCTTGCGCTCGAGCTTGTCCGTCTTGGTCTGGAGATCGGCGAGCAGGTTCGGTGCGATCGTGAGCAGGTCGCAGCCGGCGAGCTCGATGATCTCGCCGAGGTTACGGAAGCTCGCGCCCATGATCTCGGTCTTGTGGCCGTGCTTCTTGTAGTAGTTGTAGATCTTCGTCACCGAGACCACGCCCGGATCCTCGGCCTGCGGGTAGCTCTCCTTGCCCTCGGCCTTCTTGTACCAGTCGAGGATCCGCCCCACGAACGGGCTGATGAGGCGGACGCCGGCCTCGGCGCACGCGACGGCCTGATGCATCCCGAACAGCAGCGTCAGGTTGCAGTGGATGCCCTCCTTCTCGAGGATCTCCGCGGCGCGGATGCCCTCCCACGTCGACGCGAGCTTGATGAGGATGCGGTCCTTCGCGTTCGCGATGCCGCCCGCCTCGTACTGCTTGATGAGGAAGCGGCCTTTCTCGACACTGGCCGCCGTGTCGAACGACAGGCGTGCATCGACCTCGGTCGACACGCGGCCCGGCACGATGGCGAGGATACGCAGCCCGAACTCGACGGCGAGGCGATCGAGCGCGAACGCGATGGTCTTGGCGTCATCACCGCCCGCTTCCTTGGCGGCCCACGCGAGCGCGCCGTCGACGACATCGGCGTACTCGGGCATCTGCGCCGCGGCGGTGATGAGCGACGGATTCGTCGTCGCATCACGGGGTGTGAACTTCTTGATCGAATTGAGATCGCCGGTGTCACACACCGCCACCGTCATGGAGCTCAGCTGCTCGAGCAGAGATTGGGCCATATGGCTCGCACGATAGCTCAAAGCGTAGAGACGATGCGGCGATAGACCTGCAGTGTCGCGACCGGATGGCGGAGCGGGTGACTGACCCGGTAGAGCTCGCCGAACAAGTCGAAGCGAAAGCGTTTTGGCAGCGCGTTCCACAGGCGCGCGCGACCGTAGGTCAGCGCGATCGGCCCGAGCTCGCCGCGCAGCACCGCGCGCAGGTCCGACGCGTAGCACTCCATGCCGGCGAGCGTGGACGCGGCGTCGGCGCGCTCCTCGAACGCACACGCGGTCGGCGCGTAGACGAACGTGCGGCGGGCGTCCCCATCGCGCAGCACGAGCGCGAACGTCGGCTCGCGGCCGGCGGGGACGTCGCTCGCGAGCAGCGAGTGAAGTCCCCGAAACACGAGGCTACCGACCAGCGCACACGCCAGCTCTGCGAGCAGCGTCCGGAGCTCGGCGAGCTCGTCCCCGGTCACGGCGGCGCGGCCCGTCGCCGGCAGGAAGTCCGGCGGGGCGGCCGGCGCGGCGACCTTCACGCGCGAGGGCCAGGTCTCGGGAGGCGCGGTGCCGAGCCAGGGCGCGCGCGCCTCCACGCGGTCGAGCTTTCCGTGCTTCATCCACCACGTCTGCCCGGGGCGCGCGGCGTAGAACTTCTCCTTCTTGTAGACGGCCGCCATCTGCGCGCACACGGCGTCGGGGTCGACGCAGAACACGCGCTCGTTGAGCCACGCCTTGTCGCCGGCGAACGCGAACCCGCCCGCGCACATCATCATCGCGGCGGGCGTGCCCCACGCCGTCGCGATCAGCTTGTGCCCGACGCCCATCCGCATGAAGCAGTGCTGCGTGCCCTCGTCGCGCTCGCTCAGGTAATCGGTCATGTGCGACCAGTCGAGCGCGTTGTTCGTCCACGTCACGAGGCCCGGGCGCGCGAGCCGCGAGCTCGCCCACGCGACGTGCGCCTCGGTGAGCGTGATGTCCACCATCGTGAAGAAGCTGCCGGCGCCGCCGGTGTGGCGCACGATGAACGGCAGCGTGTCCCATTCGTCGCCGCAGTTGACGCCGACGTGGTCGCCGACGCCGGGCACCAGCTCGAGATCGCCGACGACGACCGGCGTACCCGGCACGAGCGGATGCACGGTGAAGCCCATCTCCGCGAGGATGGTGCGGGCCGCCGCGGACGATCGCCCCGACAGGTAGATCGGGACGGCGCGGTCGAGCTTCGCGAGCGACGGCAGATCGAAGTGGTCGTCGTGCTCGTGCGTGAGCGCGATGGCATCGAGCCTCGGCAGCGCGCCGAGGTCGAGCTCGCGCGGGGGATAGACGCGATAGCCGAGCGCGTGGATGTCGCCGAAGTCCTCGCGCAGCAGCGGATCGACGAGGAGGCAGCCGCGCTCCCCCTGGAACAGCCAGCCCTGGTGACCGAGGAACGTCGTGCCGAACATCGGCGGCAGTCTACCGCCTGGCGCGCGCGCGGCGGGACGCGTGCAGGCGGTTCAAGAAGTCGTAGAGCACCATCTCCTGCGCGCGCTGCGAGGCGTGCAGCATCCGGTTCGCGTGCATGTGGCCCACGCTCCACGCGAGGTCGCGGATGCGCGGCGCGAGGCGGCCGGCCTCGTCGCGCGCGCGCAGCTCGGCGACGATCGGGGCGAGGGCCTCGTCGCGGGCGGCGAGCAGCGTGAAGCCGGGCTCGAGGTCGTGCTCGGCGTCGCGCGCGGGATCGCGGGCGAACACGGCGTCGAGGTCGGCCCGCTCGCGGGTGAAGCGCTCGCCGAGCTGCGCCCATAGCGGCGTGCCGGCGCCGAGCTCCGCACCGATGCGGTCGCGGCCGTCCTTGAAGATCTGCGCGCGGATCTCGGGCGACAACCCGAGCCGCTCGAGGAGCGAGTCGAGGCCGCGCAGCGCGAGCTTCCAGCGGGCCGTCGCGCCGTCGGCGCCTTCGAGGAGCTCGAGGATGCCGAGCACGGCCTCGCTGTCGCGCCAGAACAGCTGCTCCACGAGCTCGATGCCGGCGTCGCCGCCGTAGCGCTCGGTCTCGCGGACGTAGCTATCCAGCATGACGGCCCGCGCGACGCCGAGCGCGCTCAGCGGGGCCAGCGCGCGCTCGAGCGCGGGGAGCACGCGTCCGGCGAGCGCCGCCGGATCGCCGGCGAAGCGCACGCGCACGTGCGGCTCGGGGTCGCTGTAGCGCAGGAAGAACCAGTGGCTCGCGTCGCCCGCCGCCAGCGCCGCGCGCGCCACGGGCCCGACCGCGTCGATCAGCACGCGATCGCCCGTGGCCTCGCCGCAGTAGATCTTCGCGAATAGCCACTCGGAGCCCGGCGGGAACGTGCGGCGGACCGTGGATGCGGCCGGGGTGACCACTGCGGGCGGGGCGGCGCGGGCGCGCGTCAGCGTCAGCAGGATCTCGTTCGCGTACCCGCCCTCGGGCCCGCGAACCGGGAGCGCGTCCTCGGCCGGGAACATCTCTGTCAGCTCGAGCGCGCCGACGCCGGACGCCTCGTCGGCGAACGCGGCCGCGAGCAGCGGGTTGTCGAGATCGATCGGGAGCTCGTTGTCGTACGCCGCGATGACAAACATCCGCGGCAGCCGATGCGCCGCGCGGACCGCCGCGACGGCCCCGAGCACGCCGGGCTGCTTCGTCGCGTCCTTGTTCGCCGCGCGGACCGCCGTCGTGAGGGCGGCGAGCTCCGCCCGCTCGAGCCGCCCGCGGTACGCCGAGGTCGCCGACACAAACCCCGCCGACACCGCTCGTTCCGTGCGGCGCGAGCGCGGGCTGCGAGCGACGGGGCGAGAGGCCGCGCAGGCGGTAGTTGGGGCCGTCGTGAGCCGCGGATCCTCTCGCGGCCGAGACGATGCCGGACCACGCTCGGGCGCGGCCTCACGAGCCGACTCGTGCACCGGTTGCGCGAGGAGCTCGGCATCACCTACAGCATCGGCGCGACCGCGGACTGGCGCGTCGACAGCGGCGGCCTGTTCGGGATCGCGACGGCGATCCAGAGCAAGGCGACCGGCACCGGCGTCGGCGAGATCCTGAAGATTGTCGACGGAATGAGCGCCGCCGACCTGACGTCCGCCGAGCTCGACGCCGCCAAGCAGCACCTGACCCGCGCGCTCCCCGCGCAGTTCGCCACGAACGCCGGCGTCGCGAACGCGTTCGCCCAGCTCGCCCTCTACGGCCTCGGCGATGACTGGTATGCGCGCTACGCCGACAACGTGCGCAAGGTGACCGCTCGCGACGTGCGCGCGGCGGCGAAGCTCGTGCCGGCGAGCAAGCTGGTCGTGGCGGTCGTCGGAGACCTCGCCAAGATCCGCCCCGACCTCGACAAACTGGGCCTCGGCGATCCCGAGCTGTTCGACTTATTTGGTCTGCCCGTCAAGTAACGCGTGCTAGCCTGGTCCGACGTGAAGACCATCGGGGTCGATCTCTGGGACGGCCAGGTCCGCGGCAACGGCCGCAACGTCGCCACGATCATGCGCCCCGCTCAGCGCGTGCCGACCGCGCCGCGCGAGTCGGCGCGCGAGCTGTTCGTCCGCGGCTACGCCAAGCTCGCGCACCAGGCTCGCGGCGTCGAGGAGCCGGGGCTCGCCATCCTCGCCGTCGACGAGAGCACCGGGCGCCCGGCCGGCATGGTGAAGCTCGTCGCGCGGGTCGGGCGGCCGGTCGCCGCGATCGTCGGGCGCCACGATCACTGCGATCTGTTCCTGCAGGGCAGCGAGCGCCTCGCGCTCCGCCAGCTCGCGGTCGTCCTCGATCCCGTCACGAGCTGGAAGCGCGGCGACACGGCCGTGCGCTACCGCGTGATGGATCTGCGCACGCACGACGGCATGCTCGACGAGGAGGGTCGCACCTTGCGCGGCCTGCGCGCCGAGGGCCCGGCCGTGCTGCGCTGCGGCGGCTACACGCTGTTCATCACGCAGCTCGGCGATCCGAGCGACTACCCGGAGCGCGCGAGCGACGCGTGGCAAATGCTGCCGGAGCGCGTGTACTTCGACGAGCTCGCCCTCTCGGCGGACGGCTCGCTGCCGTCGTTTCGCATGCCGAACCACCGCGAAACCCGGCAGAGCGTCATCATCCGCACGCAGGGGCCGCGCGACACGCACCACGGCATCGAGCGGGCCGGCGCCACCGACGAGGTCGCCGGGAAGCTCGAGATCATCGGGCCGAACCGCCGCGCGCTGTTCACGATCGGCCAGAGCGCGCTCCGGGACGGCGTCCTGATCGGCCGCTACGACCGCTGCGACGCAGCGTCGGCGATCGACGACGGCTCGATGTCCCGGGTCCACGCGCTGCTGGTGCACGAGGACGACCGCCTGCTGGCGATCGACACGGCGAGCTGCAACGGCACGCGGATCGTCGGCGCCGAGAAGCAGCGGGTCAACGTGCTCGAGCCGGGCTGCGAGATCGGTCTCGGCAAGCACACGATCGCGCGCTGGCGCTGGCTGTCGTAGTCTTCGCGCGGTGAGGTTCGCGCTGGTCGTTCTTGTCGCGGCGCTCGGCGTGGCCGGCTGCGGCTCGGCCCAGCACCCGGGCACCACGGACGACGACGACGAGGTGCGCGCCGACAACGCGCCGTTCGGCGGCCCGGGGAACGCGGCGAAGAAGTTCGTCCCGACCTCGTTCGCGGCCAAGGTCACGGGCGCGGGGCGGCCGGTCATCTTCATCGCCGGCCTCGGGTGCCCGGGGGACGTCTGGGACGAGACCGTCGCGCACCTCGGGCCGGGCGTCGAGGCGCACGTGCTCACGCTCTCCGGCTTCGCCGGTCGGCCGCGCATCGACAAGCCGCTCGGCAAGACCGTGCGCAAGGAGCTCGTCCGCTACATCCGCGCGCGCGGGCTCGAGGCGCCGATCATCGTCGGCCACAGCTTCGGCGGGTTCATCGCGTACTGGGTCGCGGAGTCGGCGCCGAAGCGCGTCGGCGGGGTCATCGTCGTCGACGCCGGGCTCGCCCTGTCGGACACCGACCCGGACACCGCGGAGCAGCTGCGCAAGCTCTGGACGCAGGCCGACGACGACCAGTTCACCCAGCAGGTGCGCGACGTGTTCTCGGGAATGGCGACCGACCCGAAGCGCATGGCGCACACCGTCGACGCCGTCGCGAAGTCCGACCGGTTCGCGATGGGGGACGCGATCTACGAGAACTCGACGACGGATCTGCGCGCGAAGGTGGCGCGGATCACGGCGCCGCTGCTCGTGGTGCTCGCGGACGGCGGGCAGCAGCAGCAGATCCGCGCGCAGGTCGACGTGATTCCGGATCACAAGGTCGTCGTGCTCCCGCACACGAAACACTTCGTCATGTTCGACGACCCGGCGGGCTTCTTTCACACCGTCGACGCGTTCCTCTCTGCCCACCCTGCGCCGCGATAGCGGTAAAGTTCGCCTCGGTGGCGGCGCCTCCTTCTGACAGCAACGAGCGAGCCACGCGGCTCGGGCGGCCGAAACACGCCTCGGCCCTGGCGAAGCCGTCGTCGTCACTCGACAACGCCGAGACCGTCGACGCGGCGGGGATCGTGGCCGACGCGCCGGTCTCCGAGCTGCCGTACGGCGGCATGATCGGCCGCTACCTCGTGCTCTCCGTGCTCGGGCGCGGCGGCATGGGCGTGGTCTACGCGGCGTACGATCCGGTGCTCGACCGCAAGATCGCGGTGAAGCTCCTGCGCTACGTGCTCGCCGACGGTGAGAGCGAGGGCCGCGCGCGGATGCAGCGCGAGGCGCAGGCGCTCGGGCGGCTGAATCACCCGAACGTGATCACGGTGCACGACGTCGGCGAGCACCAAGGCTCGATGTACATCGCGATGGAGATCGTCGAGGGCGGCACGCTGCGCGACTGGCAGGACGACAAGTCGTGGCGCGAGATCGTCGAGGCGTACCTGTCCGCCGCGCGCGGGGTGGCGGCGGCGCACGCGGCGAGCCTCGTCCACCGCGATCTGAAGCCCGAGAACGTGCTGATGGGCCACGACGGCCGTGTTCGCGTCACGGACTTCGGCCTCGCCCGCCTCGGCGCGCTGCCCCAGCCCGCGGACCCGCGCCAGCACCTGTTGTCGCCGACCGCGTCGGTCTCCGGCAGCCTGACCATCGCGGGCGCGGTGATGGGCACGCCGTTCTACATGGCGCCCGAGCAGATCGATGGCGGCGTCGTGGATGCGCGCAGCGATCAGTTCTCGCTCTGCATCGCGCTGTGGGAGGCGCTGTATCGCCAGCAGCCGTTCCCGGGGACGATGCTCGCGCTGCGGAGCGCGGCGATGAAGGCCGAGCCCCCCGTGCCGCCGGCCAAGACACAGGTGCCCCGCGCGATCGGCCGGGCCCTGGTGCGCGGGCTGGCCGGCGAGCCAGATGCGCGCTGGCCGACCCTCGATGACCTCGCGGCCGAGCTGCGCCGGTCGGCCCAGCGGGGGGGCTCGCGGCGCGCGGCCTTCGCCATCGGGCTCGCCCTCGTGGCCGCGCTCGCCCTCGTGTTCGCGCTCGGACATCGCGCCGGCGCCGGCACCGAGACGGATTGCGCCTCGGCGGCCAAGCCGGCCGAGTCCTTGTGGACGCCGGAGGTGCGCGCCGACATCGCCCGCGGCTTCGCGGAGACCGGCGCGCCGTTCGCCGCCGCGGCGGCCGCCTCGCTGGATCGCGGGATCACGACGTGGCGCGCACACTGGCAAGGCGATGCGGTGGCGAGCTGCGCGGCGACCCGGGCCGGCGCGCAGAGCGACGCGATGCTCGATCTCCGGACCGCGTGCCTCGAGCGGCGACGCATCGAGATGGCGACGTTCGTGGCGGCCCTCGGCCACGCCGACCGCGCCCTCGTCGCGCGCGCACCGGAGATGGCGTTGCCCGATCTCGACACCTGCGCGGACACGGCGGCCCTCGGCGGGGTCGTTCCCGCGCCACGCGATCCGGCGGTCCACGTCGCGCAGCAGCGCGTCGAGACCCGGCTCGACGCGCTCGAGCGCGAGTCGCTGCACGGGTTCTCCCTGCCGCGCGCGCATTCGGCCATCGTGGATGCAACGCTGGCCGTCATCGACGCCACGGCGGTCGGCTGGGCCCCGCTCCTCGCGCGCGCGCGCCGCGATCTGGCCGAGGTGCAGCACCAGCTGGGCGCGGGCAAGGACGCGCGGGCCACGCTGATGGCGGCCGCGGCGGCGTCGGAAGCGGCGATGGATCTCGACGGGCTCGTCGATGCCGAGCTGCAGCTGATCGACAACGAGACGCGGCTGACCTCGGACTTCGAGCTCGCGGAGGGGTGGGGCATGCTCGCGGCCGGCGCCCTCGAGCGGCTCGGCCCGCGTGTCGATAAGGAGATGCGGCTCGCGCGCGAGCGTGGCTATGCGCTCCAGCGCGCCGGTCACCCGCGGCGTGGAACGGCGCAGTTCAAGGCCGCGCTGGCCCTCGCGCGGAGCCGGGGCACGCCGCTCGAGCTCATGACGATCCTCAACGAGCTCGCGGGCGCCGAGGGCGAGGCGGGGTTGCCCGAGGAGTCCATCGCGCACGCGAACGAGGCGCTCGCGATCGCGAAGGTCGAGCTCGGCGATCACCACCCGATCGTCGCGGCCATCGAGCACGATCTCGGCGCGGCGGCGATCCGCGAGGGCCACGCGGCGGACGCGGTCTCGCACCTGCAGCGCGCGCTGGCGCTGCGGCAGGAGCTCCTCGGCGCGGACTCGCTCCCCGCGGCGATGACCGAGGAGACGCTCGGCATCGCGGAGCTCGCGCTCGATCAGATCGACGCGTCGACCCAGCATACGACCGAGGCGCTCGCGACGCTCGAGGCCCGCCTCGGTCCGGATCATCCGGACGTGGCGAACGCGCTCAACGACGTCGGCGGCGCGTATCACCGCGCGGGGCTCTACGAGCGGGCCCTCGCGAACTGCCAGCGCACGCTCGCGATGCGCGAACGCGTGCTCGGACCGAATCATCCCGACGTCGGACAGAGCCTCGTCAACATGGCCATCGAGGCCAAGGCGCTCGATCGCTGGGACGTCGTGTTCCCCGCGTACGACCGCGCGATCCCGATCTTCGAGAAGGCGTACGGCACGGACAGCGCCGACGTCGGCCTCGTCTATCTCAACCACGCCGAGGCGCTGCGCGTGCACGGCGATCTGGACACCGCCGGTGCCGAGTACAAGCGCGCGCAGGCCGCGCTCGTGAAGTCCCTCGGCGAGGACACGCCGCTCCTCGCGCACATCTGGAACGGCACGGGGCAGCTCGCGCTCGCCCGCGGCAATCTCGACGACGCGCGGCCGCTCCTGGAACGCGCGGTGACGATCCGCGAGAAGGACGCGGGCGACGCCATCGCGCTCGCCGAGAGCCGGTTCGCGCTGGCCCGGGCGCTGCCGGCTGCCGCGCATGCGCGCGCCGCGACGCTCGCGCGGCAGGCGCTCGTCGCGTATCGCACCGGCGGCAAGCCGTTCGATCCGCAGCGGGCTGGCGTCGACGCGTGGCTCGCCGCGCACCCGTGACCACACCGTCCATGGCAACCATCGAGCTCAACGGCACGCGGCTGTATTACGAGGACACCGGCCCGGGCTCGACCGGCGAGACCATGGCGTTCTCGCACGGGCTCCTCTGGAGCACCGAGCTCTTCGCGCCGCAGATCGCCGCGCTGCGCGGGCGCTATCGCTGCATCGCGTGGGATCACCGCGGGCAAGGGCGGAGCGCCGCCGATCACCGGCACTCGATCGGGATCGAGCTCGTCGCGCAGGACGCGACGCTCCTCCTCGAGCAGCTCGTCGACGGCCCGGTGCACCTCGCCGGGCTCTCCATGGGCGGCTTCGTCGCGATGCGGATCGCGGCGCGCCGACCGGAGCTCGTGCGCTCGCTCCTGCTCATGGAGACGTCCGCCGAGCCCGAGCCGATCGCGAACGCGCCGAAATACCGCCTGCTCGCCGCGGTCTCGCGGTGGGTCGGCATGCGAATCGTGGCGGACCGCGTGGCCGCGATCATGTTCGGGAAGACGCTCCTGTCGGACGCAGCGCGTCGCGCCGAGCTCGCGGGTTACGTCGCGATCCTGACGCGGCGGCGCGATATCTGGCGCGCCACGCACGGCGTCATCGATCGCGCCGGGGTGGAGAACGAGCTCGGGCGCATCACGGCGCCGACGCTGGTCGTCGTCGGGGACGAGGACGTAGCGACGGTCCCGGCGAAGGCCGCACGCATCGTGGCGGGCATCGCGGGCGCGCGGCTCGTCACCATCGCGGGCGCGGGGCATTCCTCGACGGTCGAGCAGCCCGCCGCGGTCACGGCGGCGCTCGCGTCTTTTCTCGCCTCGCTTTGACGGGGCGACGGTGAGATCGACGGGCCTCTCGGACGCGTGTTGCTCGCGCCGCCCGGTTATCATCTGGTCGGCGCTGACCGTCGGGTGCGGCTCACGCACGACGCGCCTCGCCACCACTGCCGCCCCTCGATCGACGTGCTCCACGAATCCACCGCTCTCGCGTACCCGCCGCGCGTCCTCATCATCGATGACAGCGCGCCGTATCGCTCGGCGCTCGCCGCCGCGCTCGCGGAGGCGGGCTACGAGGTCGACACGGCCGTGTGCGGCGTCGAGGGCCTCCGCGCGGCGGCCTCGCATCGCCCGGCGCTGATGATCGTCGATGGCGTGATGCCGGACATGGACGGCGTGACGCTGATCCGCCGCGTGCGCCTGGACCCGGCGCTGCGCACCACGCCGTGCGTGCTCCTCACCGGGTCGGACAGCACGGACGCCGAGCTCCGCGCTCTCGACGCCGGCGCCGATGCGTTCGTGCGCAAGGAGTCCGACCTCGACGTCGTGATCGCGCGCGTCGCGGCGGTCCTGCGCGCGGCCCCCGAGGAGCGGGCGAGCGAGGCGGCCGAGTCGAGCAAGCCGCGCCGGCTGCTCGCGGTCGACGACGATCGCGGCTACCTCGAGGTGCTCGCCGATGCGCTCGGCGCGCTGGGCTATGACGTCGTGCTCGCGCTCTCGGGCGCCGAGGCCATCGATGTCCTCGCGCGCGAAGACATCGACTGCATCCTCCTCGACCGGTCCATGCCCGGCCTGTCGGGCCTCGAGACGTGTCGCCGCATCAAGGCGGCCCCGGTCGTGCGCGACATCCCGCTCGTGATGCTGACCGGGACCACCGGCCGCGACTCCACGATCGAGGCCCTCGATGCGGGCGCCGACGACTTCCTCATCAAGACCGCCGAGCTCTCTGTCCTCACGGCGCGCATCCACGCGCAACTCCGGCGCAAGCAGTTCGAGGACGAGCATCGCCGGGTCCGCGAGCGGCTCCTGCGCAGCGAGATGGCCGCGGCTGAGGAGCGCGCCGCCCGGGAAGCCGCCGAGGCGCGCGCCGCGTTCGCCGAGGAGGTCGCCTCTGCCGCCCGCGAGCTCGAGGCCGCGAACCGCGAGCTCGAGTCGTTCAGCTATTCGGTGTCGCATGACCTGCGCGCGCCGCTGCGCACGATCACCGCGTTCACCCAGGCGATCGCCGAGGATCTCGATGACAAGCTCGACGAACAATCCCGTGACCACCTGCGTCGCGTGCTCGGCGCGACCTCGCGGATGTCCGATCTCATCGACGCGCTGCTCGAGCTCGCGCGGATCCACCGCCAGCCGATCGCGCGGCGTCGGGTCGATGTTTCGGCGATCGCCGTCTCCATCCTCGAGGAGCTGCATCGCCGCGACCCCGCCCGTCACGTCACCGTCACCGTCGCGCCTGGTCTCGCGGCGACCGGGGACGAGCGCCTTGTCCGCATCTTGCTCGACAACCTCCTCGGCAACGCGTGGAAGTTCACGGCCAAGCGTCCTCACGCACATCTCACCGTGGGGCGCGGGGCCCCCGCGGCGGGCGTCGCGTCGTTCTTCGTGCGCGACGATGGCATCGGCTTCGAGATGGCCCGGGCCGAGCGCCTCTTCGCCGCGTTTCAGCGGCTGCACACCGCCACGGAGTACCAGGGCACGGGCATCGGGCTCGCGACCGTGAGGCGAATCGCCGAGCGCCATGGCGGTCGCGTGTGGGCAGAAGCGTCGCCCGAGCAAGGCGCGACCTTCTACTTCACCCTCGCTGCACAGTGAGCTAACGTGGCGGAGGGGGGGGCGTGGACGCATCGAAGAAGCAGCTCCGGCTCCTCGCCGTCGAGGACTCGGATGACGACCACGCGATGCTCCTGCGCGAGCTCCGCAAGGCCGGGTATCAGGTCGAGGCCAGCCGCGTCGTCTCCGCGACCGAGCTCGCGGCCGCGCTCGCCGGGACGTGGGACATCATCGTCAGCGACTGGCTCTTGCCCGGCTTCGGCGGCGCGGAAGCGCTGACGCATATCCACACGCGCGAGATCGATGTCCCGGTGATCGTCATCTCGGGGACCCCGGGTGAGGAGGCGGCGGTCGCGGCCCTGCGCGCCGGAGCGCTCGACTTTCTGGCGAAGGACAAGCCGAGCCGGTACGTGCCCGCGATCGAGCGCGCCGTGCGCGAGTCGGCGGATCGCCGCGCGCGGCTCACGGCGGAGCACGAGCTGCGGCTCTCCGAGGAGCGCTACCGGACCGGCTTCGTCGTCGCCCCCGAGGCGCTCATCACCTATGACGTGGACACGATGCGGATCCTGGACGCAAATCCGGCGGCGCTCGCGATGTTCCAGCGGTCGCTCGAATGGATGCGCACCATGCCGGTCGGCGATCTGACCGCGCCCGTCCAGGCCAACGGCGTCCCGCGCGCCGAGGCGGCGGCCGACATCATCGAACAGCTGCGCGCGAACGGCGGCACGATCCCGTCGTACGAGTGGCTCTTCGTGAACGCGAGCGGCGAGATCATCCCGGGGGAGGCGCGGTTCGTCCAGATGCCCTCGGAGCGCGGCCACCTCTCTCGCCTCAGCATCATCGACCTCCGCGAGCGGGTCCGCACCGCGGAGATCCGGGCCCGCAGCGTGGAGCTCGAGCTGCAGAACCGCCGGATCCAGGAGGCGAGCCGCTTGAAGAGCGAGTTCCTCGCGAACATGTCGCACGAGCTGCGCACGCCGCTCAACGCGATCATCGGCTTCGCGGAGCTCCTCCACGACGGGCACGTGGCGCCCACGTCACCGCAGCACACCGAGTTCCTGGGCGACATCTTGACCAGCGGTCGCCACCTCCTGCAGCTGATCAACGACGTCCTCGACCTCGCGAAGGTCGAGGCCGGCAAGCTCGACTTCCGGCCCGAGACCGTCGACCCCGGGCGGCTGGTCACGGAGGTCATCGCGATCCTGCGCACGCAGGCGGCGAGCAAGCGGATCCGCGTGACGACCGAGGTCGACCCGGCGGTCGGCACCGTCCACATCGATCCGAGCCGCTTCAAGCAGGTCGTCTACAACTACCTCTCGAACGCGCTCAAGTTCACCCAGGACGGCGGGCGCATCATCGTGCGCGTCGGGGTCGAGGACGACGCGCATTTCCGACTCGAGGTGCAGGACTCCGGATCGGGCATCTCCGCCGAGGATGTCGGGCGCCTGTTCGTCGAGTTCCAGCAGCTCGAGGCGGGCGCGAGCAAGCGCCACCAGGGCACCGGGCTCGGCCTCGCGTTGACGCGGCGGCTGGTCGACGCCCAGGGCGGCCGCGTCGGCGTGCGCAGCACCGTGGGCCGGGGAAGCACGTTCCACGCGGTGTTGCCGCGGCAGACGCGCGCCGGGCTCGAGCCGACGGCGCGGCCGGTGCCGCCACCTCGGCTCGGCGGGCGCTCGGTGCTCGTCGTCGAGGACGACGCGCGCGATCGCGACGTGGTGGTGTCTCTGCTGGAGGACGCGGGCTTCGCCGTGGTCGTCGCGCAGACCGGGGCCGCCGCGCTCGCCGCCTGCGCGGGCCGCGCGTTCGACGCGATCACCCTCGACATGCTACTCCCCGACATGACCGGCCTCGAGCTCCTCGCGAAGCTCCGGGCCGAGCCGCGGACCAAGGCGACGCCCGTCATCGTTATCACCGTGGTGCCCGATGCGAAGGTGGTGGCCGGGTTCACGGTCGCGGACATCCTGCACAAGCCGCTCGATCGCACGGACCTGCTCGAGGCGCTCGTTCGCGCCGGCGTGCACCCCGACCTGCCGGGAGGGGTGCTCGTGGTGGACGACGATCCGACCGCGCTACGCCTCATGGACGCGACGCTCAAGCAGCTCGGGCTCGCCGCGATCACGCGCTCGACCGGCGCGGCCGGGCTCGAGGCCGCCGCGGCGCTCGCCCCGACCGCGATCGTCCTCGACCTGATGATGCCGGAGATGGATGGCGTGGAGTTCCTCGCGAAGCTGCGCGCGCTGCCCGATCACGCCCGCACGCCCGTCGTGTTCTGGACGAACAAGGATCTCACGCACGCCGAGCAGGAGCACCTGCTCGCGACGGCGCAGGGCGTGGCGGCGAAGACCGATCACGGCGCGCACGGGATCATCGCGCAGCTGCGCCAGCTGATCGCGGACCGTCACGGAGTCACCTGATGGGCGCGCCGATCCTCGTCGTCGACGACAACGCGACCAACCTCAAGCTGATCGCGTACCTCGTGCGCGCGCATGGCTACGACGTGCACACGGCCGCCGATGCGGAGGCCGCGCTCGCCGAGGTCGCGACGTTCAAGCCGCGCCTCGTCCTCATGGACCTGCAGCTCCCGGGCATCGACGGGCTGGAGCTCACGCGCCGGCTCAAGGCGGATCCCGCGACGCGCAGCATCGTCATCATCGCCGTGACGGCGTACGCGATGAAGGGCGACCAGGACCGCGCGCGCGAGGCGGGCTGCGACGACTACGTCACCAAGCCGATCGATACGCGGGCGCTGCCGGCGCTGATCGCGCAGCACCTGGCGCGGACGGAGCCGCCGTGACCGAGGACTCCCTGCTGCGTCCGGAGACCGCGACCATCATGGTCGTCGACGACAACACCGCGACGCGCCGCATGGTCCGTAACGCGCTCCAGCGCAACGGCCACCACGTCGTGGAGGCGCCGGACGGCCGGACCGCGCGCGCGCTGATCCAGAGCGAGCACCCGCGCGTCGTCATCCAGGACCTGATGCTGCCCGACGCGGACGGCTTCGAGCTCGTCGGCGAGCTGCGCAGCCTCGCGGTGGGCGACGTGTCGATCCTCGCGTTCAGCGGGTTCGCCTCGAAGCTCGACGAGGCGCGCGTGTCCACGGTCGGCTTCGACGACATCATCTCGAAGCCGATCGCGCCGTCGCGGCTCGTGCCGATCGTCGAGTCGCACTTGCCCTCGCGCGTCCCGACCTCGGATCGCTTCGGCGTCGGGCGGCGCGTGGTCATCGCCGATGACGATCCGCTGCAGCGCAAGCTCGCCGCGTTCCGCCTGCAGCGCTACGGCTTCGACGTGGAGACCGTGCCGAACGGCGCGGCCGCGCTCGCGGCGGTCCGGCGCCGGCGGCCGGACATCATCGTGTCCGACGTGATGATGCCGGAGCTGGACGGCTTCGGCCTCGCGATGGCGCTGCGCGCGGAGGGCTCGCTGGCGGAGCTGCCGCTCCTGCTCGTGACGTCGAGCTACGTCGAGCCGTCGGACCGCGAGCTGGCGCGACGTGCCGGCGCGAACGACCTCGTGCTGCGCACGCCGGAGCTCGGCGAGCTCGTGACGGTGCTCCGGGAAGCGATCGCCGGGAAGCGTGGGAAGCGGCCGCTCGCGGACATGTCGATCGCGGAACTCGAGGCGGAGCGCAACCGCCGCGTGTTCCGTCAGCTCGATAAGCAGGTGAAGCTGAACACCGAGCTCGCGAAGCGCGCGACCTCGCTCGCGTCCGAGCTCGCGGTCCTGACCGGCATCTCGGAGGCGGTGCTCAAGCATCGCGACATCGCGGTGTCGCTCGACGAGGCTCTCGCCGCATGCTTCGACGCCGGCGGCGTGCCCGTCGGCGCGCTGTACCTGCTCGAGCCCGGCGGTGCGATGCGCGTGCGGCCCGTGGGCAGCGATGTCGCCTGGACCGCGCTCGATCTTCGTGGCTTCTTCGGTCACGAGGACCTCCTGCGCCAGGTGCTCGAGCGCAAGCGCCCGCTGTTCATTCCGTCGCCGGACGTGGCCGCCCCGACGAGCGCGGCGCTCCTCGCGGCGTGTGCGGGGACGGGGATCCTCGTCATCCCGTTGCACCACCTCGACCTGCCGCTGGGCGCCCTGATGATGGTGGCGCGCAGCCGCGAGCTCGATCGCGAGGCGTGGCGCGCCTTCGCCGGCGGCGTCGGGACGCAGCTCTCGCAGGTCCTCGCGCTGTCGCGCGCGTTCCAGGAGCGCGAGGACGCGGAGGCCCGGTCGGCCGGGCAAGCGGCGCTGCTCGAGGCGATCTTCCAGAGCGCGCCGGACTTCGTGTTCCACATGGCGCTCGACGGCACGATCCAGTACGCCAACCGCAGCATCCGCGGGTTGACGCCGGCGCAGCTCTTCGGGAAGCGGTGGGCGGACCTCGTCGGGCCCGAGGATCGGGTCTCGGTCACGGCCGCGCTGGCCAAGGTCGCGCGCGGCGAGGTCGCGGAGTTCGAGTCGCAGTACGTGGGCGCGGATGGCGCTTCGGTCTGGTTCTCGACGCGCCTCGCGCCGGTGATGCAGGGGACAGTGGTGGTCGGCACCGTCGTGATCTCGCGCGACGTCAGCGACAAGAAGCAGTCCGAGATGCAGCTGATGCTCGCGGACCGGATGGCGTCGGTCGGCACGCTCGCCGCGGGCGTGGCCCACGAGATCAACAACCCGCTCGCGTCGGTCATCGCGAACCTCGACATGGCCGCGCAGGACGTCAGCGAGATGCAGGGGCGGGGGCAGTGGTTGCCGACAGACCTCGTCGACGAGCTGCAGGATGCGCGCGATGCGTCCGAGCGCGTGCGGCAGATCGTGCGCGACCTGAAGATCTTCTCGCGCACCGAGGTCGACTCGCGCGGCCCGGTGGACGTGAAGGCGGTGCTCGAGTCGACGCTGCGCATGGCGCACAACGAGATCCGGCATCGCGCGCGCGTGGTGCGCACGTACACGAACGTGCCGGACGTATACGCGAACGAGTCGCGGCTCGGGCAGGTCTTCTTGAACCTGATCGTCAACGCCGTGCACGCGATCCCCGAGGGCGACTACGAGCACAACGAGGTGCGCGTGGGGACATCGGTCGACGCGAAGGGCCAGATCGTGGTGACGATCCGCGACACGGGCGCGGGCATCCCGGTGGAGGTCCGACCGCGGCTCTTCACGCCGTTCTTCACGACGAAGCCGGTCGGCGTCGGCACGGGGCTCGGGCTGGCGATCTCGCACAAGATCATCTCGTCCCTCGACGGCACGATCACGTTCGAGAGCGAGCTCGGCAAGGGCACCGAGTTCCGGATCACGCTGCCGGCTGCGGTCGCCGCGCCCGACGGGGGCCGCCGCCGCATGGGGCCGAGCATCCCGCCGCCGCGCTCGCGCGACCTGCGCCGCGGCCGCATCCTGGTCATCGACGACGAGGAGGCGCTGACGCACACGGTGCAGCGCTACCTGACGCAGACGCACGACGTGGTAGCGATGACGAGCTCGCGCGCGGCGCTGGACCTGCTCGAGAGCGGCGACCGCTTCGACGTGATCCTGTGCGACCTGATGATGCCGCAGGTCACCGGCATGGAGGTCCACGCGGCGATCCACCGGCTCGACCCGGCGCAGGCCGCGCGCGTGGTCTTCCTGACCGGCGGCGCGTTCACCGCCTCGGCCCAGGACTTCCTCGACGCCTCGCCGAACCCGCGCCTCGAGAAGCCCTTCGACCTGCGCGTCCTCGGCGACCTCGTCGACTCCCTCATCCGCGGGACGGTGTAAGACTTGTCAGCCCGGCCCCGCGAGGAAGTCTTGTTGTTTCGGTGAGTTAACCGGGGACGGTGCAAGACTTGTCAGCTCGGCGCGGAAAGCACGCAACCGCGGCGAACACCGACCGATACGCGCGGCCATGTCCATGACCCCCTCGTTTCGCTATCGTGCGCGCATGGCGCGTTGGTGGCGTAATTCCCTCCTCCTTCTCCTCTCGGTCACCGCCGCGGCGTGCGGCACCAAGAGCAACCCCGCGGCGACCTGCAGCGAAAATGGCGAGTGCAGCGACCCGAGCTTCCCGTTCTGCGATGTGGACGGCACGATCAGCGGCGACGCTGGGTCGTGTATCGCCGTCGTCTGCAAGACCGGCCAGATTGGCGGCTGCAATTCAGATGGCAACGCGCTGGTGTGCAACGCCGATGGGACAACCTTCGATACCGAGTCATGTCCGGCTGGATGCGACGCTCACGCCGGTTGCCTCGCATGCAAGCCGAACGAATCTGCGTGCGTTGGCACGACGCTCAGCACGTGCGGCCCCGATGGGACCGTGGCGTCCACCGTCGAATGTCAGTTTGCTTGCAGCGCTGACGGCGAGAGGTGCACGAGCATGGTTCCGTCGAACGGTCTGTTGCCCTACCTGGACGCGGTTGTCCTGCCGCCAGATGTGGATCTCGAAAATGGCAGCTTCAATGTCGACACCGGCTCGTTCTTTCCAGCGAGCGGGAACGGCGTCGTGTATCCGATTGTGGATGGCCCAGCGCCGGCGGGCGGCGTGCCGGTCCGGGTTCTTGTCGTCCATGACCTGACATTGAACAACGTGAGCATTTCGATCGATGGGTTGCGGCCGGCCGGAGCGCTTGCAGTCATGGCGACGGGGAACGTCAATATCAACGGACGCAACGTCGTCTCTGGGTCGATCACCGCAGCGGGATGTGACGCCGGCAGTGGTGGTACTTCGACGGACGCAAAGCATCACGCCGGCGGGGGCGGTGGGGGCGGGTTTGCGACGAGCGGCGGCGCGGGGGGGAGCGTCACATCCCTGGCCTCCGGTGGGTCAGCAGGAAACTCCGGTGGGACCGCCGAGCTCATACCGCTTCGGGGTGGCTGCCCGGGTGGCAGTACTCAATTCGGACCAGGCGGTGGTGGCGGTGCGGCGTTCCAGATCAGCAGCTTCGGCACGATCACGTTGCATGGAACGCTTGTTGCCGACGGATCACATCCAAGCTCGCCGGTCACTGGAGACACCGGAATCTTTTCTAACCGTGGCATCGGCGTTGGTGGTGGCGCCGGCGGCGCAGTTCTCCTCGAGGCGCCCACAGTCGTTATTGACAACCCCGGCATCTTGCTGACCCGCGGTGCGGGCGGGACCTCACGTGATTTCTATCCAGCGGAGCCGTCCGACAGCCTACCGTTCCAGTCCGGTGGTGCTTGTGTAGTGAATGATGGAAGCTGCGGTGTTGGCGGCGACGGCGCATCGCCAACTGCCAGTGGTCACGCGGGCCAAACCCTCACCTTCGATATCAATGATAGCCGGCAGTACGCCGCGGGGGGCGGCGGGGGTGGCGATGGCAGGATCCGGATCAACACGCTCGATGGGATGTTCACGCGCGGCAACAACTCGATCATCGCGGGAAGCGTGACGACCGGAAAAGTCATCTTGCAGTAGGGCTCGGAACGCGTGGCTGCAAGCGCGTCGCCGCCAACTCGATCGTCCGCGGCGGCCCGTACGAGAAACGCCCCGCTTCGCCATTGCGAAGTCGGGGCGCCTCGTTACGGCCGCTACGAGTTCGATTCGATCAGAACGGCGTGGCCGAATACGGGAACGTCGCCAGCGGCTCCGGGTGGCCCTGCTGCGTGTTCTTCGGGTCTGGCGCCGTCGCGTTGTCGACGTTCTTCGACGCGGTCTTCGAGTACTGCACGCCATCGCTGATCAGCGCTTGGAGCTGAAGGACCGTCGGGTCGACACCACTGCCACCATCGAGCGGGGCCCGCGCGTCGAGTCCTCCAATGAGGTAGCGGTACGTCACGTCGATGGTGTCATCCTTCAGGCCGCGGCCACCGCAGAGCAGCGGCGCGGAGGTCAAATCGCCACATGGGATGCCGTAGTTGCTGGCGGCGATGCTGGTGTCGATTCGCATCACATCGGGCTCGAACTGGCCGAACACCTTGTCGGCGTATGCCTGCGCCCCCGAGCCGGCGGCTGCGGTGATCTTGCCATCGCTTCCGATGACTCCCGCCTTGCCGACTGCGCCGCACTTTAGGCCGGCCGGCTTGAAGCCGGTATCTGCTGTGAAGCCAGCCTCGCCGTCGATGACGCAGGTTCCGAGATAGATAGCCTTTAGAACCGTCTTGCCTTCACCCACAACAGCGTTCAGCGTCGTCGAGTCGACTCCCGCGAAGGTCGGCGCGGTGGCGTTGTATCCGTTCATGAACGCGTTGGTAATTAGAAGTGCTTCGTTGACGGCGGGCCGAGCAAGCTGCTCGACCTGGTGGAATGCCACTGGTTGTGGGCTCCCATCGATCCCCGAGCCGGAGCCTGAGCCGGAGCCTCCGCCGTCGACCTTGGCGGTGTCATCGCCGCAGGCACCAGCCGAGAGAAGAGCGATCGCAGCCGCACCGCGCAGAATGTTCATCTTGATGTTCTTCATGGTGGTGATTCCCTTCACTCCGCCACGGAGATGGTGGACCAGGTGTCGAGGACCGTGCTGCCGAGCTGGGCCGGCTTGACCTCGAGCACGATGGCAAGGACATTCAGGTTCTTCGTGAAGTCTGGGGCGCAGCTCGGGGGATTCCAAAGATTGATTCCGTCATTGTCGGGAACGTTCCCCGAACCTTCAGCGAAAAAGCCGTCTCCGCGGCAGTTTGGCGGAAACTGCGCGAGCGCACTTGCATCGACGTTGCCGCCCGCTCCACCGAAGAACAACTGCGCGAGCCAGGCGCGGACCTGGAAGAAGCGGATGACGTCAAAGTGAAACGCGTCGGCGCGCGTACCGATGAACCAGCGAACATCGAGTCCGGCTACCGTGCCGGTGTTGATCTTCAGATTGGTGCCGCCAGCCTTCGAATCCGGGTAGTTCGTCGTGGAGCCGCTGAGCGTGCCGGCGACCGTACCGTTCTTGAGAAGCGTGAGGGTCACCGTCTGCGCTCCCGTCGCATCGGGCGTCCCTGCTTCATAGCGAAAGACGAAGTCATCGCTGGCCGTCGGGGTCGCGGTCTTCGACGCGACCTTGCTGACGTGCTGCTCGTAACGAGCAGCGGTGCTGAGGAAGTACTGCTTGCCCGGCAACGACCGCGGGTTGAAGTACGTCGTTATTACCGTGTTCGCGGCCGCGTCGGGCTCGTTGAACGTGAAGTGATCCGTCAGGTTCAGCGCACGCGACTTGAGGTCCGTGTCGCCGTCGTCGTGATCCGACGCGTACGACATCGACCCGTACGTCGCCAGCGCGCCGGCTAGCGCCACCGGCAAAGCAGCCAAGACTAGTTTTCTCATCTTCATCTTTGAAATCTCCCCCGTGATGGAAGTAACGGCCTCTCACACCGACGTCGGTGCGCAGCCTCCTGACCCATCATACGAGGAAGGATCACACCCGGATCAAATCGGACTCGAAAAAGGATCCCGATTGCTCGCCGTTCCGTACTGACGCGGAGGCGCACAGCATGGTCATGTTCAAAGAAGTGGAGATCCGGTCCTGGTCGAGGCTGCTGGCGTGCGCCGCAGGTGGATTTTTCCTCGGTGCGCTCATCGTCGGTGTCGTCCTGCTGCGCGGGCGCACAGTGGGCGGAAACGCTCCTGCGGCACGGGCGCTCACCACCCTCGCAGGTCCGGATCTCTCGCCCGATCCGGCCGTCGTCCACTACAAGTTCGCCATCACTCAGGCCGCCACCGATCGCGCCGACATGGCGAGCACGATCGCGGCCCTCGAAGCCCGCATCAAGCAGTTCGGCAAGTCTCCGTACGACTACAACGAGGTCGCCGAGCAGTACCTCCGGCGCGCGCAGGAAGACGGCGACAAGGCCGATTACGACGCGGCCGAGAAGGCCGCGACGGCCTCGCTCGCGATCATCCGCAACCCGAACGCGGGTCTCCTCACGCTCGCGAAGGTCCTCAGCGCGCGCCACGACTTTCGCGAGGCCATCGCGCTCGCGAACGAGCAGCTTGCCCAGAAGAAGTCGGCCGGCGCCTACGGGATCATCGCCACCGCGGAGCTCGCGCTCGGCGAGCTGCCGCAAGCGATGGACGCCGCGAACACCGCGCTCGTCATGAAGCCCGACACCGGCAACTACATGATGCGGGCGCTCGTGCTCGAGGCGCAGGGCCGCGACGCCGAGGCCGCGTTCGACTTCGCGCGCGCGGCCGCCGTCGAGTCGTACGGCGACGCCCCGGGCTCGGCGCACCTCCGCGCGCTGTGGGGCCGCTTCCTGCTCCGCCGCGGCGACTACGCCGGCGCGCAGCTCGTGCTCGCGGAGGCGCTGCGCATCGTCCCCGAGTTCCCGCTCGCCACCGCGCAAGAGGCCGAGCTCGCGCTGCGCATGGGCCACGCGAAGGAGGCGGCGGCGGAGTTCGAGACGGCGTTCGTCGCGTCGCGGCAGGTGAGGTACCTCATCGACCAGGCGCGCGCGCAGGAGCTCGCCGGGGACAAGCCGGGCGCGGACAGCCTGCGCGATCAGGTCGAGACGATCGTCCGCGGCGAGCTCGACGAGGGCGGGCTCGGCCACCGGCTCGATCTCGTGGAGGTGCTCGTCGATCGCAACGCGAAGATCAGCGAAGCGATCGCCCTCGCGCAGGACGAAGTGACGCGCCGGCCGAGCGTGATGTCGCGCTTCCAGCTCGCGCGCGCGCTGGCCCGCAGCGGCGACACGGGCGCGGCGATGACGCAGGTGCAGGCCGCGCTCGCGACGGGCGCGCACGAGGCCGAGCTGTACGAGCTCGCGGCGCGCCTCGAGCGCCAGAAGGGCGGTGGCCCGCGCGCGGCGATGTACGAGCGCGAGGCCGACCGCTACGACCCGGGCCGGTCCGGCTGGCGCGCGCTCGGCATGGACGGCAAGTGATGCGGGCGCTCGTCGCCGCGATCGCGCTCCTCGTCGCGCTTGGCACCACGCACCCCGCGGCCGCCCACCCCATGGACGTCGGCTATCTCCGCATCGACCTCGACGGCAGCGCCGCCCGCATCAAGCTCGACATCGACGTCAAGCTCGCCGCGCTCCTGCTCGGCACCGACGAGCACACCATGGACGACGCCACGCTGCGCGCGCGCACCGCCGAGCTGGCGACGGCCACGTATCGTGCGGCCGCCGTGACGAGCGGCGAGGCGGCGTGCACGTGGACCACCACGGTCGCCGAGCTGCACGGGCGCACGGTCAGCCTCGCCGATCGCGCGGAGTGTCCGTCCGCGATCCGGACGTTGCACTGGGCCGTGCCGTTCGCGGCGCGGGCGCCCTCGACATTCAAGCTCCTCGTGAAGGCGCACGGCGCGGGCGGCGAGCAGGCGTCGATCGTGGATCGCGACAAGCCGACCATCGAGGTGACGGGCGGCGCGCCGGCATCGGTCGGGTTCGGCGACTTCGTGTGGACGGGCGTGTCGCACATCGGCGCGGTGCCGTCCGAGTGGCGCGATGCGGACGGCGGGCTGAAGCTGCCGGACGGCATCGACCACATCATGTTCGTGCTCGCGCTCCTGCTCGCGGGCGGCTCGATCCGGCAGCTCGCCGGGATCACGACGGGGTTCACGATCGGGCACTCGATCACGCTGGCGCTCTCGACGCTCGACGTGGTGCGGCCGCCCGCGATCATCATCGAGCCTCTGATCGCGCTGTCGATCGCGGTCGTGGCGGCGGAGGCGCTGAGCGGGAAGCTGCCGAAGTATCGCTGGAAGGTGGCGACGTTCTTCGGGCTCATCCACGGGTTCGGCTTCGCGCGGGCGCTGCAGGACTTCGATCTTTCGAAGGTGAACACCGTGGAGGCGCTGTTCGGGTACAACCTCGGCGTCGAGCTCGGGCAGCTGACGATCATCCTGCTGTTCGCGCCGCTGGTGCTGCTGGCCCATCGCAACCCGCGGACGCGGTTCGTGGTGGTGAAGATCGCGCCGGCGCTGATCCTGGTGTGCGGCCTCTACTGGTTCGTGCAGCGGATCCTCGTTCACGCGTGAGCGCGTAAGCTCGGGCGCGATGGCGGTTACACCGTCCCTCGCTGGTAGGCCCAGAGGAGGGCCAGGAGCGCGACGGCGCCGGAGCCGCCCCAGAGGAGGGCCTGGTAGGCGGCGGTGCGTCGCAACGCGTAGAGGACCGGGAGCGCCAGGAGCACGATCGCGGCCTGGCCGAGCTCGACGCCCAGGTTGAAGCCGAGGAGGGCGCCGACGAGCTCGTGGGAGGGCAGGCCGAGGTCCACGAGGACGGAGGAGAAGCCAAAGCCGTGGAGCAGGCCCAGCGTGAACGCGACGGCCCAGCGGGCGTCGAGCGCGCGGACGAGGTTGTTCGCGGCGGCGGCGAAGACGGAGAGCGCGATGGCGACCTCCACGAAGCGCGAGGGCAGCTGCACGAGGCCGATCGCGGCGATCACCAGCGTGATCGAGTGGGCCAGCGTGAACGCGGTCACCACCTCGAAGACCTCGATCACCACGTCGCGCAGCGAGTCGGCGGCGACCCAGCGCTGCGTGCGGCGCTGGTAGACGGCGGGCAGGATCAGGCAGAGCAGGAACAAGATGTGGTCGGTGCCGCTCCAGATGTGGAGCACGCCATCGGTGACGAACGCCGCGAAGGACGTGCGCGCGCCGAGAGCGGCCGTGACCGGAGTCGCGTCGCGCGCGATCAGGGTCTGCGTGGCGCCGCGCGCCGCGAGGTGGATGAGGCCCTGGTGCTGCGGATCGAGATCGAACAGCAGGCTGTACGCGATCGTCAGCGCGCGCGGCTCGGTCGGGCACGTCGCGGTGAACGGCTGGGCCCAGTAGGTGCCGTCGGAGAGATCGACGAGCGCGGCCGGCGCGGCGACGCGCGGGCAGGGCGCGCCATCGGCGGCGAGGGCCAGGTGCGCCGCGACGTAGGCGGCGATGCGGGGCTCGGCCGCGCGGACCTCGCCCCAGGTGAGCGCGCCATCGCCGTCGCCGTCGAACGCCAGCGCTGCGTCGAGATCCACGAGCGCGATGTCCACGCGCCCGCGCACGCGGTCGCCGTCGAGCGCCAGGTGCACGTGGGCGTCGCTCAGCTTGTGCGCCGCCGCGAGCCGCGGCGCGCAAAGCACGCCCAGCGCCACGGCCAGCGCGAGCACGACGCGGGTCACGGCACCGCTCCGAGCGCCCGGTCGAGCGGCGCGTCGACCACGTGGTTCGCGGCGCGCCACGCGCGGACCGGCGCTGCCGCCGCCGCATCCCGCGCCTCCGACGCCGCCTCCGCGAGCATGCGCGCGCTCGCCAGCGTGGGCTCGGCCATCCAGGCCGCCGCCGCGAGCTTCACCGCGCGCGCCGCGTCGCCATCGATCGCGAGCGCGAAGCGCGCCTCGTCACGCGCGGGTAGTCGCCCCTCGCGCACGTGCCCGGCCAGCGCCTCCGCATCCGCCGCCCCGGACCGCTTCGCCGCGAGCGCCCGCCTCAGCACGAGCGCGGGCGCGTCGTGGCCCGCGAGCACCGTCTCCAGCCCGGCCCCATCGCCGGTCGCGAGCTCGACGTCGGCCAGCGCCGCGCGCACCGCGTCGTCCGCTGGATCGAGCGCGAGCGCGGTCGCGAGGTGCGCGCGCGCCGCTGCCGTGTCGTCGGACTGCACCGCCAGCGCGCCGAGCGTCGCCTCGGCCCACGCCCGCAGCCCCGGATCCGCCGCGCCGCTCGCCGCGAGCACCGCCCCGAGCGCCGCGGTGGCCTCTCTCGGGTGCGCCAGCCCGTCGAGCGGCGCCACGCAAGTCGCGCCCACGAGCGCAGGAGCGACCCGCGCGACGGCCGTGCAGCTCTCGCGCGCCGCCGCGTAGTCTGCGCGAGTCGTGGCCGCCACCGCCCGCGCGAGGTGCGCGCGCGCGTCGTCGGGTCGCCGGGTGACGAGCGCATCGAGCTCTCGACGAGCTGTCACCCAATCGCGCTGCGCCGTCGCCTGCAGCGCGCGCGCGCGGATCGCCTCGACGTCTGTCGTCGGCGGCCCACCGCGCCGCGCCACATGGGCCACGACCGTGGACGGATCGCCGGGCACGTACGTCGCCGCGGCGTCGATCGCGCGCTCCGGGGCGACGAGCGCGGCCGCCGTCAGCGCCGCCGCGAGCCCGAGCCCGCCGAGCGCGAAGACGACGAGCTTACGCCGGCGGACCACGCCGCGAGGTTACCAGCGCGCGCCACGGCCATGGCTCACGCCGCGTCGGGGCCGTCGTCCTTGGTCGTGTGCTCGCGCATCGCCAGGACAGGGCACGGC
Source organism: Deltaproteobacteria bacterium (assembly GCA_025353585.1). Classification (GTDB taxonomy): domain Bacteria; phylum Myxococcota_A; class Polyangia; order Haliangiales; family Haliangiaceae; genus JABFXX01. Next base: position 32,990 of record JANXOM010000072.1, read on the forward strand.
GCCGTCCGGACGATCGTCTCCGCCACGCTGCCCATCAGCAGCCGGGAGAGGCCGCGCCGGCCGTGCGTCGACATCACGATGAGATCACAACGCAGCTCGGTCGCGGTCTGGTTGATGACGTCGCGCGCATCGCCGACGCGCAGGAGCGCCGGCCCGAACGTCGCCATCCCCGCGTGCGCGGCCACGATCTTGTCGAGGGCCGCCTGGTTCTCGTGGACGACGCCATCGATCACCGAGCTCGAGAGGGCCACGCCGAGCTCGGGGACCCCCATCGTAGGGATGCCGATGACGTTCAGCAGGTGCACGGTTGCGCCCAGCTTGGACGCGAGCTCGCAGGCGTAATCCAGTGCCTCTTCAGCACCTTCGCCGAGATCTGTCGGGACCAGGATGTTCTTGGGCAGCATGGAACCTCCGCTCGTAATCTCATCTTCACGAAGCGCGCCATTGGGTTACGGCCGTGCCGAGGCAGACTGCCCCAATGATCGGGGTTGCGGTAGAACCTCACGATCCCATGCGCCTGACCCGTAAGTTCATCGCGGCGCTCGTCGTGGGCGTTGCCCTCGTCGCGCTCGTCCAGAGTTATCTGGACGTGCGCCGCGAGCGCGACGTCTTCAGCAAGCAGATGCGCGCCGAGGCAACGGCGCTCGGGCGGGCGCTCGCGCGCGGTGTCGCCGACGTCTGGTCGCGCGATGGCGAGGCGGCCGCCCGCGAGTTTCTCATCACGGCCACGAGCCAGAGCGAGCGCCTGCACGCCCGCTGGATCTGGCTCGACGAGGAGCGAGGCCACGATGCGCCGCGCGCCGCGCCGGAGTCGCTCGCGCCGATGAAGGAAGGGCAGGTCGTCACGATCCGCGATGACAACGCCCGCCACGCGCTGCTCACGTACATCCCGGTCGATGTCCCGCCGCCGCGCGGCGTCGTGCTCCCGGCCGACGCGCCCGAGCCGCGCCACGGTGGCCTCGAGATCGCGCAGTCGTTGACCGAGATCGACATGTACACGAGCGACTCGGTCCGCAACGAGATCATCGGCTCGACGAGCGCCGTCGTCATCGCGGCCGCCCTCGCGCTCCTCCTCGGCGTCATGTTCATCGGCCGGCCGATCTCGCGGCTCGCCGCCAAGGCCCGCCGCGTCGGGACCGGCGATCTGACCGGTCCGCTCACGCTCGCGCAGCGCGACGAGCTCGGCGAGCTCGCGAGCGAGATCAACCTGATGTGCGACCGGCTCGCCGACGAGCGCGGCGCGCGCGAGGCCGCCACCGCCCAGCTCCGGCACGCCGATCGCCTCACGACCGTCGGCAAGCTCGCGTCCGGCATCGCGCACGAGCTCGGCACCCCGCTCAACGTCGTCGGCGGTCGCGCGCGCCTGATCGCCGACCGCGAGGTCGAAGGCGGCGAGGCCGTCGACTCCGCGCGCATCATCGCCGAGCAGGCCGAGCGCATGACGAAGCTCATCCGCCAGCTGCTCGACTTCGCGCGCCCGCCCGCGCTGCACAAGGCGCCGATCAACGTCTCCACGCTCGGGGCCCGGATCTGCGAGCTCGTCGCCACGATCGCTCGCAAGGGCAACGTCGAGCTCGTGCCGCCACCGTTCGACGAGTCGCTGCGCACGCTCGCCGATGACGGCCAGCTCACCCAGGTCCTGACGAACCTCGTGGTCAACGCGATCCAGGCGATGCCCGCCGTCGGCGGCAAGGTCTGGATGACGGGCCGTGTGGTCACGCAGTCGCCGCCGCCGTACGTCGGGGGCGGCTCGCGCGCATGGATGGCGATCGACGTGCGCGACAACGGCGCCGGCATGGACGACGCCACGCGCGAGCGTATCTTCGAGCCGTTCTTCACGACGAAGGCCGTTGGCGACGGCACCGGCCTCGGGCTGTCCGTGAGCTGGGGCATGGTCCGCGAGCATGGCGGCTGGATCGACGTGGCCAGCACGCCCGGCGCGGGCGCGACCTTCACGGTCTACCTACCTCTAGGCGCGGCGGAAGGAGTTGCAGCATGACCACCGTCTTTGTCGTCGACGACGAGAAGGAGATGGTCGATCTGGTCCAGATCGGCCTCAAGAAGCGCGGGTTCGTCGTCGTGCCGTTCTCCAACGGCACCGATGCGCTCGCGGCCCTTCACGAGAAGGATGTCGACGTCGTCGTCACCGATCTCAACATGAAAGGCATGAGCGGCCTCGAGCTGTGCCAGCAGGTCGTCGCCGCGCGCAACGACGTGCCGGTGCTGGTGCTGACCGCGTTCGGCAGCTTCGAGACCGCGGTCGGCGCGATCCGCGCGGGCGCGTACGACTTCGTCACCAAGCCCGTCGAGATCGAGGCGCTCGCGATCGCGATCCGGCGCGCGGCCGAGCATCGGTCGCTGCGCGGCGAGGTGAAGCGCCTGCGCGAGGTCGTCGCGAACACGCGCGGCCGCGGCGAGCTCATCGGCGCGTCCCCCGCGATGCAGAGCGTCTACCAGACGATCGACCAGGTCAGCGCCACGGACGCGACCGTGCTCATCACGGGCGAGAGCGGCACCGGCAAGGAGGTCGTCGCGCGCGAGATCCACAACCGGAGCAAGCGCAAGAACGGCCCGTTCATCGCGATCAACTGCGCGGCGGTGCCGGAGCAGCTGCTCGAGAGCGAGCTGTTCGGGCACGCGAAGGGCGCGTTCACGGACGCGAAGACGTCGCGCCAGGGCCTGTTCCAGCAGGCGTCGAGCGGCACGCTGTTCCTCGACGAGATCGGCGAGATGGCGCTCGCGCTGCAGCCGAAGCTCCTGCGGTCGCTGCAGGAGCGCAAGGTGCGGCCGGTCGGCAGCGAGAGCGAGGTCTCGATCGACGTGCGCCTCGTCTGCGCGACGAACCGCGAGCTCGAGGAGATGGTCGAGGCGAAGGCGTTTCGCGAGGACCTCTACTACCGGATCAACGTGATCCACACGCCGCTGCCGCCGCTCCGCGCGCGCGGAGGCGACGTGCTCCTGCTTGCCCAGCACTGGCTGCGTCACTACGCCGCCGTGTTCGACAAGAAGGTGGTCGGCCTCACCGCCGCGGCTGCCGAACGAATGATGGCGTACGACTGGCCCGGCAACGTCCGCGAGCTGGGGAACTGTTTAGAGCGGGCTGTTGCGCTCGCTCACTTCGAGGAGATCCAAGTGGAAGACCTACCAGAGAAGATCCGCAGCCAGCAGCCGCGCCGCTCGAACACCCTCAGCGGCAGTGACGTCCCCGAGCTGTTGACGCTCGAGGAAGTGGAACGCCGCCACGTGATCCGCGTGCTCGAGGCGTGTCACGGCAACCGCACGGACGCCGCGAAGATCCTCGGCCTCGACCGCAAGACGCTCTACCGCAAGCTGTTGCGGTGGGGCGTCGGCGACGAATGACTCCGCCCCGGCGGCCGCGAGCAGCGCGCGGTGATGGGCGGCGGGTCGATGCCTACGGGGTGTTGCCCGTCAGGCTCGGCAGCTCCTCGAGGTTCGGCACGAGGATGATCTCGATGCGACGGTTCTGCTCGCGGTCCTTCTCGTTGTCGTTCTTCGCGACCGGGTCGAACTCGCCGTAGCCGGCGGCGGCGAGCGCGGTCGCCGGGAACGCCTGGGTGATCATGAACTGCACGACGCTGTTCGCGCGCGCCGTCGACAGGTACCAGTTGTTCGGAAACTGGGCCGTCTTGATCGGCTGGTTGTCGGTGTGCCCGGCGACGAGGAAGCGGCGGTCCTTGAACTGCAGCAAGATCTTCACGACCTCGGTCAGCGCCGCCTTGCCATCCTTCGATAGATCCGCCGAGCCGCTCGGGAACAAGATCCCCGACGGCAGCTTGAGCGTCATCTGGCCATTGCGGAAGACGACCTGCAGCTTGCCGGTGTCGACGAGCGCGCGGAACTTGTCCTGCAGGGCCTTGTAGGCCGCGATCCGCTTCTCGGCGAGGTCGCGCTGGCGGCGCAGCTCGGCGAGCTCCTGCTGGCTGGCCGCCTGCTCGCCCTTCACCTTGCCGAGCTCGGCTTCCTTGTTCTTCGCCGTCGCGTCCAGCGACCCGTACTTCGCCTGGAGGTCGGCGATGGTGTCGCCGAGCGTCTTCTCCTGCGCCTCGGCGTCGGTCAGCTTCTTCGCGGTGTCCGTCTGCTTCTGCTCGGCGGCCGCGAGGTCGGTCGAGAGCTGCTTGTTCTTTGCGAGCGCCGCGTCGTACTTCGACTGGCGAACGAGACAACCGGAGGAGGCGAGGCTCAAGGCCAGGAGGGCGATACGAACGCACATGCGGCGCAGCTAACCACACTTCTCAGCGCGTCGCGTAGTAGCGGCGCTGCAGGGCGATCATCGCGTCGCGCACGAGCGTCCGGGCCTGGTTGCTGTCCGCGAGCTCGAGCTTCGTCGCGACGTCCTCGAGGGAGCCGCCGCCCGCGAACACCGCGAGCACGTCGGAGTAGCCACCGCGGACGCGGCACGCGCCCTTCGTCTTGAGGCGCCAGTCGGCGGGCGAGGTCCCCTGCGTCGTGTCCCAGACGCGCGCGACCGCGTCGAGGTGGCGGTCGGCCGGGATCACGTACTCGGTCGCCGAGCTCACCGTCGTCGCGCGCGGCCACAGGACGAAGTGCTCGCCTTCGGCGTCGGCCCAGCCGCGCCGCATGTCGCCGGCGGTCGCGGAGCTCACCGTGAGCACGTCGCCGGCGCGCACGACGTCGGCGCCGTCGCAGGCGTAGTGAAGCGGCGTGGTCGGCGCCACAGGGCGAGCCGCGCAACCGGAGGTGGCGGCCGAGAGGACGACGAGGAGGAGTGCGTTGCGCATGTCGAGCCGTGAAGCAGCGATCGTGCCAGCGCCAAGTGCGGTTGATCCGTGTGGTTTGTGTGCAACTGCTGCCGAGGGCAGCAAGTCTTGCCGGCACGGCGGAGCTCGGGTCGAGGCGACGGGGCGAAAGTCGTGGGCGATGAACGTGTTCCGGTTTCCTTCTGCCCCACCCTGCCTGCCTGCCGCCCTACGCCACGCCGCCAGCGCGGCTGCCGTCCCGACCGCGGTCAGCGGTCCGCGGCGCGCGGCCCCGCGCTTCCGTTACTTACAGCCCGTACTGCTTCAGCTTCAACGTGAACGTCCGGATCGGCATGTCGATCAACTGCGCCGCGCGCGTCCGCACGCCGCCCGACGCCGCCAGCGCCTCGCTCATCCGCCGGCGCTCGAGGTCGCGAATCTCCTCGTTGATCGGACGGAACGCCGGCGGGCCCACGACGAGGGGCGCGCCGGCCGCCGGCCCTTGCCCGCTTCCGTTCGCGAACGCCGACTCGCGATCGCCGCCGCCCAGCAGCGACGGCAGATCCGACGGCTCCACGAACGCATCGGGCGCCGTCGCCGCGACGTAGTCGACCGCGTTCCGCAGCTCGCGCACGTTCCCCGGCCAGGCATACGTCAGCAGCACCTGCATCGCGGACGTCGTGATCGTCATCGCCGGACGGCTCGCGCGCGCGCAGGCGTCGGCGAGGAAGCGGCGGGCCAGCAGCGGGATCTCGCACTGGCGATCGCGGAGCGGCGGGAGGATCACCACCGCCCCCGCGATGCGGAAGTAGAGGTCCTGCCGGAACCGTCCGGCCGCGACCTCCTCCTGGAGGCTGCGGTTCGTCGCGGCGACGAGGCGGACCTCGACCGCGCGCTCGCGGGTCTCGCCGAGCCGCGTCACCTTGCGCGTCTCGAGCACGCGCAGCAGCTTGGCCTGGATCGCCAGGGGCAGCTCGCCGACCTCGTCGAGGAAGACCGTGCCGCCGTCGGCGCTCTCGAAGAGCCCGGCCTTCGCCCCGGTCGCGCCCGTGAACGCGCCGCGCTCGTGGCCGAACAGCTCGCTCTCGACGAGGCTCTCCGGGCCGAGCGCCGCGCAGTTGACGGCGATGAACGCGCCGGCGCGCCGGGACCAGTGGTGCGCCGCGAACGCCGCGTTCTCCTTGCCCACGCCGGTCTCGCCCGTGATGAGCACGGGCAGATCCGAGGTGGCGAGGCGCTCGAGCTGGGCGTAGACGCTGGCCATCGCCGGGTCCGCGATCAGCACGCGGCGGTCGCCGAGCGCGAGGTCCGCGGCCACCTCCTGGACCTCGCCGAGCACGCCGGGCACCGCGCCGCGGCCGGCCTGGCGCGCGGACATGATCAACGTCTCCACGTCGCAGGCGTCGTCGGGGCACATCGCGAGGCCGACCCGGGCGCGCGGCAGGTTCGCCGTGGCGCGCGTGATCAGCTCCCGGGCCTGGGCGCGGTCGACCTCGGGCAGGAGCAACAGCCCGTGCCCATCGTCGGAGTGGCCCAGGACATCGATGCGGCGCAGCGAGCGGCCGAGCTCCGCGAGCTGCGCGGGCGTCGCGTACACCGCCACCACGGCGAGCGAGCGCTGGAACGTGGTCGCGCGCTCGAGCTCCTCGCCGAGCCGGCCACGCCACGCGGTCTCCGCGTGATCGGCGCGGGCGAGCTCGGGCGTCGCCGTGAAGTGCACGACCATGACGACGTCGCCGACCATGACCACATCGCCGGACGCGACGCGCCGCGACTCGGTCACGGGCTCGCCGTTGACCCGCGTGCCGTTGTGGCTCCCGAGGTCCGCGATCCGGACAATGCCTTCGTCGATCCGGAATGTCGCGTGGCGGCGCGAGACGGACGTATGGGTCAGCCGAAGATCGACCTCGCCGCGGCCGGTGACGATCGCGCCGCTGCGTGGCAGGTGGAAGATCGACGAGGAGTCGTTCTCGAGAACGAGCAGGTACGCGGAGCCGGGCCGCGAATCTTCACCGATGTGCCAGCCCATCCGGCTCTTGGTCTGTTCGACGCTACTCGTGACTGCCAGTTGGTCCATCGGATCCTCCGTACCGTTGCAGGGGCCGCACCACATCGTCGTCGCCGAGTCGCCACGGGACGTGCTTGTCGCGGAAGAACTGCGCGAGCTCGCGCGCAGCGATCGTGGCCTCGTGCACATCCCAGCCCGTCACGCTGCCGTCCTCGCTCGCGAGCCAGAGCGTGTCGTCGGGCGCGAGGGCCAGCGCGCTCGCCGCGCCGTGCACCGTCCGCGTGCCGAGGAGCTTGCCCTTCGCCGCATCCCACGCGCGCGCGACGCCGTCGGTGCTCGCGGTGAACACGAGCGCGCCGTCGTGGGAGACCGTCGCCGCGACGACCGTGCCGAGCGGGCCCTCGAGCGTCCGCGTCGGGTGCGGGGCCAGCTGGCCGCCCGTGACGTCGTACAGGGTCGCGAAGCCGTCGCCGGCGGCGACGAGCCACGTGCCGTCGGGCGCGAACGCGACCGCCATCACGGCGCCGACGTCGATGACCTGGACCGGCGGCGATTCGGTGTGCGTATTCCACGCGAGGAGGACACCGTCGGCGCGAGTGCCGACGATGAGGTTGTCGCGGATCGCGAGGCTCGTCACGCTGCCGCCGCCGTTCGGCAGCGCACGCACCAGCGTGTGGGTCGCCATCGACCACAGCTCCACCTCGTCGTCGGCGGCGGTGACCACCGTCTTGCCGTCGGACGAGAACGCGACCGCGTGGACCGGGAGCTTGTGCTCGCCGAACGCGGCGAGCTTCACGCCGGTCACGGGATCCCAGATGATCGCCTGAGCGTCGGCGCCGGCGGTGACGAGCGTCTTGCCGTCGGGCGCGAACGCCACGGCGAAGACGTTGCCCATCCCGGCCGTGAGCACCTGCGCCTTGTCGCCGCGCCACAGCGTGACGCGGCTGCTGCTCATGCCCGCCGTCAGCGTGCCGTCGGGGGCGACCGCAACGGCGTACACCGTCGACCCGGGGCCGTGCGTGACGCGCGCGCCGATCTGCGCGAGGTCCCAGATGCGCGTGGACCCGTCGCGGCTCGCGGTCACGAGGTGCTTGCCGCCCGCCGCGAACGCGACGCCGAGCACCGCGTCGGCGTGCTCGAACGAGCCCACCAGCTGACCGTTCATCGCCCACACGCGCGCGACGTGATCGCGACCCGCCGTGGCGATGCGCTCGCCGTCGGGCGAGATGACCGCGTCCACGATCGCGTCGGTGTGACCGACGAGCTGCGCGATGAGGGGGCCGCGGTCGGACGGCCGGCTGTCGCTCGGTAGCCCCCAGAGCCGCGCGACATGGTCCGCGCCTGCGGTGAGGAGCCAGTCACCTTTCGGCGTCGCCAGCGGGAGCGCCAGCTCGACCGCCCCGCCGACGGCGTAGGGCTCGAGGGCAGGCGTCCCGCGCTCGGGGTCCCAGACGCGAGCGAAGCCGTCGTCGCTCGCCGTGACGACGCGCAGCCCATCCGGCGTCCAGCGCGCGCTGTTGACCGCCGCGCCATGACCGCGCAGGAGGCCGATCGGGATGCCGCTCGTGGCGCTCCATACGCAGGCGATCTGGTCCTCGCTCGCGGTGACCACGCGGCCGCCATCCGGCGAGAAGCGCGCGGAGGTCAAGCTGCCGGTGTGGCAGGTCGAGAGCGCGACCCGGGCGCCCGTCGCGGGATCCCAGACGCGCGCGGTGTGATCGGCGCTCGCGGTGACGAGGCGCGTCCCGTCGGGGCTCCACGCGAGGTCCGTGATGGCGTCCGTGTGCTCGGCGAGCACGACCGCCGTGCCGCCGCCGCTCGGCCAGATGCGCGTGCGACCGTCGGCGCCACCCGCCGCGAGCGAGGCGCCGCTCGGCGCGAACGCGAGGACGCGCGTCGGCCCGACCCCGCCGAACCGCGCGCGCGGGTACCCGTCCGCGGTCCACGTCCGCACCTCGTCGGTCCCCGCCGTCGCGATCAGCGCGCCGTCGTCGCTCGTGGCGACCGCGACCCCGCGCGTGCTCGAGGGCAGCCGCGCGATCTCCGCTGCGAACGGTCGCATCGCCTCCGCCAGCAGGAAGCCGCGCGCCCCGCCGGTGACGCCGTCCGCCAGCGCACCCGCGAGGTAGCCCAGCGCCGGCCCGGCGCGTCCCGCGAGCAGCTCGGCGCGCGCGCGCTCCTCGAGCAACGCGATCAGCCGGCTCGCCGACGTCCGCGTCTGCTGCTCGGCGCGCTGCTGCGCGACCTCGGCGCGGTCGCGCTCGGTCACGATCCGCTCGACGCTGATGATCGAGGTCGCCGAGAGCGCGACGAGCGCGATCGACGCCACGCTCACCACCACGCGGTACTGCCGCAGCCAGCGCCGGACGAGCTGCGTCGGGGTGTACCGCCGCGCGGCCACGAGCTGCCCGGTCTCGAAGCGCTTGAGATCGGTCGCGAGCTCGCCCGCGTCCGCGTAGCGGTCCTCGGGCGCGCGCGCCATCGCCTTCTCGACGATCGCGACGAGATCGGCCGGCGCATCGGGCTCGCGGTCGCGGATCGCCACCGGCGCCGCGGTGCGCACGAGCTCGAGCACCTCGGGCGAGCGCTTCGCGGTGTAGGGCGGCGCGCCGACGAGCACGTGATAGAGGAGGGCGCCGAGGGCGTAGACGTCCGCGCGCTGGTCGACCGCTTCACCGCGCGCCTGCTCCGGCGGCATGTACGCGGGCGTCCCGACCACGCTGCCGGACGCGGTCTCGCCCGGATCCGACAGGATCGGCATCGTGACCGTCTCCTTCGGATCGCTCGGGACGCCGAGATCCTTCGCGAGCCCCCAGTCGATGACGACGGTCTCGCCGAACGCGCCGATGAGCACGTTCGCGGGCTTCAGGTCGCGATGGATCACGTGCTTGCTGTGCGCGTACGCGAGCGCGTCGGCGACGGCGGTGACGTTGCGCAGGAGATCCGCGCGCGCCTCGAGCGACGGGCGCTCGGCGACGACCTTGTCGAGGGAGCGCCCGGCGACCTGCGTCATCGCGAAGAACGGCTCGCCGCCCGGCCAGGTGCCGGCTTCATAGATATGGATGATCGACGGGTGCTGGAGGCGCGCGGTGATCCGCGCCTCGCGCTCGAAGCGTCGCGCTGCGTGGCGGTTCTTCGGGAGGAGCTCCTTGATCGCGACCGCGCGGCCGAGCCGGCGATCCCACGCCGCGAGCACGCGGCCCATGCCGCCCTTGGCGATCTCGCGCTCGACCACGTAGTGTTCGCGGTCCACGGCGAGGAGCTCGGGGTAGTCGCGCGCGGGCGCACCTTCGGGTTTCCGCAGCTCGCTCTCGGGATCGGCAGAAGTCGGCACACCGCGCGCGACCGGCTGCAGACCGTCCATCGTCTCCACGTCCACCACGGTGGCCGCCTCTTGCACTCACCATGCCGGGCGAGCCCTGGCACGCCGGCCGCATAGGCGACCTCTCATGTCAGGGTCCGCGTGGCTGGTGTTGGTGGCGCCGCTCGTCTTCGGCTGCGCGGAGCCGCTCGTCGAGGACAGCTTCACGCCCGAGCAGTGGGACACGCTGCGCGCGAGCTTCGCGGTGCCGGCGTACGACGTGTGCCAGGGCGTGCCGGAGCCGCGGTGCACCCAGCTCGCGGAGCTCGGGCGCGATCTGTTCAGCGAGCGGGCGCTCAGCAGCGACGGTGGCCACGTCCCCGAGCTCCCGTACCACGCGGTGTCGTGCGCCGACTGCCACGACGCCGGCGCCTACTACGTCGATACCGAATCGACGCCGACCACGACCGTGTCGACGGGTGCATTGAAGGCGACCGGGCACAACGCGCTGCCGCTCGTGAACCTCGCGATCAAGGATGTCGTCGCGGGCGCCCGGCCCGCGTATGGCTGGACGGGCCTGGCGTCGACGGCGGACGTCGTCCTGAAGCTCGCGCTGCCGAAGGCGATGGCGAGCACCGCGGGGACGGTTCGCGAGGCGCTGCGTGACAAGCACTGGACGGCGTACGTCGCGCTGTTCGGCGATCGCACGCTCGTGCGGAACATCCCCGCGGACGCCGCGCAGGACGCCGCGCTCCTCGCGAACCTCGCCGCCGTGTTCGACAAGTACGAGCGTCGCCTCGTCGCCGTGAACTCGCGCTTCGACCAGTTCATCGGCGGGACCGAGAGCGCGCTGACCCCGGAGGAGCGCCACGGCTTCCAGCTGTTTGCGACGACGGCGCTCTGCATCGAGTGCCACGACGGGCCGCTCCTGACCGACCTCGAATTTCACGTGACCGGGATCCGGAGCGAGAACCTGGACCACGGTCGAAACAGCATCACCGGCGACCCCGCCGACGAGGGTGCCTTCTTGACGCCGTCGCTGCGCAACGTCGGCGCGACCGGCCCGTACATGCACGCGGGACAGTTCGAGCTCGTCGGTGACGTCGTCGACTTCTATCGCCGCGGTGGAGACGAGGATGGCTTCCTCGGCACGCGCGACCCGCGCATCGAGCCGATCGACATGACCGATGCGGACCGCGACGATCTCCGGGACTTCTTGCTGACGCTGACGGGGGACGAGCCGGACTGCCACTGGGGTGGGGCGGGCTCGGGATCGGCGTGCCCGTGAAGGCGCTGGGGCTGGGCCTCGGGGCGCTGCTCGCCGCCGCGCACACTGCACATGCGCAGACCCAGGACGCCGAGGCCGGCTCGGCGTCCTCGCCACCGTCACCCGCGGCGGCGGTCGATCTGGTCGCTCTGCAGCGGCAGATCGAGGAATTGGAGCGAAAAGTAGACATACAGACGTCAAAGACCGAACAGCTCAGCGCGCTCCTCCCGCTCGCCGGCTTCATCCGCGCGTTCGTGGACGTCGGCGCGTTCTCCGTCGGCGGTAACGGCTCCGGCATCCGCTCCGACATCGGGCATACGTATTATCCGAAGTACGCCGGCCGCCTCGCGGGCGAGTGGGTCTTCATGGGCGACCCGCTCGCCACGGCCATCAACTCGCTCGGCGAGCCCGCCGACGCGTCCAACTCGCGCGAAGATCAGACGGACACGCTCCGCAGCGGCGGTCGCCCGTCCACGCTCGTGAACTCCGTCGGCCTCGTCCTCACCCGCGAGGTGGGCGACGGCTTCGCGCTGACCTCGCTCGTCGAGCTCCTGCCGCGGCCCGGCCACGACATCCTCGACGTCGAGCTCGCGCGGATCGAGTACCGCCCGACCACGCTCTACGACCTGACGATGTACGCCGGCAAGGTCGACTCCGTCCTCGGCGTCGAGTACCGCTCGCAGGACGCGCCCAGCCGTCTCGGCGTCGCGCCGTCGCTGATCTGCCGCTACACGTGCGGCCGCCCGCTCGGCGTCGAGGCGCGCTTCAATCGCGGCCGGCTCAGCTCCTCGGCCGCCCTGACGAACGGCGATAACTTCCAGGACCGCTTCGAGGCCCACCCGACGCTCAAGCCGGCCTCGGCGCCCAGCGCGTCGGCCCACGTCCAGTGGATGTTGCCCGTCGGTCAGGGCCTCGAGCTCGGCGCCTCCGGTGCGCTCGGCCCGCAGGATGACCAGCCGCACAACGCGATCCGGCAGTGGCACGTCGGCGTCGACGCCAAGCTCCGCGATCTCGCCGGCTTCGACGCGGCCGCGGAGTACGTCCAGGGCCACCAGCCCGGCGAGGACCTCGGCCGCCTGCCGTGCGGGACCGCGCCGTGCCTGACGTACAAGGGCGCGTATCTGCTCGTCGATCGCGTCGCGAACACGTGGCTGACGCCGTACGTGCGCGTCGACTGGCGCAGCGCCGTGCACACGAACGGCGTCGAGTTCGTCTACGAGGCGCACACGCTGCGGGCGACCGTGGGCGCGAACCTGCGCATGTCGCGGCGGATCGTCGGCAAGGTCGAGTACACCAAGGTCCGGGAGCTCGGGCCGACGCCGCAGTTCCCCGACGACGTCTTGACGAGCTCGCTCGTCGTGGAGACCGATTGATGAGACCCCTCCGCATGCTCCTCCTCACCGCCGCGACGACGCTGCTGATGGGGCAGGCCCCGCCGCCGGCCCCGCCCGCGGGCGCGATCATCGCCGGCAAGGTCTTCCTCGTCGACGTCCGCACGCCCGTGCAGAGCGACGACGTCTGGGTCTACCTGCGCGTCCCGAACGCGCGGCCGAGCGCGCGCCGGGAGTGGCCGGGCCTCAAGGACCCGCGCTCGCCGTACCTCATCACGCAGGAGGGCAAGCGGTTCTCGCGCGCGTCCCTGGTGGTACCCCTCGGCGCGACGGTGACCTTCCCGAACAAGGACCTCGTGATCCACAACGTGTTCTCGCCCGACCCGTTCTTCGACCTCGGCGAGTACAGCTTCGATCGCGTCGGCAAGTCGCATCAGTTCACGACCGTCGCCGCCGCCGACATCTACTGCGACGTGCACAAGGACATGTTCTCCAAAGTAAAATCGGTCGACACGCGCCCCGAGTGGATCGCGCACGTCGCGTCCGATGGCAGCTATCGCTTCGAGGGCATCCCGGCGGGAGCGTACGAGGTCGTCGGCTGGGCGTCCGAGGGTAAGACCGAGGAATACTCCACCGTCGAGGTCAGCGGCACCGGCGCGTTCACGCCCCTCGAGATCCACCTGCAGAAGAACGCGCGACCCGCCACGCACCTGAACAAGCACAAGGGCAACTACGGCTACGATCGCTGACCCGGCCGAGGGCCGCCGGCGCCGCGCACATGTGGGTGGCCACTTGCCGGCAACTCTTGCCGACCGCAGGCAACTCTTGCACGGTCACCCCGCCACCGACGTGTAGGACGCTGGCCCGCCGCATGCTCTAGCGCCGGCCATGACCAAGCTCCTGCTCACCGCCGCCGCCCTGACCACCTCGTTCGCCGCCACCGCGTGCGTCCAGAACGCCGGGGATGACTCCGTCGCGCCCGCCACGTCGACCGTCGAGTCGGACGTCACGCGCGCCAGCGACTGCCCGGCCGTCACGCCGGCGACCCTCGCGCCGCCGGAGACGGCCGATCTCGCGTTCGCGCTCGACGCGCAGGGCGTGCAGAAGTACGCGTGCGTGCAGTCGACCACCGGCTACGCGTGGACGTTCGTCGCGCCGGACGCGAACCTGTTCAACCTCGACGCGCAGGGCTGGGCCGTGCACCACTTCGCGGGGCCGACCTGGCTCGCGCGCGACAGCAGCAGCGTCCTCGGCGCGAAGGTCGCGGCGAGCACGCCAGACCCCACGGCGATCCCTTGGCTGCTCCTGAACGTCGCGAGCCACGGCGGCGCGGATGGTCGCCTCTCCGACATCACGCAGATCCAGCGCCTCTCGACCACGGGCGGCATCGCGCCGGCCGCGGCCTGCGATGCGGACCACGTGGGCCAGCAGAGCGAGGTGCTCTACACCGCGCGTTACTTCTTCTATCGCACCGACGCCAACGCCCGTCACCGCGTGCGCTGCGGCGCCTAGGCGACTACTCGCCGGGCTGCTCGGCGAGGTGGTACGGCGCGACCGGCGAGCTCTTGCCGTCGCCATCGACATCGACCCAGACCGGGTTCGCCAGCGCGAACGGATAGACCTTGAAGCTCGACTCGTCGCCGATGTTCGGCGCCATCGGCCGGTCACCGTCGACGCGCACGATGACGTAGCCGTCGCGCGCGAGGTGCGCGTGGATGGTGTCGTCGAAGCGGATGATCGTGGTCGCGGCCGGCACGTCGCGCTCGGCGAGCACCGCGCCGCCCGGCCCGAGCACCGTCACGCGCGTCACCGTGATCCACGGCGCGGCGCGGACGACGAGCTTGATGGGCACGTCGCCGCCCTTGAGCGTGACCGTCTGGCCGATATGGCGGCCGCCGATCGTGATGTCGAGGATCGGTCCCGTCGTCAGGTAGGAGCAGCCGGCCTTCACCTGCGCCGCGACCTTTTGCACGTCGAGCTGCGCGAGCGGCCCGTCGGGCATGACGACGTAGTTCCGCGGGAAGCCGCCGAGGTTGAACGTCATGTGGTGCGAGTCGGAGTTGCCCGTCGCGGCGACGTGCAGGCCCGCATCGAGGAACGCGACCCAGTCGCCGATCACGCGGTCGAGCGTCGTGCGATCGGGGTCCTGGTAGCCGTTCAGGACCTCGATCGCGTCGAAGTCGAACGAGAAGCCGGACTTCTTGGCCTGGCCCGTCCTCTCGTCGAGGCCGGCGAGGTGGAAGTAGCCGATGCCGCCGTTCTCGAGCCGCGGGTGGTGCACGTCGATCAGCGCGTGGGGCGCCTTCGTGCGGACGTCGGCGAAGATCTGCCGCGCGCTGTGCCTGCCCGTCGCGGGCGCGCCGTGGCCGACCTCGGTGTCGTCGATCGGTAGCGGGAACGCGCCGAAGTGTCCCCAGGGGAGCGAGGTGATCTCGTCGCCCGTGGCGGACGCGAGGAGGTCCCCGACCCCGAGCTCGGTGATCACCGGCCCGTAGTCGGCGACGACGTTGTGATCCGTCGAGACGAGCAGATCGACGCCATCGGCGACGAACTGGTGCACGCGGTCGCGGAGCGGGACGCGGGAGTCCATCGAGGGCGCGGCGTGCACGTGGAAATCGCCGGAGATCCAGCCGGGTGTCTCGATCACGTGGTGCAGCTTCGCGGTCATCTCGACGGAGCCGCCGGCCTTGACGACCACGCGCTCGCGCGTCGTGTCCCACTCCATGCCGTGGGAGACCCAGATGTCATAGGTGCCGGCGGCGATCCGGATCTCGGCTTCGCCGCGCAGAACGAACACGCGATCGAACGCCGCGACGCCGCCGTTCTCGTCCTTGCCGATATCGACGGTCGTGAACTGCACGCGCGGCGTGTCACCGATCGGCAGGAACGTCAGGCGCGCGGGGATCGGCGTGTCGTTGTCATCGCGGACCGCGACGTCGATCGTACCCACGGCGTGCCGATGTACGCGCGCGTCCGCCGCGGGGAGCGCGCGAACCCCGACGACGATCGCGAGCCCGGTGCTCATCATCGCCGCGCACGCGACACGCTCTCGAACCCGCATGGAGGCCACGGACTATGCCCGAGCAACCCGAGTGAACGTGCGACTCCCCTCCAAAATTCAAGGTTAAAGGCACGTCGAGGCCAGGTGCCCCGCGGGGGGATTCCGCCCCGAGATTGGGCGCGGTAACTGCCTGATTGATCACGAAGCCGCGCGGCATATCGGGTGCACAACGTCTTCCCGTCTTCGGCGCTCGTCGAGACGTTCCAACCCTTCTCGTTCCAACAACCTCTCAGGAGTTCGTGATGCGTACCATTCTCCGCGCTGCTCTCATCCTCGGCACCCTCGCTCCGGCCGCTGCGTACGCGGACGCCCCCAAGAAGGACGCGCCGGCCGCCGGCTCGGGCGCGGGCTCGGCCGCTACCCCCGCGAAGGACGCGAAGACCCCCGTCGCGAAGGACGCGAAGACCCCGGCGAAGGACGCGAAGACCCCGGCGAAGGACACGAAGGCTGCGGGCTCGGGCGCGGGCGCGGGCTCGGCCGCGGCGCCTGCGAAGGACGCGAAGAAGCCGGCCACGAAGTAACGCTGGCCTCCTCTCCTCGCATCACGTACGCGCGGAACGCAGGGCTGCTCCTTCACGGAGCAGCCTTTCGCGTTTTCGGCCCGCCAAAATCCGCGACCGGCTCCAAGAATCCCGCAACTAGGCGTGGCTACTCAGGTTGCCGGTGGAGGCCGTTTGCCCCGCGGGGGTCTTCCGCCCCAAAAAAAGCCGAGCTAAATAGTTAAAAACGCGTCGTGCGCGACGGCACACCCGGTGCACAACGGGTTGCTACCTATGAAGACCATGATCAAGGCCGCCCTCATCCTCGCCACCCTCGCCCCGGCCGTCTCGTTCGCGGACGCCCCCAAGAAGGACGCCCCGGCGGCCGACAAGGCGCCGGCCGACAAGACCCCGGCGAAGGCGGACCCGAAGGCGCCGGCCGACAAGACCCCGGCCAAGGCCGACGCGAAGAAGGACGTCAAGGCGCCCGCGATGAAGTAGTTTCGGCGTAGTTGCGCGCCCTCGGCGCGACTGGCAGAGAGCCGCTTCCCTCGGGACGCGGCTCTTTTGCTTTTTCGGACGGGTGCCGTGTAGCGTGCCGGCGTGTCTCGCTCGCTGATGGTGGTCGATGGCTTCGCGCCCCAGGCCGAGGCGTTGCGCGGCGTGTTCGACGAGCGCTTCGCGGAGCCTCGCCGAGCCCGAGGCGATCGCTTCCAGTGGGACTGGTGGCACGTGCCCGGCCAGTACACGGCGCTGCGGACCCCGGCGTGGGAGTACTTTCCGCGGCCGCTCTATACGCAACTGCACGCGCACCTCGTCGCGTTCGGCCGCGACGTCCTCGGGTGCCACGACATCTCGCCGCCGTGGCTGTCCTGCTACATCGACGGCTGCAGCCAGCAGCTGCACGGCGATCTGCCGCACGGGCCATGGGCGTTCGTGCTGTCGCTGACGCGCTGGCGCGGGCGCGTCTTCCGCGGCGGGGAGACGCTGATGCTGCGCGACGAGGTGCTGGAGATGTGGGACCGGTTTCGTTCCGTCCGCGGCGTCGAGGAGCCGGACCTCGTGCGCGCCATCGAGCCGAAGTTCGGGCGACTCACGGTGTTCGATCCGCGCGTGCCCCACGGCGTCCGCGAGGTGACGGGCACCCGGGATCCGCGCGAGGGCCGGCTCGTCGTGCACGGCTGGTTCGTGCAGCCGCGGCCATTCGTGCGCGGCCCGCTCGCGCTGCGGGCGGTCGCGGCGCGGATCGCGGAGCTGACCGGCGCGCTCGGCGCGTGGATCGGCGAGCTGCCGGTGGCGGGCATGATGTCCCTCGCGATCGACGTGGCGCCCGGCGGCACCGTGCGGGCGGCGCGGGTGCTGTCCGATACGACGCGCGTGGCGAGCGCGCACGAGCCGGCGCGGCGAGCCCTGGTCCGGCGGATCCGCGGCGCCGTGGCCGCCTGGCAGTTTCCGCGCGCGCGGGCCGCGAGTCGGGTCACGTTGCCGCTCGTCTTCGAGCGAGGCTGACCGGCCCACCCCGGGCGACCGAGCGGCGCAGGTCGTTACGCGCGGATGAGGGTCATCAGCTCGGCGCTCTTCGCCGAGTCGGTCGCGTAGATGCCGCGCGCGGCCACGGTGGTGGTGATCGCGCCGCGCTTGCGCGCGCCTCGCATCCCCATGCACATGTGCTGCGCCTCGAGCACGACCGCCACGCCGCGCGGCGCGAGCTCGGCTTCGAACGCCGACGCGAGCTCGTGGCCGAGGCGCTCCTGGACCTGCGGGCGGCGCGCGAGATCATCGAGCGTGCGGGCGATCTTCGAGAGGCCGACGACGCGCTTGTCCGACGGGAGATAGGCGACGTGGGCGTGCCCCCAGAACGGGAGCAAGTGGTGCTCGCACATGCTCGAGAACTCGATGTCGCGGACGAGCACGAGGTCGCCGTGGCCCTCCTCGAACGTGCGGCGCAGGTGGACGCCAGGGTCGGCGAACAGGCCATCGGTCATCTCGACCATCGCGCGCGCCACGCGGGATGGCGTGTCGACGAGGCCTGCGCGATCCGGATCCTCACCGATCGCGATGAGGAGCTCGCGGACGGCGCGGGTGGCGCGGGCGAGATCGACCGGCGTACGAGAGGCGTGCGTGTCGGTCGGCGGAACCACCGAGAGTTCGGTCATCGAGTCTAAACATAGGGCGCCTCCGGGCGGCGTCAAGACAGTAAAACGTGCAAAACGTTCAGGGCGTCTCGTCGCCGGACAGCGGCGGCCACGGCACGAACACGCTGGTTCGCCGCTGGTAGGCCCGGTAGGCATCGCCGCGGGAGCGGAGGGCCTGGGCCTCGGTCGCCGGGATGCCGGTGACCTTCCAGATGCTCGCGAAGATGAGCGCGGGCGCGATCCACGCGAGGTAGCCGCCGGCGAAGGCGGAGGAGTACGTCGCGTAGCCAACCCAGACGAGGGTCTCGAAGAAATAGTTGGGATGGCGCGACCAGCTCCACAGGCCGCGGGCACAGACGGCGCCGCGCGCGGCGGTGCGCTTCCAGCGGGCGAGCTGGAGATCCGCGATGGACTCGCCGGTGAGGCCGACGAGCCAGATGGCGCCGCCGAGGACGAGGAGCCAGTCGCCGTGCACCGGCGACGACCCGAACGCAAAGACGAAGCCGAGGGCGAGGACCGCCACGAGCGCGGCTTGCGCCTGGAAGAAGATGAAGAACGAGCGGTTGGCGTGCGGCGACCACTTGCGGCGGAGCTCGGCGTAGCGGCCCTCCTCGCGGTTCGGGGCGGCGGCGCCGCGCGCGAAGAGGTAGATGGCGAGGCGGAGGCTCCAGAGGACGACCATCGCCGTGATCGGGGCGGTCAGGCGGAGCGGGTGCGACGAGAAGGAGCAGAAGGCGAGCGCGACGGCGGCGAAGGCGACGGCCCAGCCGACGTCGACGATGCCCGCGTTACGCGTGCGCAAGGAGGTCAAGAAGAGCGAGAGCTGGAGCAGCGCGGCGAGGGCCCAGGCGAGCGCGAGCAGGGCGACGGTGGACACGATTCGTTGGATGGTAGGGCGGGCGAGGGGGATACTGGAATTCGAAAAGAGGACGCGAGGCGGAAGCCGGGACGGCGGAGGGCGGAACGCCGGCGGCGAAGGATCGCCGGACGGGCTGGGGCTCGAGGCTGTGAGGCTGTGAGGCGCGAGCGAAGCGGCAGCAGCTCGCGGTCGCCGCGCCGGTCGCGGCCCGCGGCTCGCGGTCCACGGCGCGCGGCAACGGCCATCGGTGGGGGAAACGCGGCCTCGGCCACGCGGGCCCGCGTCCCTACGTTCCCTTCTCCGCGCTCGCCGCCGCCGCGATGCCTCCGACGACGCTCAGCACGGCAAACAACACCTGCGCCAGCATCTCCCGCAGGGCGTCCCGCGTCATGCGCGGATGGGCGCACCAGTCGATCGACGCGCCTTCCACGAACCCGATCCACCCGCGCAACGCCGTCTCGAACCGCGGCTCCCCGCGCAACACCGGCGCGAACGGTGAACCGTCGAGGAACCGGTCCGCCAGCCGCGTCCGCACGCCCTCGACCACCCCCGCGACCTCCGGGTCCGAGCCGATCCCGCCGCGCATCAACGACACGAACGCGCGCTGGTGCAGCGTGATGTGCTCCAGGTACGCCTCCAGCCCGGCGCGCACCCGCTCCTGCGGCGTCAGCGCGGCGGGGATGGTCGCCACCCGCTCCACCAGCTCGTCCGCGATCTCGCGGAGCCCCGCGACGTACAGGTCTCGCTTCGTCGGGAAGTAGTGATAGAGCAGCCCCTTCGAGATCTTGGCCTCGCGCGCGAGATCATCGATCGACACCTCGTCGTACGCGCGCCCGGCGAACGTCCGCCGCGCCAGCTGCAGGAGCTGCGCCCGGCGCGCGTCGTTATCGAGCCGGACGCGCGGCTTCGCGCGTGGCAACGCCTTGCGAACAGCGGCGACGATCGGTCCCCGACGGGGTGGCACGCGTCACGAGCATAGTCGATCGACTATTGACTTGTGGTCAATAGGGTCCCAGGATGAAGGAGATGAGCACCATCACCCCGCGAAACCTCGCCGTCGACCTCCAGGGAGTGCCCCGCGCCTGGTTGGCGGACAACGCCGTCGCGACCGCCATCGCGAACGGCGTCAACATGCTGTTCCCCGCCGGCGAGCGCTTCTTCGTGCGCTCGGTGAAGTACTTCTCCGACGACCTCGCCGACCCCGTCCTCCGCGCCCAGGTGAAGGGCTTTTTCGGCCAGGAGGGCCGCCACGCGCGCGAGCACGATCGCTTCAACGACGTGATGCGCCAGCAGGGCTTCGAGATCGACAAGTTCCTCACCTTCTTCGAGCGCTCGATGAAGGCGATGGAAACGGCGGTGCACCCGAAGCTTCGCCTCGCCACCACCGCCGCCGCCGAGCACTTCACGGCCATCATGGCCGAGGGCGCCTTCACCCGCGGCAACCTCGACGACGCTGACCCGCGCATGCGCATGCTCCTAGCCTGGCACGCCGCCGAGGAGATCGAGCACAAGGCCGTCGCGTTCGATGTCCTCCAGCAAGTGGATCCGTCGTATGCGCTGCGCGTGGCTGGCCTCGCGCTCGCCACCTCCTTCCTCGCCGGCTACTGGCTCATCGCCGCGCGCATGCTGCTCGTGCAGCAGGGCTACACCTGGCGCCGCGCGGTCGCCGAGCTGAAGAGCGTCAAGAGCGATCCCATCTTCAAGCGCGTGTTCGTCGCTGGCATCCGGTCGTACCTGCGGCGCGACTTCCATCCGAACGACCACGACCAGAGCACGCTGGCCGAGACCTGGTTCGCCGAGCGCGGCCTCGCGATGCCAGAGGCGGCGTAGTTCCGCCATGGGGAACGGACTCGACGGCAAGATCTGTGTCGTCACCGGCGCGGGCAGCGGCATCGGTCGCGCCACCGCCCACCTGTTCGCCGACGCCGGCGCGCTCGTGGCGCTCTGCGACATCGACGCCGGCCGCGGCGCCGCGGTCGCCGCGGAGCTCGGCGACCGCGCCCTCCTCGCGCAGACGGTCGACGTCTCCGACCGCGAGCAGATGCGCGCCTTCGCGGCCGCCGTGCACGCCGAGGTCCCGGCGGCCGACGTCATCGTCAACAACGCCGGCGTCGCCGTCGGCGCGAGCTTCCTCGACACCAGCCTCGACGATTGGGACTGGCTGCTCGGCGTCAACCTTCGCGGCGTGGTCCACGGCTGTCACTTCTTCCTCCCGAACATGGTGAAGCAGCGCCGCGGCTCGGTGATCAACCTCTCCAGCGTGCTCGGCGTCTTCCCCGCGCCGGGGGTGTCCGCGTACGTCGCGAGCAAGTTCGCGGTGCTCGGTATGTCGCAGAGCATGCGCGCCGAGCTCGCGCCGCATGGGGTCGGCGTCACCGCGATCTGCCCGGGCCTCATCGCGACGCAGATCGTCGCCGATGGCCGCATGCAGGGCGGCATCGGCACCCGCAAGCAGAGCGTGGCCCACGCGTTCGCCACGCGCGGCATCGCCCCCGCGAAGGTCGCGGCCGCCATCCTCGACAGCGTCCGCACGAACCCCGCCATCCGCCCGGTGGGCTACGACGGCTGGGCGCTCGCCGCGCTGCACCGGCTCGCGCCCCGGGCCACGCAACGCCTCGGCGCCGTGCTGTCCCGCCGCATGGGCGTGTAACACTCGGGCGTGGCCGAGCCCACACCGTCCCCCGACCTCGCGCTCGCGCAGGCCGCCGCCGCCGGCGCCGCGGCGGCTGTCGTGGCGATCGACCGCCGGCTGGCCGAGCAGGTCCGCGGCGTCGTGCGCAAGCTCGGCGAGTCCGCGAGCTTCGGCGATGACCTCGTGTCCGCGCTGCGGACGCACCTGCTCGTTCCGCGCGGCGGCGAGCCGGCGCGGATCGCCGGCTATACGGGCGCCGGGCCCCTCGACGGCTGGCTCCGCGTCACCGCCATGCGCGAGGCCGTGCGCGCGCGAAAGAAGCTCGCCGCCCATGCGACCCCGGCCGCGGCGCTCGCCGATCTCCCCGCCGACGTGGCGCCCGAGCTCGACTACCTCAAGGCGGCCTACCGCGAGCCGGTGCGCGCCGCGCTGCGCGTCGCGCTCGGCACGCTCGACGATCGCCAGCAGAGCTTGATCCGCCTCCATTACGGCGACGGCATCGGCGTCGAGCGGCTCGGCATCATGTACCGCGTGCACTTCTCCACGATCTCGCGCTGGATCGCCGCGGCGCGCACCCAGCTGTTCGACGAGACCCGGCGGGCCGTGTCTGCCTCGCTGGGCGTCGACCCCGCCGAGTTCGCGGAGATCATGGGGCTCGTGCAGAGCCGGCTCGATCTGACGATCAGCCTGTTCGCGCGCGCGCCGGCCTGACGCGGTCCGCCGCGTCGCGATCTTTTTCTGCAAAGACGCGCGGGTCGCGACTCATGGGGTGCGGGCCGAATTTACCGGCCCCGGAAAAAGGCCCTCCCATGACCCGTCTCGGTTCCTCGTCTCGCATCTCCCTGGCCGTCGCGGCCGCGCTCGCCTGTAGCGCCGGCTGCCACGCCTCGACCCAGGCGAAGTTCGTCATCCCGTCGAGCGCGCAGCTCGCCGTCAACGGCCAGCCCGTCACCGTCGGCGCGGATGGCACCGCGACCATGTCCGCGTTCGGCTGGGGCGGGGCGAGCTACACGCTCACCCGGAACGGCAAGACCGTCCGCGAGGGGAAGCTCGACACGAAGTTCCGGCCGATCTCGATCTTCTGGCCGCCGTTCGGGCTCGCGTACGTGCCGATGGGGCTCGACGACGCGAAGACCTACGACCTCACGAGATCCGACGCGAGCAGAACGTCAGGAAAGTAGCTGTGCCGACCCGGCGGCCCGGGCATGCTCACGCGGTGGCGTGCCTCGACGCGGACGTGATGCTCGGGTTCGTCGAGGGCCGCCTCGATCCCGATGCGCTCGGCCGCACCGACGCGCACCTGGCGAGCTGCGCGGACTGCCGCGAGGTGATCGCGGCGCTGGCCTCCGGATCGGAGCCCGCGGCGGACCCGCCGGTCGCCGAGGGCAGCCGCGTCGGGCGCTACGTCCTCCTCGAGACCATCGGGCGCGGCGCGATGGGCGTCGTCCACGCCGCGTGGGATCCCGAGCTCGACCGCCGGATCGCGATCAAGCTCGTCCGCGCGGAGCTCGGGGCGGATGCGGAGGTCGTGCGCCGGCGGCTCTCGCGCGAGGCGAAGGCGATCGCGAAGCTCGCGCACCCGAACGTCGTCGCGGTCCACGATGTCGGCGAGCTCGCCGACGGCGTGTTCATCGCGATGGAGTATGTCGACGGCACCACGCTCGCCGCGTGGCGCAGCGAGCCGCGTCCGGCCGACGAGGTCATCGCCGCGTTCGCGCAGGCCGCGCGCGGGCTGGCCGCCGCCCACGCGGCCGGGCTCGTTCATCGCGACGTCAAGCCGAGCAACCTGCTCGTCGGCCGCGATGGCCGCGTGCGCGTCGGTGACTTCGGCCTCGCGCGCGGGACGGGCGAGGCCGGAGCGAACGGCGGTGCGGTCGCGGGCGACCCCGCGGGGACCGCCGCCGGCGTGCTCGCCGGCACGCCGCTCTACATGGCGCCCGAGGCGTTCGCCGGCGCCCCGGCCGACGCGCGGAGCGACCAATATGGCTTCGCTGCGTCGCTCTACGAGGTGCTCGCGGGCGTGGCGCCGTTCGCGGGGCGCACCGTCGACGAGCTCCGACGCGCGAAGGCGAACGCGACCCTCGTGGCGCCGGCCCGGCGAGTGCCGCCGCGGATCCTCGTCGCGCTCCGCCGCGCGCTCGCCCCGGATCCCGCCGCGCGCTGGCCGGCGATGACGGCGCTCGCGGACCGGCTGGCCGCGCACGGCCACCGGCAGCGGCGCTGGGCGCTCGCGGGCGGCGTGGCCGTCGTCGTCCTGGCGGTCGGGGGGAGCGTCGCGGTGTCCGCGCGCCAGGCGGCGGACGACCCGTGCGGCGGCGGGGGCGAGCGCATCGCCGACACGTGGAGCCCGGCCCGCGCGGCCGCCGTCACCGCTGGCGCCGGCGAGCGCGCCGTGCCGACGCTCGATGCGTACGCCCGCGCCTGGATCGCCGACCACCGCCGCGTCTGCGAGGCGACCCGCATCGACGGCGAGCAGTCCGAGGCGCTGCTCGACATCCGCATGAGCTGCCTCGACGCCCGCCGACGCGCGCTCGGTGCGCTCGTCGACGTCTTCGCCACGCGCGCCGATCCGACCACGCGCCAGAACGCCGTCGCCGCGGCCGGCGCGCTCGAGCCTGTCAGTGATTGCGACGCGGTGACGCGGCTCGCGATCATCGCCGCGCCGCCGCCGCTCCAGCTCGGCGCGATCGCCGCGGCTGAGGCGCGCGTGGATACCGCGGAGGCGCTCGAGCGCGCGGGCCAGCTCGCCGACGCGCAGGCCGCGCTCGCCGAGGTCCGGGGCCAGGGCTACGCCACGCTGACGGCGCGGCTCGAGCTCCTGCGCGGCAAGCTCGCCGAGGAGCTCGGCGACCTGAAGGCGTCGGAGGTCGCGCTGCACGCGGCCGCCCAGGCCGCGGCCGAGGCGCGCGATGACGTGACGGCGGCGCGCGCGTGGACGCTGCTCGTCGGGGCGGTGGGCTACCTCGACAACCGCCCGGCCGAGGGCCTCGCGCTCGCGCAGGTCGCGGATGCAGCCGTGGCGCGGGCCGGCGCGGAGGACGCGCTCGTCGCCGAGCTCGCCAGCATGCGCGGCCTCGTGTACGACGCCCAGGGCAAGTTCCCCGCGGCCAAGGCGGCGCACGAGCGCGCGCTCGCGATCCGCGAGCGGCTCGGCGCGGACGATCTCGAGGTCGCGCAGGTCCTCGACAACCTCGGCGCGGTGGTGCTCCAGCAAGGCCAGCTCGCCGACGCGAGCCGCATGTACACGCGCGCGCTCGCGATCCGGCGCCGGCTCCTCGGCGAGGAGCATCCGGACGTGGCCGCGTCGTGGAACTCGCTCGGCGCCGCGCAGCGCGCGCTCGGGCAGCTCGAGGACGCGCGGACGAGCTACGAGCGCGCCTCCACGCTCTTCCGCGCCGAGCTCGGTGCCGCCCACCCGAACGTCGCGGCCGCGTTCGTCAACCTCGGGAACCTCGAGCGCGACACGCATCACCTCGACGCCGCCGAAGCTCACTTCGCCGCCGCGATCGCCATCTGGCAGAAGCTCGACGCGAAGACCTACGCCGCCGACATCGGGACGGCGACGGGCGGCCTTGGCAACGTGGCCTACGCGCGCGGCGATCGCGACCTCGCCGAGACCCGGCTCCGCGCGGCGCTCGCGCTCCTCGAAGGCGCGCTCGGCAAGGCGCACCCGCGGCTCGCGACGCAGCTCGAGAACCTGGCGACCATCGAGGACGACCGCGGCCATCACGCCGCCGCCGCCGCCCTGCGCGCCCGGGCCTCGGCGCTGCAGGCCGCCGCCAGCCCCCGACCGGCGAGGCCGTGACGACGGCGTTGCGGGCGACGCGGCGCGATCGCGGGGTCGACTCGGACGAACCCTGGGGTTAAGGTCGCCGCCCATGAAGCTCGCGACGCTCCGCGATGGCACCCGCGATGGCCGGCTCCTCGTCGTCCGCCGCGATGGCGAGGCCGGCACCGTGTCGCACGCGTGGCGCACCCTGCAGGCCGCGCTCGATGACTGGGAGCGCGCCGAGCCCGAGCTGCGCAAGCTGGCCGCGGCCCTCGACGGTGGCAGCATCGAGGCCACGCCGATCGATCCGATCACGCTCGCCGCGCCGCTGCCGCGCGCCTACGAGTGGGTGGATGGCTCCGCGTACCTCAACCACGTGCGCCTGGTCCGCAAGGCGCGTAACGCCGAGCCCCCGCCGACGCTCGAGACCGATCCGCTCGTCTACCAGGGCGGCTCGAGTGACCTGCTCGGCCCGCGCGACGCGATCGAGCTCGTCGATCCGGCGTGGGGCCTCGACTACGAGTCCGAGGTCGCCGTCATCCTCGGTGACACGCCGCTCGGCACCACCGCCGCCACCGCGGGTGCGCACGTGCGGCTCGTCCTCCTCGCGAACGACTGCACGCTCCGGAACCTGGTGCCCGACGAGCTCGCGAAGAGCTTCGGGTTCTTTCAGAGCAAGCCGGCCACCGCGTTCTCGCCGTTCGCGGTCACACCCGACGAGCTCGGCGGCGCCTGGCGGGACGGCCGCCTCCACGCGCGCGTCCGCTCCACGTACAACGGCGCGCTGATCGGCGACTGCGACGCCGGCCCCGAGATGCACTTCTCCTTCTTCGATCTGATCGCGCACCTCACGCGCACGCGACGCTTCGGCGCCGGCACCGTCGTCGGCAGCGGCACCGTCTCCAACGCCGATCGGGCGCGGGGCGTGTCGTGCCTCGCGGAGCGCCGCATGATCGAGATCATCGAGACCGGCAAGCCCGCCACTCCGTTCATGCGCGCCGGCGATCGCATCGAGATCGACGCCGTGTTGCCCGACGGCAGCCGCCCGTTCGGTGCGATCGATCAGCGCGTCATCGCGGCCGGGAGCAACGCATGAAGCTCGTCCTTCACAACTACTGGCGCTCGTCCGCGTCGCAGCGCGTCCGCATCGGCCTCGGCCTCAAGGGCCTCGCGTTCGAGTACGTCGCCGTCAACATCGTCAAGCGCGACCAGTTCGCGGACGCGTACCGCGCCAAGAATCCGATGGCGCAGGTCCCGACCCTCGAGCTCACGGAGGACGACGGCACCTGCATCGCCATCACGCAGTCGCTGCCGATCCTCGAGTACCTCGACGAGCGGTTCCCGACGCCGGCGCTCCTGCCGCGCGAGCCGTACCTCCGCGCGCGCGCCCGCGGCCTCGCCGAGATCGTCAACGCCGGTATCCAGCCGCTGCAAAACCTGTCGACGACGAACGCGGTCAAGGCGCTCGGCGGTGACCCGCCGGCGTGGGTGGGGCCGTTCATCGCGAGCGGCCTCGCCGCGTACGCCGCCGCCGCCGCCGACGTGGCCGGCGCGTTCTCCGTCGGCGATGCGCCCACGATCGCGGACTGCTGCCTCGTGCCGCAGCTCGCGTCGGCGCGTCGCTTCGCCGTCGATTACTCCCACCTCCCGCTCCTCGCGGACATCGAGGCGCGCTGCCTCGCGTTGCCCGCGTTCGCCGGGGCGGTCCCCGAAGCCCAGCCCGATGCGGTTGCCTAGGTCTCCTAGGTCTCGAAGAGGAGTCTCTGATGAAGAACAGCCCCGTCGGAATCAAGCGCCTCGAAGGCATCCACTACTACGTGCGCGACCTGGAGCGCTCGCGGCAGTTCTACGTCGGCAAGCTGGACTTCGCGGAGACCTGGCGTAGCTCCCCCGAGCTCGAGCGCGACGGCCGCCAGCGGTCGGCCGCCTTCACCGCCGGCAACTGCCAGGTGGTGTGCAGCGCGCCGCTCGGCACGGGCGGCCGCGCCCATCGCTTTCTCTCCAAGCACCCCGACGGCGTCGGCACGCTGACCTTCGAGGTCGAGGATGTCGCCCGCACGTTCGCGCTCGTCGACGAGCGCGGCGGCACGCCGATCGACGACATCAAGACGTTCCAGGACGACGGTGGCACGCTCCGCCAGTTCTCGATCACCACGCCGTTCGGCGACTGCACGTTCCGCTTCCGCCAGCGCGACGGTTACGTCGGCGCGTGGCCCGGCGCCGTCAAGGTCGCGCCCGCCTCCGGGCAGGGCACGAACAAGTTCGGCTTCGAGGAGATGGACCACATCACGGCGAACTTCCAGACGATGAAGCCGATGCTCTTGTGGATGGAGCACGTGCTCGGCTTCGAGCAGTTCTGGGAGGTCTCGTTTCACACGTCGGACGCGGCGAAGGCCGTGCACGGCGCCGAGACCGAGCGCACGTCCGGCTCCGGCCTCAAGTCGATCGTGATGTGGGACAAGGCCTCGCGCGTCCGCTTCGCGAACAACGAGCCCGCGCGCCCGTTCTTCCGCAACTCGCAGATCAACGTGTTCAACGAGGAGCTGCGCGGCGACGGGATCCAGCACGTGGCGCTCACCGTGCGCGACATCCTCACGGCCGTGCGCGAGCTGCGCGCGAACGGCGTCGCGTTCATGCCGACGCCGGGCAGCTACTACAACGAGCTGCCGGAGCGGATCATCAAGAGCGGCATCGGCAAGATCGACGAGGACGTCGAGACCCTGCGCGAGCTGCAGGTCCTCATCGATGGCGACCACGAGCGCGCGTACATGTTGCAGATCTTCCTCAAGGAGTCCGCCGGCCTCTACGGCGACGCCACGGCGGGCCCGTTCTTCTACGAGATCATCCAGCGCAAGGGCGACGACAAGTTCGGCGCCGGCAACTTTCGCGCGCTGTTCGAGAGCATCGAGCGCGAGCAGCTCGCGAAGGGCATCGTCTAGTGCTCGACCGCATGCAGCTCGGCGAGGTGGCGCGCAAGCACCACACGCAGCTGCGCGGGCCGGCGGGCGAGCTGCGCTACGAGGAGGCGTTCACGCGCGACGGCTTCGACGGACCGTACTCGCTCCTCTACCACCGGCGCCGGCCCCACACGGTCCGCCTCCACGCCGTCCCGCACGGCTGGAAGGCGCCGCGGCCCGCCCCGGCGGAGGTCGCCGGGCGCGCCCTGGCGAAGCGGCACTACCGCAGCGGCGAGCTCGCGACCGCACCGAGCGCCGGCGGGGCGCAGATCGACGCCCGCGTCCCGCTGCTGTTCAACGACGACATCATCATGGGCGTCGTCTTTCCGACCGTCGCCGACCCGGTGTTCATCGCCGACGGCGACGCGGACCAGCTCCTCTACATCCACCGCGGCGGCGGCACGCTGCACTCGATGCTCGGCGACGTTCACTTCGCGCAGGGCGACTACGTCTATGTCCCGCGCGGGCTGATCCATCGCTTCGCGCCGACGACCACCACGGCGCAGCACTGGCTGTGGATGTCCCTCACCGGCGGCGTGCACGTGCCGAAGCAGTGGCGCAACGAGGTCGGCCAGCTGCGCATGGACGCGCCGTACTCGCACCGCGACTTCAAGCGCCCCGAATGGAACGGCGACGTCGCCGACGACGGCACGCGCGATCTCGTCGTGCGCCGCGCCGGCGTGTGGCATGGCTTCCGCTACGGTGACGCGGACGCGCCGTTCGATCTCGTCGGCTGGGACGGCAGCGTCTACCCGTGGGCGTTCCCGATCCTGAACTTCCAGCCGCGCGTCAGCTCGGTGCACCTGCCGCCGACGTGGCACGGCACGTTCGCCGCGAAGGGGGCGCTCATCTGCAGCTTCGTCCCGCGGCCGCTCGACTTCGCGCCGGACGCGATCCCGTGTCCGTACCCGCACAGCTCCACGCACTGTGACGAGTGGATCTTTTACTGCGACGGTAGCTTCACGTCGCGCAAGGGCGTCGGGCCGGGCTCGATCTCGCACCACCCGATGGGCGTCCCGCACGGCCCGCACCCGGGCTCGTACGAGGGCTCGATCGGCGCGACGCACACGACGGAGCTCGCGGTGATGGCGGACACGGCCGGGCCGCTCCAGGCGACCGCCGCGGCGCTTGGCATCGAGGACGCGGCGTACCAGGACTCGTTCGTCTGAGCGCCGGCTAGTTATCCGCGACGACGAAGACCCAGTGAAACCGCGTCGTCGTGCCGTGGACGCGGAGGGCGATCTTCGCGCTGACCGGGGTCGTCGTCGGCACGCTGGACGAGACGCCGGCCGCGGCGGACGCCGTGGTGATGTTGCAGCTGAAGGCGAACGCGTCGCGGCGCTCGACGACCGTGGCGGTCGTCCCGGCGGCGAAGCTGAGGGCTTGCTGCGCGAAGATGGCCCCGTCGCTCAGCTCGACGAGCGCGACCGACGACGGCGGCCCCGAGCCGCCGTAGGCCTCGCACCCGACCCCATCGGTCGCCGAGATGTCATCGGAGACGGCGGCGGTGTGGACGGAGTCCCCGGCGGTGAACGCGTCCAGCGTGATGCCAGCGCTCACCGTCTCGTGGCCTGCCGTGGCCGGGGTGATCGTCATGTTCCGCACGGCGCCGTTGATGGACGTGCCGACCACGTCGTCGCTGTCCGCGGTCCAGCCTGCGTCCGCCGCCCAGGTCGGCGGGATGCCCGCGTGAAAGCCCTCGAAGAAGACCACGTGGTCGATCGCGCTATGCGGGTGGGGGTCGCATGCGTCACCGATGCCATCGCCGTCCGTGTCCGCGTTCGCCGCGAACATCGGGCACGGATCGCACGCGTCTCCGACGTGATCGCCGTCCTCGTCGAGCTGCGCCGGGTTCGCGACGGCCGGGCAGTTGTCGCGGACGTCGGGCACGCCGTCGCCGTCCGTGTCGAGCGTGCTCTGGCCATCGGCCGGCGCGTCGGCCGGCGGCGCATCGGGGTCGGCGGTCCCGGGCGGCTCGCAGGCGTACCCTCCGCCGTGGAGCTGGCAGACCTGGCCCGACGGACACGGCCCGACCGGCGGCGTGCACGGCGCGCCCGGCTGGGCGTGCGGCGAGTAGCAGGCGGCCAGAAGCGCGGCGAGGAGCGCGGCCCGCATCATGGACTCTCGACCCACATGAGCCAGTGGAAGTGCGCGCTGATGCTCTTGGTGCGAAGGCCGACGAGGTTCGGCGTGACGACCTGCTCCATACCGCTGACATTCGCGGTCATCCCGTTCTGCGTCACGCTACACGCCGCCTGCGGGCCGTTCTGGTTGAAGGTGAGCAGCGCCGGCTGGTTCGTGGTCCACGCAAATTGGACCCGGTTCGTGACCGTCGCGGTCTTCGTCTGGACCAGCGCGAACTCGAGTAACGTCCCGCTCACGGCGGCGATGTCGCACGCGGTGCCCGTGTCCGTTGGCGCGTCGAACGGCAGCGTGAGGCCAACGCCGCGCGCGCCCGTTCCGACCGACGGCCCCGGCGTGAGCGACGCGGTGACGGTGCTACGCGTGGTCCCGGTCGCCGGCGGGATCAAGTACGCCTCGTCCGTCGCCGTCAGCGCGATGACGGCATCGTCGCCCATGAATTGCCACGTGCCGTGGACCAGCCACCCCTGCGGCGCGGCCTCGAAGCTCTCGAAGAACAGGATCCTGTCGCCCGCGACGTGCGGGTTCGGATCGCACGCGTCGCCGACGCCGTCGCCATCGGCGTCGCCATCCACCACGGTCGGGATCCCCGGGCAGTGGTCGCACGCATCGCCGAACCCGTCGGCGTCCTCGTCGTGCTGGGTCGGGTTCGCGATGCCGGCGCAGTTGTCGAGGTCGTCGGGGACGCCATCGCCATCGGTGTCCGCGCCATGGCCATCCGCACGAGGGGCATCGGGACCGGCATCGGCGGCGGCATCGACGCTCGAGTCGACGGGCGCATCGGCCGCGGTGCAGACCTCGGCGATGCAGGAGAGGCCGCGGGGGCAGAGCCCGCTCGGGCTACACGCGGCCCCCGACGGTGGCGAGGGCGCGTAGCACGCGGCCAGCCCCACCACCACGCCGAACGACCGCCTCATGCCGACAATGGTACGCGATGGCGTTCGACGAATGCGATCATTGCGATCCCGAAGCGGGTGAGCAGCGCGCGGGTCGGCTCGTCGGTCAGGTTGCCGTCGGCGTCGAAGCGCTCGTGGGCGCGCGGGATGAGCACCTCCGGTTGCGCGAGCACCGGCGTGTCGCTGAAGACGAGCATCTGCCGCATGTGCGTCTGCGCGCGGATGGTCCCGCTCATCCCGGTGGCGGCGCCGACGAGCCCGACCGGCTTGCCGCGAAGTGGCGCGGTGGCGACGGGCCGCGAGACCCAGTCGAGCGCGTTCTTGAGGACGCCCGGGATCGAGTAGTTGTACTCGGGGACGGCGATCACCACGCCGTCGGCGGCCGCGATCGCGGCCTTGAGCGCCATCGCCTCCGGCGGATCGGTCAGGTCGTTGTTGAACAGGGGCAGGCCGCCGAGCTGGTCATCGAAGGTGAAGGTCGTCCCGGGCGGCAAGGTCTGTTGCACGGCGACCAGCAGCGCGCGGTTCAACGAGGCGCGGCGCAAGCTGCCGCAGATACCGAGGATCGACACCGCCATGCGCCACGCTAACCCAGGGCGTAACGCGGCGCACCGGTGTGCGTATGCTAGGCATGGGTATGTTCTTCAGCAGCAGCAAGAAGTCGCGGATGCCTCGCCCCGAGGACGCGCTGCCCGGCCGCACGACCCCGATCCGGTCTGGCGACGTGCACTTCGTCAACACCCACCGCATCACCGCGCCGTTCCCGGACGGCTCCGCGCGCGCGATGTTCGGCATGGGTTGCTTCTGGGGCGCGGAGCGCAAGTTCTGGCAGACGCCGGGGGTCTACTCGACGGCGGTGGGCTACGCGGCGGGCTTCACGCCGAACCCCACGTACGAGGAGGTCTGCTCGGGCGGCACCGGCCACAACGAGGTCGTGCTCGTGGTCTACGACCCGAAAGCGATCAGCTACGAGCAGCTCCTGCGCGTGTTCTGGGAGAACCACGACCCGACCCAGGGCATGCAGCAGGGCAACGATATGGGCACGCAGTACCGCAGTGGCATTTACACGTACGACGCCGCGCAGCAGACGGCGGCGGAGGCCTCGCGCGACCTCTACGGCACGCAGCTCGCGACCGCGGGGCACAACCCCATCACGACGGAGATCCTGCCGGCGCCGGCGTTCTACTACGCCGAGGAATACCACCAGCAGTACCTGGGGAAGAACCCGGGTGGCTACTGCGGGCTGGGCGGGACCGGCGTGAGCTGTCCGATCGGTCTCGGCGCGCCGCAAGCACACTAGCCACGACGGCCGTCGTGATGCACACGACGATGACGGCGACCGAGAGCGCCGGCGAGACGTGCACGCCGAGCTGGGCCGCGATCAGCTTGCCGCCCGCGAACGCGAGGACGGCGGCGAGCGCGAAGCGCAGGTAGCGCAGGTCGGCGAGCAGCTGCGCGAGCACGACGTAGAGCGCGCGCAGGCCGAGGATCGCGAAGATGTTCGAGCTGTAGACGATGAACGGCTCGTCGCTCACGGCGAACGCCGCCGGCACGGAGTCGAGCGCGAACACGATGTCGGTCAGCTCGATCGCGAGGAGCGCGAGGAGCAGCGGCGTGCCGACGCGGCGCACGACGCCGGCCGCATCGGGGGCGCGCGCGATGAAGTGATGCCCGTGGAGCTCGGTCGTCCATGGCAGGTGCTTCGTCAGCCAGCCGAGGATCCGCGGCGGACCGGCGTCGTGGGCGGGCGCGCGGAGGAGCTTCGCCGCGGTGACGAGGAGGACCGCGCCGAAGACGTAGCTGATGGCGCGCCACTCGTGCAGCGCGGCGCCGCCGAGGCCGATGAACAAGGCGCGACAGACGAGCGCGCCGATGATCCCCCACGTCAGCACGCGGGGCTGCTCCGCGCTCGGGATCTTCAGGGCCGCGAAGATCACGAGGAACAGGAACAGGTTGTCGATGCTGAGGCTCTTCTCGAGCAGGTACGCGGCGAAGTACTCCTCGCCGGCGGTGCGGCCGAGCTGGCTCGCGACGACGAAGCCGAACGCGACGGCGATGCCGATCCAGCCGACGCTCCACACGAGGGCGCGCCGCTTCGAGTCGACGTGATCGCCGCGGTGGGTGGCGAGGTCGACGACGAGGAGGACGGCGACGAGCCCGCCGAACACGAGCCACAACCACGTGGGGATCACGAGCGCGTCCATGCAGGAGGCGCATTGCATCGGGTGTGCCTCCCATTGTCCGCCCCGGGGCCGATGACGGCGAGCGCGGGCGCTCGTGGGGAAAGTCTCTACGCCCCGGTCCTGTCAGAACGCGAGGTTCGCCGAGACGGTGGCGCCGCCGGGGCCAACGCTGAGGCCGACGGCGGGCGGGTGCTCGACGTGCAGGTAGAGCAGGACGCCGGCGGTGAGAGCGACAGCGCCGAGTGCGTAACCCGCGACCGCGAGGTGCGACGCGGTGTGGCCCGAGGCGTCGTCATCCGCCTCTTGCTTCGCGAGGGCCGCCGTCCACATGCACCCGTGCGGGCAGATCTGCGAGCGATCGCTCGCGTAGCCGGACGCGCTTGCGGTGAAGGCGAGGCCGGCGCCGAGGCTGATCGCGCCGATGGCGACCGCGGCGATGCCGACGGGCCGCAGCGGATGGCGGGGCGCGGTGTCGTCGGCGCCGGGGGGCGCGACGGCGAGCGCGGCATCGAGGCCGGACGGATCTGGCTTGCGCTTGCGGCGCCGATGCGGCGGGGGCGCGGGTTCGGCCTCGGCGGAGCCCGCGGCATCGGCCGCGCACTTCTCCACGTCCGCGACGAGCTGCCTGATCTTGTCGAGGTTCGGCGGGTTCGGCACCACGGCGAGGAACCGGCGGTAGTACGTCGCGGCCTCGGTGCACTCGTCGGAGAGCCGGAGGGCCTGCGCCGTATCGAACAGGTACACGGGATCCGGGTCGAGGGCGTATGCCTCCGCGTAGCCGGCGACCGCCGTCCGGTAGTCACCGGCCGTGTAGGCGGCCTGCGCCGCCGCGAACGCCTCGTGCGCGCGCGTGTGCGAATCCGCGGCCGCGGCCCCGGCGCCGGCGGCGAGCATCACGACGCCCGCGAGAAGCTGCCGGGTCAAGGGGCGCCCTTCGCCCGCTTGGCGCCGGCCGGCTTCGTCAGGTCGCCCGGCTTCATCGTGAAGTCATCCGGCACGTCGATGGGCGGCGCCGTCGACGGCGTCCGGTGCACCTGCTTCACCCTCACCGGCGCCACCTTCCCCGGGGTCGCTGTCACGTTTGTCAACTCTGGCTCCGGGACCTTCGGCAATGATATCGCGCCACTACCCGGGGACGCTGTCAAGTTTGTCAACTCTGGGACCACAGGCGGAGGAGGCATCGGCGTCGATACTGGCGGCCGCGTCGGCGCTGGCGTCGGCGTCGGCGCTGGTATCGGCGTCGGCGTCGCAACCGGTGTCGGTGTCGGCACGACCGGCGCGCTTGCCTCGCGCGGGGAGCTCTCGCCACCGCGCCTGCCCAGCTTGCTGACGAGCGCGAACGAGGCACCCGCGAGGATTAGCGCGCCGACCACCGCGAGCCCCACGCGCACCCCGCGGTTCGCCGCCGCGGGTGCGACAACCGTCGCCGAGGCGGCCGCGTGCGGCGTCGCCGTCACCGTCGACGCGAAGGCCCGCGGCACGATCACCTGCGGCGCCACGCGCCGGTCCACCTCGAGCACGCGCACGAGGTCGGCGAGGCTCGGCCGCCCGCGCGGCTCCTTCGCGAGCATCGCCACCACGATCGCGTCCAGATCCGCGGGCACGTCCGCGGCAAACGCGGCCGGGTGGGGCGGCGGCTCCATCAGGTGCTTCGCGATCATCTCCATCGCGTTGTCCGCCAGGAACGGCGGCCGCCCCGTGAGCATCTCGAACAGCACCCCGCCGAGCGCGTAGATGTCCGCCCGATGGTCGACGGCGTGCCCCTTCGCCTGCTCGGGCGCGATGTACTGCGGCGTGCCGATCATCGCCCCGCTCGCCGTCCGCTCGACCCGGATCTCGGTCTCCGCCAGCTTCGCGATCCCGAAATCGAGGAGCTTGACCTGCATCGGCTCGCCGGGGATCTCGACGAGCACCACGTTGTCGGGCTTGAGGTCCCGATGGACGACGCCCTTGTCGTGCGCGGCCTCGAGCGCGCGCGCGAGGGCCCGCACGATCGCACACGACGCGGCGACCCCGAGCGGCCCGCGCCCGATGTGGTCGCGCAACGTCGCGCCGTTCAGCCACTCCATGACGAAGTAGTGGTTGCCGTCCGGCAGCTGCCCGAACGCGAAGATGTCGACGATGTTGGGGTGCCCGATCTGGTTCACCACGCGCGCCTCGGCGATGAACCGCGCGACCGCCATCGGGTCCTGAGCGAGCTCGTGGCGCAGCACCTTGATCGCCGCGCGCTTGCCGATGACCGGGTGCACCGCCGCGAACACCACGCCCATGCCGCCCTCGCCGATGCGGCCCTCGATCCGGTACTCGCCGACGAGCTCGCCCGCCGCGAGCGCCTCGAACGTCCGCCGCGGCGGCGGCGCCGGCGCGAGCGTGGAGCGCGTCACGTCGTCGTCGACCAGGCCGTCCTCCGGCGCCGCCTGACCCGCGACTTCGGTCGGGTCGTAGGCCGGACCCCGGTTCCCTGTCCTGGTCGAGGTCAC
The DNA here is from genome assembly GCA_025353585.1 of Deltaproteobacteria bacterium. Lineage (GTDB taxonomy): Bacteria > Myxococcota_A > Polyangia > Haliangiales > Haliangiaceae > JABFXX01. The sequence continues at coordinate 69,208 of JANXOM010000072.1, forward strand.
GTCCGGTAAGTATACTGGGCCGGTGACGCGGGTGCCGTGGTTTGCGTGTCTGGCCGCGGTCGTCGCGTGTTACTCGCCGACGACCGAGGCGCCGTGCACCGTCACGTGCGACTTCGCCGGCGACAAGCTCTGTCCGGCTGGCCTCACCTGCGGCCCGGGCGGCATGTGCGGCACGGAGGCCAGCTCGTGCGCCGCGTGCTTCGGCCAGCCCGACGGCCTGCTCCAGGTGTGTCTCGCCGCGCGTCCCACCGGGACGTTCGACGTCGGTAGCAACATGCAGGTGGACACCACACCCGGAATCACCGACGCGTGCATCACCTATCCGCAACCCGGGTCAGGCGCCCTCGACGTCTGTCTGATCGCGGCCGAGACGATCTCGATCGAGGCCAAGCTCAGCGTGATCGGCTCGCGACCGCTCGTGCTGCTCGCGAGCGGAGCGCTGACGTTCGAGGCCACGGGGGCGATCGACGCCGCGGCCGACAACAATCGCGCTGCCCCGGCCGGTCCGGGCGGCCCCGGCGCGAGCGAGCCATGCGAGGCAGGTGCCACGGGCACCGGCAACGCCGATGGAGGGGCGGGCGGCAGCTTCGGCACGGCAGGCGCCGCCGGCGGCATCGGCCTCACCGGGGCGACGCCGAACGGGCCCGGGCCCGTCATCGGAACGCTCGATCATGTTCGCGCCGGCTGCGTCGGGGGCCCGTACAACGATCCGCCGACGCCGGGGGGCGCGGCGGGCGGGGCGGTCTACCTGATCGCCGGCCGCTCGATGGCGATCGCGGGCTCGATCAACGTGTCGGGCGCAGGCGGCGCGGACCTATCGGGGGCGAACGTCGGCGGGGCCGGAGGGGGCGCCGGCGGGCTGATCGGGCTCGACGCGCCCGCCCTCGCGCTCCGCGGCACGCTGATGGCGAACGGCGGCGGCGGCGCGTGCGGGCGGCATCACAGCGGCGACGACCCGTGTCCGGGCCAGGCCCCCGCGCTCCCTGCCACCAGCAGCTCTCCGTTCGTGCCAGCGGCGGGCGGCTCGGCGAATGGATACGCCAGTGATGGCGGCACGGGCGCGACGGACGTCCCCGCCTCGCCGGGATCGCCGGGCGGCGTGGCCGCAGACTCGGCGCACTTCGGCGGCGCCGGGGGTGGCGGCGCCGCCGGCATCATCTGGCTCGCCACCGGGGGCACACCGCCGAACGTCAGCGCCATCCGCATGTCGCCGCAGCCATTCCCTCACCCGTAGCTACGGAATCACGCTCTCCGGCAGCCCGGCGCGCCGCATCAGCTCGCGGTGAAACGCCCGCCGCCGCCGCATCGGCGTGTCGAACTGCAGCTGCACCACGCGCGCGCTGCCCGTGACCCGCGCGTAGTTCCGGCGCACCGCGATGACGTGGTAGTAGCTCACGCCCGTCAGGAGTCCGATCGGCACCGCCGCGATCAGCGCCGCCGGGACCGCGACGCTCAGCGCGAGGAGCCCGAGCGCGATCGGCAGCAGGATCAGGGTCAGCAGCACCAGCCGCACCACGTCGAGCTTGCGCCAGATCGCGACGCTCACGATGTCGCCGAACGGGACGCCCGACTGGTCCATCGGGATCCGTCCGGTGATCGGGTCCAGCGAGCCCTGCAGCACGCCCTCGGGCGCGACGATGCTCGACTGCATCACGACGAGCCCGGCCGACCGCATCTTGATGCTCGGGAGGTGCGGGTTGTACGCGGGCGGCTGGATCGTCGGATCGACGCGCGACCCGGCGCGCAGGACGAACGCGAGCCCGCAGGCCCCGCAGATCTGCGGGGTGGGCGCGGCCGACGCCGGCGCGAAGCAGCTCGGACACGAGAACGGACCGACCGGCGCGGCGGGAGGCATCGCGCCAGCGTACTCCTCTTGCCCTCTGGCTACTGGCCGGAGCCGGCCGCGCTGCCCGAGCCGTTGCCGGCGGGCAGCGGCGTCATCGCCGGCACGTCGGACTCCGCGGTCTGCGTCGCGGGCGCGGGCGCGACCGTCACCGGCTTGCAGTAGACCTTGATGCTCTCCATGTTCTCCTGGATCCGGCCGAGGAACGTCGGGTCGGACATGTCGCCGGTGATCGGCACCGTGCAGATCGTGAACGGGCCGGCCACCAGCTCGTCGAAGACGGTGTCCGGCTTGCCGGGGCCGAACCAGAACTTCATGCCCTGCACGCCGGCCTGGAAGATCCCGTCGGTGAGCTGCTTGCCGTTCGTCGGCGCGACCGCGCCGTGGAACAGGAACACCTGCGCCGCGTCGACCTTGTTGCCGGGCAGCGCCTTGACGGCGACGTCGAGCGCGATCGTGCCGACGGGGATGTCGATGTTGACGATCGACTGCTTGCCGACGGTCACGCTCGCCGTGACGCTCGTCGACTTGAGCGACATCATCGCGGGCTGCAGCGCGTTGAGCACGTGCTGGCCCTCGGGCACCTTCGCCATCGCGTACGAGCCGTCGGCGCCCGTCTGCGCGAACATCGCCTGCGCCGTGCCGCCGGTGCTCGACTCCGACACCGTCACGCCGGACAGCGGCTGGCCCTTCGACGTCACGATGCCCGCGATCGAGCCGAACCCGCGGAGCTTGAGCTCCATCGGCGGGGGATCGCCGTCCGTCAGCGGGACGGTCTGCGCGAGCGAGCGGCCCTTGTCCGGGTGATCGGCGACGACGTTCGTCTCCTTGCGCGGCACGCCGATGAGCTGGAACCCGCCGTCCGCGTCGGTGATCGCGCTGCGGATGCCAGCGAGCTCGTCGAAGTTCTGGTTCGGGTCCTCGGCGCCCGCGCCGCTGAACAACATCGTGCCGACCTTCACCTTTGCGCCGGCGACCGGCGAGCCGCTCGCGTCGACCACCGTGCCGGTGAGCTTGCGGCCGCGGAACACGAGCACGATGCCCATGTCCGTGGGCTTGCCCGGCTCGATGTGCACGTCGTGCTGCGTGAACGCGGCGAAGTCCGCGCCGCGGAAGCTCACGTCGTAGCTTCCGGATGCGAGGTCCTTCACCTGGAACGTGCCGCCGACGAGCGGCGTCGGCATCTGGTAGCCGACGGTGATGCTGGCGAGCGTGGGCGGCGCCGCCTGGCCGTCGATCTTGAGCGTGCCGATCAGCGAGCCCACGCCGGGGAGCGTGATGCGCACGCTCTTGTCGCCGACCTTCGCGCTCGCGCCGTGCTGCCCCCAGTCGTTCGCCGAGCTGCTGCCGCGCTGCGCCCACAGCTTGTACGCGCCGTCGGGGAGGCCGTGCACGGTGAACGCGCCGGCGCCGTCGGTGGTCGTCGACGACATGCCGGCGAGCGCGATGCTCTCGGTGGACGCGCCGCCGAAGAGGTCCGGGAACGCGTTGACCGAGACCTCGGGCACCGGCGAGCCCTTGTCGTCGACGACGACGCCCGAGATCATGCCGCCGACATCGAGCACGAGCTTCAAGTCCCGCGCGTCCGCGTGGGCGTCGAGGTCGCCCTCGACGATCTTGCTCGCGTCCGTGTCGGACTCGGCGCGGATCTGCAGCTTCGCGCGCGCGAGGCCGCGCAGCTCGAACGCGCCGCGCTTGTCGCTCGTGGTCTGGCGCGCGGCGACGGTCCACATGCGCCGGCCGCTGCCCGACACGCGCACCGACGCGAACGGCACGGGGTTTCCGCCCTTGTCGACGACCGTGCCCGCGATGGTGCCGCCCGCCTTCATCTTGAGCTCGAGGCCCGTGACGGGCTTGTCGCCGACGGCGAACGGCGTGCCGGTCGTCGGCTCGTGCTCGCCGTCCTTACCGACGAGCTCGTGCGAGCCCGACGCGACGGCGGGGAACGAGAACTGGCCCTTGTCGTCGGTGTCGGCGCCATCGCGATCGCCGCGCCCGCCCATGCCGAAGCCGCGGGTGGCCGCGTCGCCGACGGTGACGTGCACCTTCGCGAGCGGCTTGCCCTTGTCGTCGATGACGCGGCCCGAGACGGGGACGCCCGCGCGGAGGACGATCGTCATCTGGCCGTGCGCGCCCGCCGAGCCCACGGTGGCGAACGACCCCGCCGGGGCGAAGCCCGAGGCCTTCGCCGTCGCCACGACGAACCCGGTGCGCACGGGGCGCAGCGTGGCCTTGCCGTCCTCGCCGGTGATCGCGGTGCGGCCGCCCTCGGCGCCCGTCGAGACCTCGGCCTTCGCGATCGGCTTGCCGGCCTCGTCGCGGACGCTGACGTCGATGGACGCGCCTTCGCCGAGGCGGATCACGATCGGATCGCTCTTGCCCGTCAGCTTGTAGGTGACGGGGCCGCCCACGAGCTCGCCGCCGGTGGCCGTCAGCTCGTACGCGCGGCCGACGAGCTTGTCGAACTGGAAGTTGCCGCTCGCGTCGCTCTTCGCGGAGCGCGCGGGGACGGAGTCGATCCATACCTCGGCCTCCATGCCCTTGCCGTCGGGGCCCACGACCTGGCCGTCGAGCTCGAGGGGACCCGCGGGGTCGATGTCGAGCGACCACTTCGGCGCGACGCCGCGCGGGGCATCGGAGGTGGCGGGCGCCACGGCGGTCGGGGCGACCACGTCCACCTGGGCCGCGCGCTTGCCGGACCCCGAGCCGGCCGCCGGGGCCTCGGCGTCGCCGCCCGGACGGATCCAGAGGAACCAGACGGCGGCCGCAACCAGGGCAACCACGACGACACCCACGACGCGCTTGGCGGTCATTGGGGCGCACCGTAACGCCGGCCTCCCCCAGGCGAAAGGGGTGCGACCCGGCGCGACAGCTCGCGCGACGTACGATTCGGGCGACGGTGGGTATGTTGCTCAGCGCAGAGGCGCAGAGGAAGAGGAGATCAGAGGAGCCGGAGCAAGAGGGGTTGGCGCGTTCGGGTAGCTTGGTGCGTGGTTCCGACCCGGCTGCCTCTACAGACCAACCCTCTCGTTCCGACTCCTCCGACCTCTTCCTCCTCTGAATCTCTGCGCTATGCAACGCATCAACCGTCGCAACGCATCAACCGTTCGTCACGGCTCGGACAGGAACGGATAGCGGTGGTCGTGCGGCGGGACGAAGGTCTCCTTGAGCGTCCGCGCGGCCACCCAGCGCAGCAGGTTCAGCGGCGAGCCGGCCTTGTCGTCGGTGCCCGAGGCGCGGGCCCCGCCGAACGGCTGCTGGCCCACGACGGCGCCGGTCGGCTTGTCGTTGATGTAGAAGTTGCCGGCCGCGTCGCGCAATTCCCGCGTGGCCTCCACGATCGCGGCGCGGTCGCGCGCGAACACGGCGCCGGTCAGCGCGTACGGCGACGTGCGGTCGACGAGGCGCAGCGTGTCGTCCCACGCGCCATCTGGATAGACGTGGACCGTGATGATCGGCCCGAAGAACTCGTCGCGCATGTGGCGCACGCTCGGATCCTCGGTGAGGAGCAGCGTCGGCCGCACGAACCAGCCCTCGCTCCCATCCGTCTGCCCGCCGGCCCACACGGACATGCCCGGCGTCTCGCGCGCCTCGGCGATCGCGGCCGCGTGCTTGTCGAACGCGCCCTTCTTGATGACGGCGCCCATGAAGTTCGAGAAGTTCGAGACGTCCCCGACCTTCAGGCTCTCGATCGTCTCGTGCAGCGGCACCGCCATCGCTTCCCACACGCTCTTCGCGATGTACGCGCGCGACGCCGCCGAGCACTTCTGGCCCTGGTACTCGAAGCCGCCGCGCACGATCGCCGTGGCCACCGCGCGCGGATCCGCCGACGGGTGCGCGAGGATGAAGTCCTTGCCGCCGGTCTCGCCGACCAGGCGCGGGAAGCCCTTGTACCGGTCGAGGTTGTCGGCGACGCGGCGCCACATGCTGCGGAACACGTCCGTCGAGCCCGTGAAGTGGATGCCAGCGAAGCCCTCGTGATCGAGGATGAGGTTCGTCTTGTCGTGCGGCAGGCCCGGGATGAAGTTGATGACGCCCGGCGGCAGCCCCGCCTCCTCGAGGATCTGGTAGATGCGCCACGCCGACAGGAGCGCGGCCTCGGCCGGCTTCCACACGACGGTGTTGCCCATCAGCGCCGGCGCCGTCGGCAAGTTGCCGGCGATGGCGGTGAAGTTGAACGGCGTCAGCGCGAAGATGAAGCCCTCGAGCGGCCGCAGCTCGCTCATGTTCCACACGCCGGCCGAGCTCTGCGGCTGCATCTGGTAGAGCTGCTGCGCGTACTTGACGTTGAAGCGCCAGAAGTCGATCAGCTCGCACGCCGAGTCGATCTCCGCCTGGTGCGCGGTCTTGCTCTGGCCGTGCATCGTCGCGGCGTTGAGGCGCGCGCGCCACGGGCCCGCGAGGAGCTCGGCCGCCTTGAGGATCACGGCCGCGCGGGCCTCCCACGGCATGTGGGCCCACTCGCGGCGCGCGGCGAGCGAGCTGCGGATGGCGCGCTGCGCGGTGTCCTCGTCGGCGGCGTGGTAGCGCGCGATGACGTGCTTGTGCCGGTGGGGCATCACGACCTCGCGGATGTTGCCGGTCCAGACATGCTGGCCGCCAACGACGCACGGGATCTCGACGACCTCTCCCTCGATATCCGACAGCGCGCCCTTGAGCCGCGCGCGCTCCGCGGAGCCAGGTGCGTACGCGAGGATGGGCTCGTTGACGGGCTCGGGGACCGTGACGATCGCGTCGTTCATGGGCCTGCTGTAGCACTAACGCCTTCGGCGTGCTGACGGACGACCGCAGGCCCGGCGCGCGAGTCAGGCCATTCGCCGCGTCATCACGTGCCGCGGCGTGACGGTGAACCCGGTGCGCTCGTACAGTCGGCGCGCCGGGTTGTCCGCGCGCACCTGCAGGTGCAGCGCGCGCACGCCCTCCGCCCGTAGCAGCGTATCGAGGGCGGCCAGCACCTCGGAGCCCGCGCCGCGCCCGCGCGCCAGGTCGTCGATCCACAGCTCCGTCAGCCAGCCTTCGCGGCCGCCGAACTCGAGATCGAAGCAGTACGTCACGATCGCGTACCCGACGCTCGCGCCGCCGGCGCGCTCGCACACGAGCCACACGCCGCCGAGCGCCGGGTTGCCGAGCAGCTCGCCGAGGGCGCGCCGCAGCCCCGTCTCGGTGAGGTGGATCCCCTCGTGCTCGTTCAGCGCGTGCGTGCGCGGATAGATCGCGTCGAGGTCGGCGAGCGTGGCCCGGCGGAGCTCGACGCTCGCGACGCGCTCTTCGGTGGGCGCCATGGAGGAGCCTACTCGCGGTCGAGGTACGTGTAGCCGTGCAGGCCCTGGCGGAAGCGCGCCATGAGCGTCCGCGACTCCTCGATCGTCATCAGCTTCTTGTTGATCGCCTTCTCGACGTTGTTGCGCATCTTGCCGAGGAGCTCGTTCTCCGAGTAATCGACGAAGGCGAGGACCTCGGCCACGGTGTCGCCCGCGACGACCTCCTTGACGTCGTAGTCACCCTCGGAGTTGAGCTGCACGTGCACCGTGTTCGTATCGCCGAACAGGTTGTGCAGATCGCCGAGGATCTCCTGGTACGCGCCCACGAGGAAGAAGCCGAGGTAGTAGTCCTGGCCCTCGGACTTCGGGTGCAGCTCGAGCACGTGCTTGACGTCGCGCAGGTCGATGAACGAGTCGATCTTGCCATCGGAGTCACACGTGATGTCCGCGAGCGTCGCGCGGCGGGTCGGCTCCTCGTTCAGGCGGTGGATCGGACAGATCGGGAACAGCTGATCGACGGCCCACGCGTCCGGCATGCTCTGGAACATCGAGAAGTTGCAGAAGTACGTGTCGCTGAGCGCCTTCTCGAGGCCCTCGAGCTCCTCCGGCACGTGCGCCTGGTTGCGCACGGACATCAACACCTTCTCGCAGACGGCCCAGAAGAGGTTCTCGCACAGCACGCGGTGCTCGAGGGAGAGGTGCCCGAGGTTGAAGAGCTGGAGGACCTCGTCCTTGTACTCGACCGCGTCGTGATAGCTCTCGAGGACGTTCTTGGCCGAGACGCCCTGGTAGGTGTCCCACATCTTGACGACGACGGGCGGCACCGCGGGCGCGAGCGCGGCCGGGATGTGCGTGTCGAACTCGGTGACGCCGAGGACGTTCACGATCAGGACCGAGTGGTGCGCGGCGATCGCGCGGCCGGACTCGCTGACGATGCTGGGGTGCGGCACCTTGTCGGCGTCGCAGATCTCCTTGATCGAGTACACGACGTCGTTGGCGTACTCCTGCACCGTGTAGTTCATCGACGACGCGAAGTTCGTCTGCGAGCCGTCGTAGTCGACCCCGAGGCCGCCGCCGACGTCGAGGTACGTCAGGCCCTTCGCGCCGAGCTTGTGCATCTCGCAGTAGAGGCGGCCGGCCTCGCGGAGGGCGTTCTTGACGCTCTTGATCGCGCTGATCTGCGAGCCGAGGTGGAAGTGCAGGAGCTTGATGCACTCGACATCGCCCCACGCCTTGAGCTTGCTGATCGCGTCGACCATCTCGGCGGCGGACAGGCCGAACTTCGAGAAGTCACCGCCGCTCTGCTCCCAGCGGCCGGCGCCACGCGACGACAGGCGGGCGCGGATCCCGAGGGCGGGCTTGATCTTCACGCGCTCGGCGACCTTGTGGATCTGGTCGAGCTCGCTCGGCTTCTCGACCACGAGGATGACGGTCTTGCCCATCTTCGACGCGAGCAGCGCCGTCTCGATGTACTCCTCGTCCTTGTAGCCGTTGCAGATGATCAGCGCCTCGTCGTCGGTGTGGATCGCCATGATGGCGAGGAGCTCCGGCTTGCTGCCGGCCTCGAGGCCATAGTGGAACGGGCGGCCGTACTCGATGATCTCCTCGACCACGGTGCGGTTCTGGTTGACCTTGATCGGGTAGACGCCGCGGTACTGACCGCCGTACCCGTACTCGCGAATGGCGCTCGTGAACGCCGAGCACAGGAGCTCGATGCGCGCGCGCAAGATGTCGCTGAAGCGCAGCAGGATCGGCAGCTGGATCCCGCGGGCGACGAGATCGTTGATCAGCTCCTTCATGTCGATCTGCCCGCCGGCCTCGCCGCGCGGCGTGACGACCAGGTTGCCCAGCTCGTTCACGTTGAAGTAGCCGCAGCCCCAGCGCGGAATGTTATAAGTATCGTTCGCGTCGGCGGCGGTCCAGCGACGGAGCGGGTCGTGAGCGAGGAGTGCCTTGGCGCGCGCCATGTTGTTGCTTTCCAGATACGCAGGATTGCCGAGCAATGCAATGCGGATCGACGGTGGCGTACACTGGAGCGGTGACCCGCGCGGTGGCGCTCCTCCTCGTCCTGGTGACAGCGTGCGTCCACTCGGGTGAAGTGGCGTGCGAGGACGGCCGCACGTGCCCGCCAGGGAACACGTGCGACCTCGCGAACCACCGCTGCCTGGCGCCGGATCAGACGATCGCCTGCATCGGGCGCGCGGATGGGACGACGTGCACGACCGCCGCGTTCGCCGGCTTCTGTCAGGCGGGCGCGTGCGAGCGGGTCGAGTGCGGCGACGGGCTGCGGACGGGACCCGAGGTCTGCGATGGCGCCGACCTCGGCAGCGCGACCTGCCTCACGGCAGGCTTCTACGCCGGCGACGCGGTCTCCTGCACGCAGGCCTGCACGCTCGACACGAGCGGGTGTTCGGGACGCTGCGGCGATGCGCTCGTCAACGGCGACGAGCTCTGTGACGGCGCACCGCCGGCCGGGACGTGCGTCGATTTCGGCTTCGACGCCGGCCCGCTCGGCTGCAGCAGCGAGTGCAGCGCGGAGTTCGCGGCGTGCGACGCGATCGGCTGGCGGCCCGAGCCGACGCCGCTGGACGCGATCGTGGATCTCGCGGGCTCGAGCCCGGACGAGCTCTGGGCCGTCGGTTCGCTCGGTCGTGACGGCGCCATCATTCGCTACTCCGGCCGCGCCTGGCACCTCGTCGCGACGGAGCCCGGGCTCCTCTTGCAGGCGGTCGCCGAAGCGGCGCCGGACGATGTCTGGGCGCTCGGCGGTCCCCGCACGGGCGCGACGACGGTGGTCCACGTGGTCGGCGGGCAGGCGAGCATCGTGACCGACGCGCCCACGACGCAGCCGCGCGGCCTCCTCGCGCTCTCGCCGACCGATGTCTATCTCGCGACCGCGGACGCCGGAATCCAGCGCTGGGACGGCGCCGCGTGGCACGCGGTGGGATCGCTACCGGGACCGCTACGGCTCGTCGCAGGTCAGCGCGACACCGATCTCTGGACCGCGGACGCGAGCGGGACGCCGCAACACTGGGACGGGACGGCCTGGACGCCCTCGCCAGCCGGGATGGCCGTGGCGCAGCTCGTGCCGTTGCCCTCGGGCTCGGTCTGGGCCCTCGGCACCACCACGCCTCAGATCGGCGCGCCGGCGGCGGTGGCGCGCTTCGACGGCGTGGGCTGGACCGCGATGACGCCGACCACGACGGTCTCCTTGCGGTCGATCGCGGTCTCCAATGACAACGACGTGTGGCTGATGGACGGCAACGGTGCGGGGCTGCACTTCGACGGCGCGCGCTGGGCGACGAGTGGTGGGGCCATCGACGTCAACCGCAACGCCAGCATGACCGCCATGCGGCCGGTCGCCGGCACGGTCGTCGGCGTCTCGGCGCTCGGGGTCGCCTACCGCTACACCGGCCAGCTGTTCGCGCGCATCGACACCGGCAACGCGGGGCTGCTCAGGGGAATCCAGACGCTGCCCGGGGGCGAGATCATCGCCGCCAACGCCGCGGGCGACGTGCTGCACTACGATGGCCGCAAGTGGTCGCAGCAGCGGGTCGGTGCGCCGCCCAACGGGGTCACGCTGCTGTTCGCGACGCGCGCGGACGACATCTGGGTGATCGACGAGGGCGCACGGGCGCTCCGGCAATTCGACGGCGCCACCTGGGCGACCCGCGCGACGGACACGGCGGTCAGCTCGGTCTGGGCCGCGAGCCCGACGGACGCGTACCTCGGGGGGCGCGCGGGCGTCGAGCACTGGGACGGCCTGAGCTTCGTCACGGTCCTGTTGCCGTTGCCGGGTGGCACCTCGCGCGTGACCGGGCGGAGCGCGACGGACGTGTGGATGCTGAACACCGCCATCGGCGTCGGCTCGGACCTCTACCACTGGGACGGCGCGGCCCTCGGCCCGGCCGTGCACGTCGACGCGCAGATCACGGCGCTTGTCGCGGCCGGTCCCAACAGCGTGTTCGCGCTGGCCAATATGACGCATGTCATGCACTACGACGGCGCGAGCTGGACGGAGATCGCGCTGCCCAGCCCGCAGCCGCTGTCCGGGCTCGCGGCGACCGCGCCGGATGACGTCTTCGCCGCCTCGCCGAGCTCGCTCTTCCACTACGACGGGAGCCAGTGGTCGCCGGTGCGCGTCCCGGCTGATCCAGGCATCGGGCAGGCCACGATCCAGGACATCTCCGCGATCCCGGGCGCGTTCGACATCGGCTTTCAGCAGGAGATCTTCGAGCAGCCGGTTCGGCGACTGCTGCAAACTCGGCCGCTCGCGTGTCGGGCGCACGAGACGAACTGCGGCGACGGCGTGGACGATGATTGCGACGGGCTCGTCGACGGGTTCGACCCGGACTGCGCGCTGTAACGGCGCGCTAGAACCGCCCGGAGAGGGAGACCGCGGCGCCGCCGCGCGCGGGCACGATCTCGAAGTGCTCGGCCGCGACGATGGTCCGATCGCGGTTCACGTACAGCAGGACGCCGCCCACGACGGCCGCCGTCACGCCCACGCCGACGAGCCCGACGCCGACCGCGCTCTCACGCTGGGCGCTCGTCTTCTGCTCCGCGACGTCCGTCGGGATCGGATGGCCGGCGTTGCAGCCCGCGCCGGCGCACGCCGTCACGAGCGCGTCGTCGTAGCGCCGCATGTCGCGGGACGCCTGGAAGTCGACGAGCCCGCCGAGCGCGGCGACGCCCGCGCCGCTCGCGAGCACCGCCCACGGCTTCCAGCGGTCCCACCGGTGCACGTGCACGACCGCCGCCGTCGCGAGCGGCGTCAACGTCATGGTCACGCTCTCGTGCTTACCCCCGACCACGACGATCGCGGCCGTCCGCGGCGCGTACCCATCGCGCGTGCCGACGAGCTGGTGGCTCCCGGGCGTGACGCGCGTGTCCACCGCGCCGGGGCAGGCGGTGGCCTTCTGGCCGTCGAGCGTGACGAGGACGCCGGCCTGCGTGCAGCTCACGGCGATGTGCGCGATCTGGTTGCCGAGGAGCTTCTGGTAGGCGAGCGCCTCGTTGTACACGGCCTCCTCGAGCGGAGCGGCGCCGTACGCGAGGGCGAGCGCGAGCTGGTCGTCGGCCTCGAGGGGGCGATCGAGCTGCACGAGGCAGCGCACGATGTTGAAGCGGATCGCGGGGTGGTCCCACGCCGCGATGGCCTGCCGGTAGCGCTCGAGCGCGGCGACGTAGTCGTGCTCGACGAACAGCGTGTTGCCGGCGTCGAGGAGCTTCTGCGCGGCCGCCTTCTGCGCGTCGGTGACGCCGCGGGCCCAGGCGGGAGCCTCGTCGGCGCGCGCGATGACCGGGGCGCTGACCGGGGCGCTGGCCGCGATCAGGATGCCGAGGACGAGCGCGCCGGGTCGCATGCTCGCCGAGTATCGCACGCGAGCGCATAGCCGCGCCGGGTGAAGCGGACCGAGCCGCGCGCGAGCCGGCGCGGGCTGTGGACGGCGGCGTTGCGCACCGTCACGGCGAGGCGGGTGTCCGTCGCGGGCGCGGCCTCCGCGGCGAGCGCGGCCGCGGCGGCGGCGGCGAGCTCCGCGTCCGTCATCGCCCACGGCTCCGGAACCTCGCCGTACAGCGCCCGCATCGTCCGCGCGATCATCGAGGCGCCGAGCGCCCAGCGGTGGGTGGCCGCGACCGCGAGGAGCGCGTCCACGAGCGCGGCGGCCGTCGGATCGCGATCGGCCACGACGGGGGCGAGCGCCTTGGCCACCACCGCCTCGAGCTCGAGCGGGTAATCGGGCACGAGCCGGTGCGGCGGCAGGTAGTCGCCGCGCACGACCGCCAGCATGCGCTCGAAGTCGTTCGCGCCGCCGAAGCAGCGCATGCCCGTCGTCAGCTCGTAGAGCACGACACCCAGCGCGAAGACGTCCGTGCGCAGGTCGAGCGCATCGCCGAGGCATTGCTCGGGCGACATGTACGCCGCCTTGCCGCGCACGAGGCCGGGCGGGGCCGTGACGCGGGAGAGCGCGGACGCCGCGATCCCGAAGTCCACGACCTTCACGGCGCCGTCGTGGCCCACCATGAGGTTCGACAGCGACACATCGCGATGCACGAGGCGGAGGGGGGCGCCGTCGGGCGTGCAGCGGCGGTGCGCGTGGTCGAGGCCATCGGCTGCGGCCGCGACGATGGCCAGCGACACCTCGTACGGCAGCGAGGTCTCGCGCCGCTGCGCTTGCAGCAGCAGCTCGCGCAGATCGACGCCGTGGACGTACTCCATCGCGAGGAAGTGCACGCCGGCGTCGACGTCGACCTCGAGCACGCTGGCGATGTTCTCGTGCTCGAGCAGGCCCGCGAGCCGGGCCTCGTCGAGGAACAGCGCGCGGGAGTCGGGATCTTCCGCCCGCTCGGCGCTCAGCACCTTGATGGCGACGTGCTTGGTGAAGCCGGCGAGGCCCGTGCGCCGCCCGAGGTAGATATCGGCCATCCCGCCCTGCGCCAGGCGGCGCAACAGCTTGTAATCGCCCAGGCTCTCCCTCATCGAAGAACTTACGAGCCAGCCGGCCCGTCGGCCTTGTGCCGCTCCCCGAAACGGATAGATTCGCCGGTTGAAATATGGCCAACGAGGTCCCCAACGGGAGCGACGGCGCTCGCATCATCGCCGACGAGGAGCGCCTCTTCGCGCAGGTTCAGGCGCGCGTGGCCATGGGAGAGGAAGAGGACGACAAGCCGAAGTTCGGCGCGTCCGACCTCGACGCCGACTTGCTGTCGCTGCGCGACCAGATCGGCGAGGCCCGCTCCGAGGATCTCCCGCCGCTCGTCGAGCAGATGACGCGGCTCGCCGCGCTCAAGGCGCGCCTCGGCGGCGGCCAGTCGCTCCCGGTCGACATCGCGTGCCCGTACTTCGCGCACATGAACCTCACGGGCGGCGGCCGGGGCCGCGACGTGATGATCGGCAAGCGCGGGTTCATCGATCGCAAGACGAACGTGCAGATCGTCGACTGGCGCAACGCGCCGGTGTCCCAGATCTACTACCGCTACGAAGAGGGCGACGACTACGAGGAAATGATCGCTGGCCGCCGCGTCGACGGCATCGTCGCCGTGCGGCGCAACGTCTCGATCGCGCGCGGCAACCTCCGCCGCATCGGCGCGCCACAGGGCACGTACCTGCGCGACGCGCGCGGGCAGTGGATCCAGGCCGTCGGCACGCTTTCCCCCGTCCTCCACGGCGGCATGGGCAAGGCCGCGCGCCCCGTGAAGCAGGCGCCGGAGCAAAAGGGCCGGCTGGGCGTGCACCACGGCGTGGCGCGCGCGGACAAGGCGCTGCCGGAGATCGCGGCGCTCATCGACAAGGAGCAATTCGAGCTCATCACGCAGCCCGGCAGCGGCATCGTGGTGATCCAGGGCGGCGCGGGCTCCGGCAAGACCACGGTCGCGCTCCACCGCGTGGCGTACCTGAACTTCCAGGACCCGCGGCGCTTCAAGGCGAGCAACAACCTGTTCGTGGTGCCATCGCAGTCGCTCGTGCGGTACGTCGGCGGCGTGTTGCCGGCGCTCGGCGTCGGGGGCGTGCCGGTCGTGACGTACACCGGCTGGGCGCGGACGACGCGGATGCGCTGCCTGCCGGAGGCGCCGGCGAAGTACAACATCGAGCCGCCGGACAACGTGTCGCGCGTGAAGAAGCACCCTGCGATGCTCGCGGTGCTGGCGAACTGGTGCGTGCGCCAGGCGGCGGCGATCGGCGCGGATATCACGGCGCTCGATCCGGCGGCGGGCGCGGAGTGGGAGCGGCTGGTGAAGCGCAAGTCGCTCATGTCGCGGCTCTCCGGGCTCTCGGCGTGGCTCAAGAAGGGGGACATGGAGTCGGCGCACCGCGTGGCGCTCGAGGGCGCGATCAAGCGCTGGCGGCGCCGGGCCGACGACGTGATCCTCGACTGGGCCGAGCTCCTCACCGACTCCGCGATCCTCACCGAGGGCCTGCAGGGCACCGATGTCACCGCGCGTGACATCGAGCGCGTGGTGACGTGGGTCAAGAAGCAGCTCGCGAAGCCCCAGGCGGCGCCGGTCGACGACGACGGCCAGCCGATCCTCGACTCCCAGGGCGAGGCCGTCGGCCCCGACGAGGACGATCCGGCCGGTCGCTTCGACGACGAGGACGACCCGCTGTTGCTCCGCCTCGTGCAGCTCAAGCGTGGCGCGCTCATGCCGAGCGGCGGCGACGAGATCTGGTACGAGCACGTCGCGGTCGACGAGGCGCAGGATCGCTCCGCGCTCGAGATCAAGGTGCTCGTGGAAGCCGTCCGCGCGCCGGACGATGATCCGAACAAGCGCAGCGTCACGATCGCCGGCGACACGGCCCAGCGGCTCGTGTTCGACAACAACTTCACCGGCTGGGAGTCGCTGCTCGAGGAGATCGGGCAGGGCGCGATCGTGCGGCCGCTGAAGCTGTCGTATCGCTCGACGGCGGAGGTCATGCTGCTCGCGAACGAGATCCTCGGCCCCGACCTCGCGCCGAAGGATCCGGTCGCCGCGCGCCCCGGCGAGCCGGTCGAGCTCCACGAGTTCGGTGACATCGGCGAGGCCGTGGCGTTCCTCGCGGACTCGCTGCGGAATCTGATGAACCGGGAGCCGACGGCGAGCTGCGCCGTCATCGCCCGCCACCCCGAGCAGGCCGACGCCTACTGGGAAGGCCTCCGGCGCGCCGAGGTCCCGGCGCTGCGCCGCATCCGCCGCGACGAGTTCAACTTCCAGGCGGGCATCGACGTCACCGACGTCGCGCAGGTCAAGGGCCTCGAGTTCGACTACGTGGTCATGGTCGACGTCAACGCTTCGAGCTACCCGCCCGTCTCCTGGGCCCGCCACCTCCTGCACATCGGCGTGACGCGCGCCGCCCACCAGCTCTGGATGGTCACGACCGGCGAGCCCTCCGTCCTCATCCCCGCCGCCCTCCGCGACGGCGGCCGCATGGGGGACGCTGTCACGTCTGTCAACTCTGGCTCCGAGCCTTAGTCGAACAATCTCGCCCCTTTACCCGGGGACGCTGTCATGTTTGTCAACTCTGGCTCGGAGCGTCAGACCGGCCTGTCGGCTCCGCCGCCTGTCCGGCGAAGCTCGCCCGCGAAGACGCGGGCTCAATCCGGGTGGCGCACGGTGAGGACGGGCACCTTCGCCGCCCGCACCACGCGCTCCGCCACGCTGCCCGCGAGCAGGTGCCGCACGCCGCCGCGGCCGTGCGTGCCCATGATGATCGCGCTCGCCGGCAGCTCGTCGGCCGCGCGCAGGATCTCCTCGAGCGGCGCCCCGACGCGCACGAGGCCCGTCGCGTCCGCGTGGTCCTTCGCCAGCCGCGCGATCAGGTCATCCAGGTGCGCCTGCGCGCTGGTCGTCGCGTAGTCGCGGACGGAGATCGGCGCGCCCGTCTCCGGCGGGAACACGACCGCGTCGGGCCCGAACGCGTGCGGGATGTCGATGACGTGCAGCAGCACGATCCGCGCCCCGTGCAGCTTTGCCTCGTCGCGCGCGAGGGCGAGCGCGTGGTTCGCCGAGCTCGAGAAGTCATGCGGCACGAGGAGCGTGGTCCAGGTCATGGTGTCACGGTCTCAGACGCACCCAGCGGCGGCAAGCCCCACGCCGCCTGCAGCGCGCTGTAGTCCGCGCGCGGCAACAGCACGTAGACCGGCCGTGCCGCCGGCGCGAGCATGGCGAGGAGCGAGCGGACGCGCGGCTCCGGCATCGCCGTGCAACCGACGGTGGCCGAGTGCTCGTCACGCCAGACGTGGAAGAAGATGCAGCTGCCGGCGCCGCGCACCGCGTCCGGGTTGTGCGCGATGTCGATGACCCAGGTGTAGAGCGCGTCGGGGCGGCGCATCGCCTCGGCCGACGTCCAGTCCGCGCCCGCCGCCGGCCGCTCGAGGATCTGCGTGTAGTGGTGCGAGCGCGGATCGTCGACGCACTCGGTGCGCGCGTCGAGCGCGCTGTACGCGAGCGCGGTCCCGGCGGGAGCGGTCGCCGCGTAGCCGTACGCGCCGCGCAGCTCGAACGCGCCGGCCGGAGACGTGCCGTCCCCCTCGCGCTTCACCGGCCCCTCGCGTCCGGCGGGCGCGCCCTCGCCGTGCAGCCCGCGGCCCCACGCGACGCCGCGGCCGACCACGACGGGCCACCCGCCATCGTCCTTCCACACGACGGTCCCCTTCACGCGATGCCACGCGTGCAGGACGCCGGTCGTCGCGGCGGGCCCGTTCACCACGGTCGTGACGAGCTGCGTGCTCTCCGCCGGGATCGGTGACCTCGGGACCGCGACCTCCGCCACACTCGCGTCATGCGCGACCACGATCGCCGGCACCGGCGCGGCGGCCTTCGAGCATGCCGCGGCCGCGCCGAGCAGGACGAGCGCGCGGGCCGTCACGACATTTCGAGCATGCGCTGGATCGGCTTGAGCGCCCGCACGCGCACCGCCTCCGGCACATCGACCTGCGGCGTCAGATCGCGCATGCACAGGTACAGCTTCTCGAGCGTGTTTCGCTTCATGTGCGGGCACATGTTGCACGCGCACGTCTCGTCCTCGGGCGGCGCGGGGATGAGCCGCTTGTCCGGCGCGGCCTGCTGCATCTTGTGCAGGATCCCGCCCTCGGTCGCGACGATGAACGCCATCTTCGGGCTCTTGACCGCGCGCTCGATGAG
>JANXOM010000124.1 GCA_025353585.1 Deltaproteobacteria bacterium
TGACCGCGCGCTCGATGAGGCCGCTCGTCGATGCGATGAACGCGGCGTGGCGGAGGATGCCCTCGTGGCACTCCGGGTGCGCGATCACCTCGGCGTCCGGATGCTTCGCCATCAGCTCGAGCAAGCGCCGCTCGCTGAACGTCTCGTGCACGATGCAGGTGCCCTGCCACGTCACCATGTCGGGCCGGTTCGCCTGCTTCGCGACGAACGCGCCGAGGTGGCGGTCGGGCGCGAACACCACCTTCTGCCCCTCGAGCGCCTTGACGATCTTCACCGCGTTCGACGACGTGCAGATCACGTCGGAGAGCGCCTTCACCTCGGCCGAGCAGTTGATGTAGCTGACCACCGTGTGGCCGGGGTATTGCTCGAGCCACTTGCCGAACAGCGGCGCCGGGCACCCATCCGCGAGCGAGCAGCCGGCGCGCAGGTCCGGAATCACGACGACCTTCTGCGGGTTCAAGATCTTCGCCGTCTCGGCCATGAAGTGGACGCCGCAGAACACGATGACGTCGGCCTCGGTCTTCGCGGCCGCCTGCGAGAGCTGTAGCGAATCGCCCACGTAGTCCGCGAGGTCCTGGATCTCGGACTCCTGGTAGTAGTGGGCCAGGATGACGGCGTTGCGCTCCTTCTTGAGCCGGCCGATCTCGGCCTCGAGCTCCACGGGAGTCATGCCCAGATCGGGCGCGGCGTCGTCTGCGAGCACCGGGAGCTTGTCCATGCGCTTGTCCTACCACGCGTTCTGGCCAGTCAAATAGCCACTTGAACCCCGGGGCCGCCGTGCCGTACGTAGGGGCGTGCGCTGGCATTTCCTCGTGTTGTCTCTTGGTCTTGCGAGCGTGGCGGCGTGCGCCAACGGCAAGACCTCGCCCGCGCAAGTCGATGCGCCGCCAGCCGTCATCGCCGATGCCGCGCTCGATGCCGCGCCCGACGCGCCCGTGGCCGATGCCCGCCCCGACGCGTGCGTGCGCAGCAACGAGATCTGCGACGGCATGGACAACGACTGCGACGGGATCGTCGACGAGGGCTTCCCGGTCGGCGGCGCCTGCTCCGCGGGCCTCGGCGCGTGCGCCGTCACCGCGACGTTCGCGTGCAACGGCAGCGGGACGATCGCGTGCACGGCCGTCGCGGCCGCGCCCACGCCGGAGATCTGCGGCGATGGCATCGACCAGCGCTGCTCCGGCGGCGACACGGCGTGCCCGGCCAACGACGGCCCGGCCGGCGCGATCGACGTCTCCGCCGGCGGCACCTTCACCGTGGATCTCTCGGCCGCGCGCGACGACGAGATGTCCGCGTGCGCCACGGCGCCCGGCGGGCGCGACGTGTTCTACAAGCTGACGCTGCCGGCGCCCGAGGTCGTGTACTTCGACACGTTCGGATCGACGTTCGCTTCGCTCGTGCACGTCTACCAGGGCACCTGCGGCGCCGTCGTGCAGGACTTCGGGTGCACCGCGGCCGCGTGCGGCGGCGCGGGCGGGCAGGCCGCGATGCAGTATCCCGCAGGGACGTACTGCGTCGTCGTCGACCAGGTCGCGCCGAACGACACGGCCACCGCGAACGGCCCCGGCGCGGCCGTGTTGAACGTGATCCGCGGCGGGCGCACCGGCGTCGCGATCGCGCCGGTCTCCGGCAGCGCCTCCGGCAACACCACCGGCCACGCGAACGAGACCACGCCGGACACGACCTGCGAGAAGAACAGCGCGCAGCCCGACGACGGCTACTTCTTCACCACGTGCCCGGCGCAGACCCTGACGGTCGGCGCGTCGACCTGCGGCGGCGCCACCGACACGATCATCTACCTGCGCAAGGGCTCGGCGAAGAAGACGCCGTCCGTCGCCTGCGACGACGATGGCTGCGCGGTCGACGCGACCCACGGTCCGTTCACGAGCGTGTTCACCGGCGCGACCGTCACGGGCGCGGGGCTCTCCTGGCTCGTCGTCGACGGGTTCGGGGCGGGCGCGGCCGGGAAGGGCCCGTACACCCTGACATGGACCATGCAGTAGGCTAGCTTCGCTCCACACCTGCACACCACATACGGGGGAGCTCCGCGCGCGGGGGCTGAGAGGCACGGCAGCGTGCGACCCCAGAACCTGACCCGGGTAATGCCGGCGTAGGGAGGCCCACATGACGACGACGACGAATGGCAACGGCAACGGCAACGGCAATGGCAACGGCGGCACGGGCGGCGGCAAGAAGCTGACCGTCCTCACCAAAGATCCGGTCGCGGACATCATCGCGATCACGCCGTTCCCGGCGTCCGAGAAGGTCTACGTCGCCGGCCCCGACGGCGTGCAGGTCCCCGTTCGCCGCATCACGCTGACCGGCGGCGAGCCCGCGTTCGACGTCTACGACACGTCGGGGCCGCAGGGCGTCGACCCGCACCTCGGCCTGCCGAAGCTGCGCGCGCCGTGGATCGCGGCCCGCAAGGACAGCGCGAACCAGTCGCAGATGCACTTCGCCCGCCGCGGCATCATCACGCCCGAGATGCGGTTCGTCGCGATCCGCGAGAACGTGACGCCGGAGTTCGTGCGCGACGAGATCGCGGTCGGCCGCGCGATCCTCCCCGCGAACATCCACCACCCCGAGACCGAGCCGATGATCATCGGCAAGAACTTCCTCGTGAAGATCAACGCGAACATCGGCAACAGCGCCGTGTCGTCGACGATCGGCGAGGAGGTCGACAAGCTGCGCTGGTCCGTCAAGTGGGGCGCGGACACGGTCATGGACCTCTCGACGGGCGACAACATCCACGAGACGCGCGAGTGGATCGTCCGCAACTCGCCCGTGCCGATCGGCACGGTGCCGATCTACCAGTGCCTCGAGAAGGTGAACGGCGACCCCGAGAAGCTGACGATCGAGCTCTTCCTCGAGACGCTGATCGAGCAGGCCGAGCAGGGCGTGGACTACTTCACGATTCACGCCGGCGTCCGCATGCAGTACATCCCGCTGACCGCGAAGCGCGTCACCGGCATCGTCTCGCGCGGCGGGTCGATCATGGCGAAGTGGTGCCTCGCCCATCACAAGGAGAACTTCCTCTACACGGAGTTCGAGCGCATCTGCGAGGTGATGAAGAAGTACGACGTGGCGTTCTCGCTCGGCGACGGGCTGCGCCCGGGCTCGACGGCGGACGCGAACGACGGCGCGCAGCTGGGTGAGCTGGAGACGCTCGGCGAGCTGACGAAGATCGCGTGGAAGCACGACATCCAGGTGATGATCGAGGGCCCCGGTCACGTCGCGATGAACAAGATCCGCGAGAACATGGATCTGCAGGCGCGCATCTGCCAGGACGCGCCGTTCTACACGCTCGGGCCCCTCGTCACCGACATCGCGCCCGGCTACGACCACATCACGAGCGCGATCGGCGCGGCGATGATCGGCTGGTTCGGCACGGCGATGCTCTGCTACGTCACGCCGAAGGAGCACCTCGGGCTCCCCGATCGCGACGACGTGAAGGCGGGCGTCATCGCCTACAAGATCGCGGCCCACGCGGCGGACCTCGCGAAGGGGCACCCGGGCGCGCACCTGCGCGACGACGCGCTCTCGAAGGCGCGCTTCGAGTTCCGCTGGCAGGACCAGTTCCACCTCTCGCTCGATCCCGACACGGCGCTGCAGTTCCACGACGAGACGCTGCCGGCGGCGGCCGCGAAGGGCGCGCACTTCTGCTCGATGTGCGGCCCGAAGTTCTGCTCGATGAAGATCACCGGCGAGGTGCGCGAGATGGTCGCGGCGCAGGAGCTCGAGGCCGGCCTCGCGGCGAAGGCGGCCGAGTTTCGCGAGAGCGGTGGCAAGCTGTACGCGGGTAGCGACGACCACCACCACTGACGCGGTCGTCAGAAGCGTACGACGGTCGGGAGCGGCCCGAAGAGCCCGCTCGAATCGTTCCTCAGCACGTTCGCGCGCAGCACCAGGATGCCCGCGCCGCCGCCGCCGCCACCGCCGCCCGCGTCGGACGCCCCGACGTTGGCGGCGGCGAGGCCGTTCATGCCCGCGCCGGTCGCGCCCGCCCCGCCGACGCCATCGCCCTGCGGGTTCGAGCTGCCACCGAAGCCGTCGTTGACCTGGCTGCAGCCCGGCGTGCCGTCTTGCCCCGGGCTCGTCGCGCCGTTGTTGAAGGCGGCGCCGCCGCCGCCGCCCCCCTCGGCGCAGACCCTGGTGCCCGCGTCGATCGACAGCGTGCGCGACTCGAGCAGCAAGCTCCCGCCGGCCCCGCCGCCACCACCGCCCGCGAGCGCGCCCGTCCCCATGAACGCCGCGCCGGCTCGCCCGCCCTGGCCAGATGCGATCAGCTGCGCGCCGTCGCGGACGGACAGCACGATGCCCGCCGAGATCTCGAGCGCGCCGCCGCCGAGACCCGCGGCGCCGCCGGCCGCCCCTTCGACGTTCGCGGCCGCGCCACCGCTGCAACCGCCCGCGAGGGGGACGAGCTGATTCGCCATCGGACCGGCGGCGAGCCCGCCCTTGCCGTCCGCGCACGTCGCGCCATCGCCGCCGCGGTTCCCCCACGAGCCGCCGGCGCCGCCGCCGCTGCACAGGTTCCCCGTGGTCGGCGGGAAGCTCGGCGCGCACGACCGCCCGACGCTCGCGATCGTCACGGTGCCTTCGATCGAGGCCACGCCGTCGACGGCGAAGATCAGCGGGCGGCTCCCGATGACGGCGAGCTGTGCGCCGGCCGGGATGTCGAGCGATGCCACGTGGACCAGCACCGCGCCCGACGGCAAGACGTGGCCCGCCGTCGGCCTGTCGGTGTCGAACGTCAGGGTGGACGCCAAGTCGAGCGGGTCGACCTCGCCGAGGTCGGTCGTCGCGTAGTTGCTCGGCAGGAAGTCGACCTCCGTGATGCTGCCGTCGTGGCCCGGCGGCGTGCTGCCGCACTCACCGACGGCGCCGCGCGCGCGGCACGCCCCCACCGCGATGTCACACGTCTGCGCGGCCGGGCACTCGTTGTCCGTCGCGCAGCTGTACGCGCAATCGGCGACGTGCGGGCCGTAGCAGCCCGCGAGCGCCAGCGCGGTCGTGGTCAGAAGGACGCGCGCCACGCCAGCACTCCACCGCCGGACACCGGCACGACAGCCACGTGCTCGACCTCGCTGTGCGAGCGCCCGAGCAGGTAGACGATGACGCCGGTCGCGACGAGCGCGCCGCCGCCGATGAACAGGATCTTCGCGTTGCGGTCGGCCGCTTGCCCGTCCGCCTGGAGCTGCGGATCGAACGTACCCCTCCCGCCCTCCACGTCCTGCGCCTTGCTCTGCGCTTGCAGGCCGAAGAACACGCCGCCCGCGATCGCGACGAGTCCGACGCTGGCGACCGTGATCCCCGCGACGCGCTTGCCATGGCCGGGAGAGCCCGCGGGTGGTGGCGGCGGCGGGGACGGGGGCGTCTTCGCGGGCGCGCCTAGCGCCGGCTCGGTCGTCGTTGTCGTGTCGGTCGGCTCGGCCGGTCCGGGTGTCTTACCCGGCTTGGTCGGCTTGACGGGCGGCGGCGTCTTCTCGCGCACGCACGGCTCGATGTCGACGATCAGCTTGTCGACGGCCGGGATGCCCTCGGCGTCGGGGAAGTTGCGCTTGTACGTCTGGTAGAAGCCGAGCGCGTCCACGCAATCGCCCTTGAGCCGGTACGCCTGCGCGATGTTGAACAGCGAGCGCTCGTCGGTCCGGAGGCGGTAGGACTCCTTGAAGCTGGCGATCGCGTCGTCCCACTCGCGCAGGTCGTAGTGGCGGCGGCCGTCCTGGTACGCGGCCTCGGCGGGATCGGCCGGCGGCTTCTTCTTGCCGTGCTGCGGATCGGCGTCCGCGGGGGCGACGGCGACGAGCACGAGCGCGACGGCGAGGAGCGGCCTCACCGCGGCGAGTCCAGATCGACAGGCGGGGGCGCGGGCGGCACGGGGACGACCTTGGGCTTGTGCTTGTGCAGCGGGTGCGGGCCGACCGGGACGGGCAGCGCGGGGCCGGCAACGGGGCTCGGGTTCGGGGTCGGCTGGGCCGTCACCAGCGTCGGGTCCGGCACGGCGGCGACCGGCGTCGGCGCGGTGGCGACCGGCGTCGGCGCGACGGGGACGGGCGTCGGCGTTGGCTCGACGAGGACGGGCGTCGGCGTTGGCTCGACCGCGACGGGCGTTGGCGTCGGAGTCGGAGTCTGACCTGGAGTTGGCTGGGCCGCCGGGGCGCGCGCGGTGCCCCCCGTCGACCGCATCGCCGTGAACACCGCGGTCCCGATGCCGATCCCCGCCCCGATCGACAGCGCGATCAGGAGGCCGCGGCGGGATTTGCGGCGCACGTCGCCGGTGTTGATCACGGAGCCGAGCGCCGCCCCCCCGACCATCCCCGAGGCGTACGACGGCGTGTACTCCGTCGCGGCGAGGACCGCAGCGCCGCTGGGCCGGCTCGGGACCGGCAGCGGCCCCGACGCGAGCTCCTCGGTCTGGCTCGCGAACTCGTGGAAGCGCTCGCGGATCTCCGTCAGCGTCGGACGCTCGGCCGGGCTCTTCGCGAGCATCCGCAGCAGCAACGCCTCGAGCGCGGGCGGCACCGCGGGCGCGATGACGCGCACCGATGGCGGCGCCTGCAGCATGTGCTTCGTGATCATGTCGAGCGCGTTCGCCGCCGGGAAGACCAGCACCCCGGTGAACAGCTCGTAGGCGACCGCGCCGAGGGAGTAGATGTCCGTCCGGTGGTCGACGGGCTGGCCCTGGGCCTGCTCGGGCGAGATGTACGCGGGCGTCCCGAGCATGCTGCCGGCTTTGGTGCGCGGCGAGCCGACCGTGTCCGCGGCGAGGAGCTTCGCGATGCCGAAGTCGAGGAGCTTGACCTGCGGCGGTAGCCCCGGCGTCCGCACGAGGAAGATGTTGTCCGGCTTGAGGTCGCGGTGGACGATGCCCTGCGCGTGCGCCGCCTCGAGGGCGAGCGCGAGCGTCTCGAGGATCTGCGCGGCGCTGCCGACCCCGAGCCGGCCGCGGCGCACGCGCTCGCGGAGGCTCTCGCCGACGAGCCGCTCCATGACGAAGAACGACCGCCCGTCCGGGAGGCTGCCGAACCCGAAGATGTCGACGATGTTCGGGTGGCCGATCTTGTTGACCGACCGGGCCTCCTGGACGAACCGCGCCACGGCGTCGTGGTCCCGCGAGAGCTCGGGGTGGAGCACCTTGACGGCGGCGCGCTTGCCGATGACGGGGTGCACGACCGCGTAAACTTGCCCCATGCCGCCGGCGCCGAGGCGGGTCTCGATCTCGTACTCGCCCACCATGTCGCCGCGCGTCAGCTCCATGTCGAAGCGCTGCGCGCCGACATTCGCTGCCGTCAGGACACCCGATTCCCCCACAGGTAACTGAAATCGTACACGGACCTTCGATGGATCGCCGTGCGAAAAGCGGCGAAACACGCTACCCTTGGCGTCAGGGCGCCGTGCAGGTGCCAGCGCATGATGAACAAGCGCACCCTCAAGGTGGAGAAGCTCGCTCGTATTTACGACGACGAGATCGCACCGGTTTGGGCTGCGCGCTTCGGGAAGATGCTGCTGCGGAACCTCGACGTGCCGGCGCGCAGCCAGGTGCTCGACGTGTCCTGCGGCACGGGCTACCCGACGGTGGAGATCCTCCGCCGCATGGCCGAGAACGAGGGCAGCCGCCTCATCGCGATCGATTCGTCGAGCGCGATGCTCGACGTGGCGCGCCGCAAGGTCGCCGATCTCGGGCCGCTCGCCAAGAAGGTCTTCTTCCGCACGGAGAGCGCGGTTCCGAAGCTGTCCTTCGCCGATGACGTCTACGACCTCGTCGTGTGCAACCTCGGGCTGACCGAGATGCCGAGCCTCGAGATCGCCGTGCGCGACTTCGCGCGGGTGGCCAAGAAGGGCGGCGAGGTCCGCTGCACGCTGCCGCTCGCCGGCACGTTCCAGGAGTTCCACGACCTCTACCGCGAGGTGCTGATCAAGCACGACAAGCACGAGGCGCTCGATCGCCTCGATCGCCACATCGCGAGCTATCCGACCGTCGAGCAGGTCGAGCGGTGCATGAAGTCCGCGGGCCTCGTCGGCGAGGTCGAGATCGAGGAGTTCTCGCTCCTGTTCAAGAGCTCGCGCGAGTTCTTCTTCGCGCCGGTGATCGAGTACGGGCCGCTCACGGACTGGAAGGACGTCGCGGGCGGCGGCCAGGAGATGCAGGACGTGTTCTGGTACATCAAGGAGTCGATCGACGCGTACTTCGACGGGCGACCGTTCCAGGTCACCGTCAAGGCGGGCTGCTTGATCGGCAAGAAGATGGAGCCGCGCGCGATGACGTCACCGCCCGTGCTCGAGGCGCCGCCGCGGCTGGAGCTCATGGCCGAGATCGAGGTCGGCTTCGACGACGAGCTCGACAGCGGCCTGCCGCTGCCGCCGGAGCGCCTCGCCACGGGCTCGGTGCAGCTCGCCGATCCGGACGACCTCGACATCGAGGAGCTGTCGGCGGACGCCGAGGACGACGAGGACACCGACGATCACGAGCCGGCGCAGGAAGCGCTGGACGACGCCGACCTCGACGCGTTCATGGATGGTCGCCCCCGGCCACCGCACCTCGACGACTAGAACCTGCGCTACGGTGCGCTCCATGCAGCGCATCTTGGTGTGCGGGGTCCTGTTCGCGGTGGCGTGCTCGGGCGGTGCGCGGCCGGCGCCTGTGGTGGTCGCGCCGCCGACGGGCTCGCCCGCGGCCCCGCCCGTCGAGGACGCCGCCTTCGACACCGCCACGCCCCCGGCGCTCGAGCTACCGACGAACTTCCGACCGGAGGGCTACGTCGCGCGGCTCGTCATCGATCCGGCGCAGCCGACGTTCACCGGTACGATCGCGATCCGCGGCGACCTCGACAAGAAGAGCGCCGTGATCTGGCTGCACGGCAAGCAGCTCCATGTCCGCGCCGCGAGCGCGACGCGCGACAAGCTCTCCGTCCCGCTCGTCGTCACGCCGCGCGGCGAGGATCTCCTCGAGCTGCGCCCGACCACGCCGCTCCCCGCCGGCCACTACGAGCTCGCGCTCGACTACGACGGCAAGGTGCAGCCGCTCGGGACGTCCGCCGGCGCGTTCGTCTCGACGTACGGCGACGAGACGTACCTGACGACGCAGTTCGAGGCGACGTCGGCGCGCCTCGTGTTCCCGTGCGTCGACGAGCCGGGCCGCAAGGTGCCGTGGCAGCTCACGCTCGACGTGCCGAAGGGCCAGGTCGCCGTCAGCAACACGCCCGTCGCGCGCGAGGTCCCGCTCGACGCCGACCACGTCCGCGTGGTGTTCGCGCCGACCCGGCCGCTACCGACGTATCTGATCGCGTTCGGCATCGGGCCGTACGACGTCGTCGACGCCGGGCATGCGGCGAGCGGCACGCCCCTGCGGCTGATCGTGCCCCACGGGCAGGCGAAGCGCGCCGCGTACGCCGCCGCAACGCTGCCGAAGATCATCGACGCGCTCGCCGCGTGGACGGGCGTGCCGTTTCCGTACGCGAAGCTCGACGTCGTGGCGCGCGACGCCGGCGGCGCGATGGAGAACGCCGGGCTCATCATGATGGACTCGCCGTACGTGCTGCAGGACGCGGCCGTGCCATCGGCGGTGGCCCGGCACGACATGATCTCCGTCATCGGCCACGAGTCCGCGCATCAATGGTTCGGCGATCTCGTGACCGCCGCGTGGTGGGACGACATCTGGCTCAACGAGGCCTTTGCCACGTTCATGGAGGACAAGGTCGAGGACGCGCTCGAGCCTGGCTGGCACGACGACGACTACCAGCTGCGGCGGCGCTACGCCGCGTTCGCGGCGGACGCGCTTGCCTCGGTGCGGCAGATCCGCCAGCCCATCACGACCGAGGGCGACATCCACAACGCGTTCGACGCGATCACGTACTCCAAGGGCGGGACGGTCATCGCGATGTTCGAGGCGGGCCTCGGCGCCGAGGCGTTCCAGCGCGGCATCCACGCCTACCTCCTCGCCCACGCCGATCACAGCGCCACGCTCGCCGACCTGCTCGCGGCGATCGATGGCGCGTCGGGCAAGCCGCCGATCGCGCGCGCGTTCACGAGCTTCACGAACCAGCCCGGCGCGCCGGCGCTCGAGGCGACGGTGGCGAGCGCGGCCGCCAAGCCCGCCCGCGTGACGCTCGC
>JANXOM010000160.1 GCA_025353585.1 Deltaproteobacteria bacterium
GCGCAGGTTCACCATGTGGCCCGAGAACGTCGATAGGTCGTGCTCGAGGCTCTGCGCGTCGCCGATGTCCGTGCGCACGTCGGCGAACCAGCCCATCGCGCTCCCGCTCTCGGCGCACACGTGCAAGCCGCAGCGCACCATCAGCGCCGCGAGGCCCACCGTCTTGAGCGCGACCGTCTTGCCGCCCGCGTTGGGCCCCGAGACGAGCAGCGTCTGCCCCGCCGCGATCGTGACGTCGTTCGCCACGCAGCGGCGCTCGGCGAGCAGCATGAGCGGGTGTCGGGCGTGCAACAGGGCCACGCGCGGCGCGAGCTCGATCTCCGGCTCCGCCGCGACCGTGTCGTCGGCCATCACCGCGGCCGCGCCGATCACGTCGAGCGCCTCCGCCGCGCGCACCGAGGCCTCGAAGCCGTCGGCCTCCTCGGCGACCCAGCCGCTATACTTCACGAGGATGCGGCGCTCCTCGTCCTGGATGTCGGCCTCGGCGAGCTTCATCCGGTTGTTGAGATCGACGATGTCCTCGGGCTCGATGAACAGCGTCTGCCCGCTCTGCGACGTGCCGTGCACGATGCCGCGAACGAAGCCCTTGCCGTCGGTGCGCACGGGCAGCACGTACCGGTCCTGCCGCTGCGTGTAATAGACGTCTTGCAGGTACGGGGCGTACTTCTCGTCGGTGAGCGCGGCGTCCATCCGCTTCTCGAGCTGCGCCTTGATCGACGCGTACGCGCGGCGCAGCGGGCCGAGCTCGTCGCTCGCGTGGTCGACGAGCCGGCCGTCTTCGCCGAAGCCCTCGAGGATCGGGTGGAACACGTGCCCGAGATCGGCGAGCTCGGCGCCGCGGGCCGCGAGCCGCGGCGCGAGCGCCGCGTGGTCACGCAGGTGCGTCCGCAGGCGCGCGAGGGCGCGCCCGGTGGTCGCGACCGCGACGAGCTCGGCCGCGTCGAGGGCCGCCGCCTTGCGCACGCGCTCGATGGCCGCCGCGATGTCGGCGATGCTGCCGAGCGGCAGCCGCTCGCCCGCCGCCGCCAGCTTGCGCGCCTCGGAGATCTCCGCCGCCCGCGTCCGCGCCGCCTCGACATCTCCGAGGAGCTGGCCCGCGCGGACCGCCGCCTCGCCGCGCTTCGTGGCGCAGCGCTTCGCCCAGTGGTCGACGAGCGTCGGCCACCCCAGATCCTCCAGGCTCTTCGTCAGCACGGGACGGTAGCTAGCACGGAAAGGGCGAGCGGGGATTCACCGCTCGAGCGTACCTACGCGGGGATCAGGTCGGCCAGCGTCGGCACCACGCGGTTCCGGCCGCCGTGCTTCGCCGCGTACAGGTTGTCGTCGGCGCGCTTGATGAGCGTGGCGCCGTCGATGCCGTTCTCGCGGTGCATGGTCGTGACGCCGAGGCTGATCGTGTAGGAGATCTGCTTGTCCTCGAACGGCGTCGGCTTCTCTTCGATCATCGCGCGCAGCTGCTCGGCGAACACGATGCCGCCCGGGAGCGCCGTGGACGGCAGCACGCACGCGAACTCCTCGCCGCCGTAGCGCGCGAACAGATCTTCGCGCCGGATGCGCGGGCGGATGCGATTCGCGAGATCCTTGAGCACGGCGTCACCGGCGAGGTGGCCGTGGCTGTCGTTGACCTTCTTGAAGTGGTCGACGTCGAACATCACGAGCGTCAACGGGTGGCCGTGGCGGGCCGCGCCCGCGATCTCGCGGTCGAGGAACTCGAGGAAGAAGCGCTTGTTGTGGATCCCCGTCATGCCATCCTGGATGGCCATGTTGTGGATCGCCTCGTGGTAGGCGCTCTCGATATTGGTGCCGGCGAGGAACTTGTAAATCGCGTCGCCGAAGCGCACCTGGTCGGCGTCGCTGATCTGCTGGCTACGGATGCGGGTCTCGTTGACGAACGTACCGTTCGTCGAGTTCAGATCCTCGACCCACCAGTTGCCGCCGTCGTCCTGGAACAGGCGCGCGTGCGACCGAGACACCGAGCTGCGGCTGACGACGAAGCCGGCCTCGCTGTCGCGGCCGACGATGTACTGCTGGTTGAGCAGCGGCACGCGCTTGCCGATGTCGGGGCCCGGCGGGTGCAAGTTCACAAGGCACGCGTCTCCCGTGGGCTTCTTGTCCTCGGACGGGCCGAGTGGACGCTGAAGGATCAGCGTCCCGCCATCGCGGTAGTCGTCGGTCACAGGCTCCGTCTCACATTTTAGCCCGGTTGGCGCCGCCTGTACAAACCCCCGACAGGGGTCAAATCGCGGGGTGGCCGATGCTTTATGGGCCGTTCGGGCGCATGCCGAACGTGACCTCGAACGTACGGTCGATGCCGCGGCCCTGGATCAGGCCGACCGTCCCGAGGAGGACGCCGCCGACGAGGGTCCGCGCCTCTTCGCGCTGCTCCTGCGGCAGCCGGGCGATCAGCCGCTCCGCCGCGACCTGCGCCGCCGGCGAGACGACCGTCGTGAGCACCAGGTGACCGCCGGCCGCGGCGTCGATGACCGCGCGCGCGGCCTCCGCCGTGTCGACGACGCCGACGACGATCGCGTCGGCGCCCTCGGCCATCGCCGCGGTGACGCCGTCGATGACGCTCGGGACATGGTCACCGACCGCGCGCTGGCTGATCCACGGGCTGACGTGCACGATCTCGATGCGATTCTCGATCGTCACCACGCGCCGGCGCCGCTCGCCGAGGGCGCGCACGACGGCCGCGAGGGTCGTCGTCTTGCCCGATCCGGAGGTGCCCGACACGAGCACGAGGCCGTTGTCGTCGAGCCAGTGGTCGACCTCGCCGAGCTGCAGCTGCTCGAGGGTCGGCGCCTCGCCGACGAGGAGGCGCAGGGAGGCGCCCGGCCCGCGGTGATCGCGGGTCAGCGTCACGCGCACGCGGCCGACGCCGTCGCCGTACACGAAGACGCCCGTACCGTGCTCGAGCCAGCTCGTACGCACGGCCGACGGGGCCACGATGCCGAGCTCGCGCGACAGGATCTCCGCGTCGAGGGGACCGCGATCGTTCGTGGCCGCGAGCTCGCCGCCGACGCGCATGAACGCGGGCGCCCCGGCCGTCAGGTACACGTCACTGGCGTGGACCTGCCGCGCCTGCGCGGTCAGCCAGTCGAGGAGGCGGCTGCCGGAGGACGTCTGGTTCGCGGAGTTGAACTCGTACTGGCCACGCTCGATGGGCGCGTCGTTGCCGACGTCATCCTCGGGAAGCTGCTCCGCTGCCACCGGCGGCGGGACCGACATCTGGCGCGACGGCCGCTGCGCACCCGGCTGCTGCGAGCGGCCCGTGCCCTGGGCGCTCGGCGCGGGCGCGGACTGCTGGCCGGTGCGACGGATCTGCGCCGGCGCACCGGCGCCGCCGTTGGTCGGCGTCCGCGGTGGCTCCGGCTCCAGCGTGACCGCCCCACCCGCGCCGGCCATCGACGGCTCGATGCCGACCTGCCACTGGTTCGCGCGCGGCGCGACGGTGATCGTGTAGCGGACGCCGTTGTTGTCGATCTCGAACTTGGCGGGGCGCGCGCGGTCGATCTGATCGAGCGCCGCCGGCGGCGCGACCTCCCGGACCAACGCCACGAGCTGGTCGTGGGGGGTCACCTGGGTCGCGTGGCGATCGCCCGTGGGGAACCGGAGCGTGACGCTCTGGCCCGACGACAGCAGGGCACCGGCGGCGCCGAAGCGCTCGATGCTGCGCAGGTAGACGTCGATCCTACCCATCATGCTCCGGCGTCCATGTCATCTCGGTGACCTGGAGTATCTGCGCCTTGTGGACCAGATAGTGCTCCTCTGCGGACCAGAGTCTCACGAATCGCCCGGCCCGATTCAAGTGATCGACCGCCCTGGACCGATTGGAGGGCGACGAATCCATCAGGCTGCCCTCCAGCCGCATCCCGGAGACGAGCTCCATCTCGACCCGGTGCTGGTGGTCGAACAGCGTGAAGACCTCGGACGTCTCGTCATCGGTCTCCGTCGGTGGCGCCGCGCCGGTCGCGGCCTGCCGGCGGCGCACGGCGACGCAGGCGAGCGTCTCCTTGCCGTAGAGCCGCACGCCGCTCTCGCAGCGCATGGGCACGAACGCACCCTCGCCCTCGAACAACGCGACGACGTCATCGATCAGCTGGGTACGACCACTACGGGATACGGCGGCGACGAACACGTGTGCGGCGAGGAGCTCTGGACGTCCGACGAGGGCGACACGCACGGGCACTGCGACCGTGGGTAGTCGTAGCTCCGGCGAGCGCTCCACCTTGTTGTCATCGTACAGGTTCTTCAGCAGGTGCGATAGTTTCGGCTCACGGAGATCGGGCGGCCGCGCGCCCTCGGCCAGCGCTACAGGCCGACCCAGTAGTTGACCTTGACCATGACGACGTCGTCGCTGGGGTCGCGCGCGAGCCCCGACAGGTCGCGCCCGAAATCGAACCGCCCGTCGTAGAGCGTGTTCGTCTGACCATGGCTCCAGATCGCGAACACCGACGAGCCGGGCCGGTACTCCCAGCGGAGGACGATGGTCGAGCGGAGCTGGCGAAGGTCGAAGTCCGGGCGCCCCAGCGTGTACGCCTGCCCGCCGCGGCTGACGTAAATGTTGTTGCTGTCCTCGGTGTAGTCCGTGCCCGTGATGCTCTGGAACCGGTCGGCGTACTTGTGGGCACCGGCGTTATCGACGTCCTTGAACGCGCTGTAACGGCCGGTCGCGACGAACGGCTGCGCGTACGCCTGGAGGCTCAGGTGCGGCGAGAACGTCCAGTTGAGGCGCATCGTCAGGCTCGCCGTCGCCTGCTTGATCGACGCGAAGATGTAGTGCGTGTTCTTCTGCCCGTCGGGCACCTGGTCGACGTACTGCAGCGGGTTATCCGTCTCCTGCCAGCTCGGGCCGATGAAGAGGTCGACGTTCGAGCGGGCCTGCACCGTGGCGCCCGCGCTGATCCCGCCGTTGATGTAGCCGGTCGCCGGCTGGTGACCGACGTTGCCGTTGAGCGAGAACCAGACCTTCTTGCGCGTGTCCGTGTTGACGTACGCGAAGCCGGACCAGGCCGCATCGGCGCGCAGCGTCGGCCCGCCGCGCATCGCGACCATGTCCCAGTACGCCTGGTCGTAGTTGCCGCCGCCGCCGAGGTTCCAGTAATTCTCGAACATCGCGTTGAAGTTGAGCTCCTCGCCGATATCCGTGACGCGGCCCTCGAACGTGTTGATGGAGAAGACGTCGTTGTAGATGTTGTAGTTGAGGAGGTGGGCCCCGGGCGTGTCCTCGCGATACGAGAGGTACGCGAACTGGAGGAGCCGGTCGGTGCCGGTCTGGAACCCGAGGTCGTTGAGCTCGAGGCCCGGGGAGCGGAGATCGCCGCCGATGCCGAAGCGCCAGTGCTTGACGTCGCCATCACGGCCGAGCTTCCACGACATGCCCGTGCCGGCGAGGCTCGTGCGCGTGGGGTCGAAGGAGACATCGGTCGCGTCGGGTCGCTGGTAGTAGTGGTTGCTGTCCTGCTGGGTGAGCGCGATCGCGTTCGCCGAGCCGTGGACGTAGCTCTCGATGCCGTGGATCCAGAGCTGCCACTTGTCGTGGTCCCAGCGGTGCGTGAGCTGGAAGCCGGCCGTGTACGCCTGGTCGTGCTCGGTGGCGGCGAGGTGCGGATCGTCGAGGGCGCGGTTCACCGCGGTCGCCGACGCGGCGAGCTGCGTGGCGCCATCGCGCAGGTCGCGCTTCACCCGCGCGACGGCGTAGTTCGTCAGCGGTGCGACGTTGGGGTCGAGCGGGCGGCCGCCGGTGTCGATGATCCGGGCGTCCTCGGAGCCCGTGACGGCGTCGAGGAGGCCGACCGACCACCCGCCGCGCGTCTTGCCAGTGAGCTTCGCGGCGCCGTAGATCACCGTCGATTTCGGCGCGTCGATGTAGTTGTAGGAGAGGTTGTTGGTGTTGGGCGCGCTGCCGATCCGCCGGCTGTAAAACGCGGTCTCGACGGCGTTGTCGTTCTGGCCGAGCGGCAGGCGAAACAGGTCCGTGCCCTCGAGGAAGAACGGGCGCTTCTCGGGGAAGTAGAGCTCGTAGGGACCGAGCGTGATCTGCGACGGATCGGCCTCCACCTGGCCGAAGTCAGGGTTGATCGACGCGGAGAGCGTGAACGCGGGCCCGAGGCCGTACTTGAGGTCGAGGCCGAGGTTGCCGCGTGGCGCGTACTGGTGGTTCAGCGGATCGCCGCTGTCGACCGGCTGGCGCTCGATCCCGCCCGTGACGTAGGGCAGCAGCTCGAGGCGACGCGCGGGCGTGAGGTGATCGATGCCATCGATCGTGCCGAAGCGGCTGACGACGGCGGGCGTGCTGCGCGGCCACGGCGACCAGGCGTCCTGCTCCGAGGTCCGCCCGACGTATCGCACCACCTGCAAGCCCCACAGGTTCGTCTCGCCCGCGGCGTAACGGAGCTGGCTCAGCGGGATGCGGAACTCGGCCGTCCATCCCTGCGCCGTGATCGCGGAGTCGCCGATCCAGACCGCGTCCCAGGTATCGTCGAAGTTCGTGTCGTCGAACAGGAGCATGTCGCGCTGCACGCCGGCGGCGTTGAGCTGGAACACGTAGCCGGTTCGCCGATCGTGATAGCTGTCGAACCCGACGGACACGGCGTCGGCCGGGCCGTCGACGTCACGCCGCGTGAGCAGATTCTTGATCTGCGTCGGGTCGGGGTCGTCGGACCAGACGCCGACATACACCGCGTCGTCGTCGTAAAGAACGGCAAAGCTCGTGGTGAAGCCGGCCTTGCCGCCATCGATCGGGAACCGCTGGGTGAACCCGGACTGGCGCGGCGCCGTCTGCCACGCGGCCTCGTCGAGCCGCCCGTCGATCACGAGCGGCGCGGTCCGCCGCTGCGCGTGCGCGCGGACGCTCGCCGGCAGCGGATCGGCGTGCGCGCGGGCGGTCGCGAGCACGGCCGCGCAGACGAGGAGAAGACGATACATGCGGGCTCGATCCAGGACGGTACGCGACGGATGACACACGTCGAAACAAACCGTTGCGAATCATCGACCTGCGACCCGTGCGACGCGTGCGACGGCGTGCCGGGCGGCACGTCTCCGCGCGGTCTCGCGCCGCAGCGCGAGGGGCTATTCGATCGTATCGGGTTCCTGCAGCTGCCACTCGGCGGACATCCGCTGCACGGGCCCCGTGTTCTCCTCGTCCTGCGTGCGCGCGTGCTCGAGGAGGAGCTGGGTGACCGACGCGTTGACCTCGTCCTTGCCGCCGACCGCCGTCGGCGTGAACTCGAACTGGCCGTCGCGCCAGTCGAGGAGCCGCATGATCTTCATGCGCGGCGTGCCCTCGCCCGTCGACGCCTCGACCTTGAGCACCTTGCCATCGCTGACGAACACGCGCGCGATCTCGCCGTGCCGCAGCAGCAGCAATACGCCGCTCTTGCGCTCGAACTCGAACAGCGAGAGCAGCGTCCCGAGGCCGATGTCGACGAGGCTGCCGCGCAAGCCCGGGTTCGTCGCGGGCTGCGGCGCGGCCACGCGGTGCACCCGGATCACGAGCTCCTCGTCGAGAAACGGGCGCGGAATGTAATCGCGGATGCCGGCGCGATAGCCCTCGAGGCGCCCGAGGTCGCCGTCGTCGCCCGTCAGGATCAGCGGGACATCGGACAGGGTCGAGTGCTCGCCCATCGCGTAGGCCAGGTCCGAGCCCGTCATCCCGCCCATCAGCGCGGCGGCGACGATCGCGTCGGGCCGCCACACCGCGCAGGCCTCGAGCGCCTCGGTCGCGGTCGCGCACGCCGTGACCTTGAAGCCCGCCGCCTCCAGCGCGCGCGTCATGCGGGCCCGCAGCGGCGCGGTGGTCTCGATGATGATGATCTGCGTCGTCGTGGAGAGGCCCGGGCTCGTGATCTCGCCGCGGATGTTGTCGACGTGCGTCCGCAGTCGCAGCCGCGAGGCCGCGTCGCCGCCGATGAGCTCGAAGCCCATGCCCGGATGCCTCCCGAGCGCGCGCGCCGACGCGGGCGTGAGCATGTGCGCCACGCGACCGCGCAGCTTGAGCTGCTTGCTGTCGGGCAGCCACATCCTCAGATCCGTCTCTTCGCCGACCGGCAGGAGCGCCTCGGTCCTGACAAACAATCCGCGCGCAGAGACATCCTCGGTCTCGGCCTCGACCGGGCCCGAAGGCCGGTCGAACTCGATCCGACAACGGCTGACTAGCCGCTGATCGCGACCTCGACGCGCGCTTGTCACTACCGTAAAGTTTACCGAGCCTTGCGCGGCTTGTCCTGTTTTCAGAAATCATAACGATAAATAGGGCTTAGGACGGCGATGCGTTTGTTGGTAGCTTGTGCCAGGCTATTTCAAGAATCTCTGAAGGCTCCTGGCACATCGGAAGGACAGCCCATGACATCGCTCGCAGTCGAGTCCAAACCAGCGGTCCTCGACCGCCTCGCTCACGTGAGTGACGTCCACGGTGCGCCGCAGCTGCGCGATCGGCTCGCCAGCCTCGGACGCTTCGTCGCGGCGGACCTGGGCGCGTTCGAGCAAGAGCTCGCCGGCATTCCGCGCGGGGGGCGCGTCGTGCACCAGGCGGCGCATCATCTCCTCGATCTTCGCGGCAAGCACCTCCGCCCGCTCTGCGTGGCGCTCGCGAGCCGGTTCGGCGAGGGCTTCACGCCCCGCGCGCGCGGGCTGGCCGTCGCGGTCGAGCTCGTCCACAGCGCGACCCTGTTGCACGACGATGTCGTCGATGTCGCCGAGCGCCGCCGCGGCGAGCCGACGGCCTCGGTGGTCTACGGCAACGCGGCGTCCATCTTCGCCGGTGACTGGCTGCTCGTGACAGCGCTGCGCCGGATCGCGGCGACCGGGGTCGACGGCATGCTCGACCGGATGCTCACCGTGATCGACGAGATGATCGTCGCCGAGTCGGTCCAGCTCGAGCGGCGCCGCAAGGTGACCGGCGCGCGCGAGGACTACTTCGCGATCATCGAGGGCAAGACAGCGGCGCTGTTCCGCTGGGCGATGGTGGCCGGCGCGCGGGTCGCCGGCCTCGGCACGGATGGCGAGTTGGCGCTCGAGCGGTTCGGTCTCCACCTCGGCGTGGCGTTTCAGGCCGTCGACGACGAGCTCGACTTCGCCGACAGCGGCACCGGCAAGGACGCACTAGCAGACCTGCGCGAGGGCAAGGTCACGTTCCCGATGGTCGTGGCGCTCGAGCGCGACCCCGCGCTCCGCGGGCGGCTCGAGGCGATGGTCGCGCAGGAGTCGATCGCGCCCACCGAGCTCGCGGCGGTGGCGGCGGCCATCCGCGCGACGGGCGCGCTGGTCGCGACACGACAGCTCGCCGAGGACCACGTGCGCAGAGCCGTCGCCACGCTCGAGGCCCTGCCCGCGGGCCCGGCGCGCGATGCGCTCGAGACCGTCGCCCTCGCCTCGCTGGAGCGGCAGTCGTGAGCGACGCGGCCGGCCCCGACGCCGCCAGCAAGCTCGGCAGCGGCCAGATGTTCGACGCGATCGCCGCGCGCTACGACTTCGTCAATCGCATCCTCTCGCTCGGCCTCGACCAGGGCTGGCGCCGGCGCACCGTCAAGGAGCTGCAGCTGGGCGACAAGCCGCGCGTGCTCGACGTGGCGACGGGCACGGGGGATCTCGCGATCCAGATCGCGAAGTCGCGGCCCGGCGCGACGGTGATCGGGCTCGACCCGTCGGCGAAGATGCTCGCCATCGCCGCCACGAAGGTCGAACGCAAGCACCTCGGCGACCGCATCACGCTAGAGCAAGGCGACGCGCAGGCGCTGCCGTACGAGAGCTGCTCGCTCGACGCGGCGACCATCGCGTTCGGCATCCGCAACGTGCCGGACCGACCGCTCGGCCTGCGCGAGCTCGCGCGCGTCGTGCGCCCCGGCGGCCGCGTGTGCGTGCTCGAGCTCGGCGAGCCCAAGCAGGGCTTCTTCGCGAGCGCGGCGCGCTTCCACACGCGCAAGGTCGTGCCGCGGCTCGGCGCGCTGCTGTCCGGGGCGCGCGAGTATCGGTATCTGCAGACGAGCGTCGCGGCGTTCCCGCCGGCGGCCGAGTTCGCCGATCTCATGCGCGCGAACGGGCTCGATGTCGTCGCCGTCATCCCGCTGACGTTCGGCGCGTGCACGCTGTACGTCGCGACGCCCACGGAGGCGCAGTGACGCCGCAGGTCGCCTCGGCGCTGACGACCGACCGGAGCGACCCCGCGTGGTCGCTGGCGGACGGGCTGGCCGCGGCCGCGCGCGGCGACGGCATGATGTTCGTCGCGCTGCCCGCGCCGATCGTGCCGGTGACGGCGGTCCTCGCGGCGTGGCCAACGAGCGCGCCGGCGGTGGCGTGGTCCCACGGCGAGCTGTCGCTCGTCGGGCTCGGCGTGGCGTACGAGCTGCGCGGCGCGGGCGAACAGCGGTTCGCAGAGGTCGTCGCGACGGCGCAGCGGCTCGGCGCCGACCGCGCCATCGTCGGCGGCGCGGCGGTGCCCACGTCGGCGCTCGGGTTCGCGCGGCCGCGGTTCGTCGGCGGCGCGGCGTTCGCGCCCGGTACGGCCGACCGCGCGCCCTGGACCGGCTTCGGCGACGCTTGGTTCGCGCTGCCGCGCTGGACGTACGTGCACGACGGCGCGCACGCGTGGCTCGTGCTCGCGGTCGAGCCGCGCGAGGCCGCGGACGAGCGCTGGACGGCCGAGCACGCGGTGATCCGCGCCGCGCTCGACGCGCCGGCGCTGACGAAGCGGCAGCCGCCGATGCGCGACGCGGTACGCGGCGACGCGGCCACGTGGCGCACGCAGGTCACGGACATCACCGATGCCATCGCGCGCGGCGAGTTCGCGAAGATCGTCGCGGCGCGGACCTGCGTGCTGACCCTCGTCGGGGACGCCCGGCCGGCGGATCTGCTGGCGGCCCTCGACGAGCGCCACGCGGAGTGCGCGCGCGTGCTGGTGCGGCCGCCCGGCGGCGGCGCGCTGATCGCGGCGACTCCCGAGCGGCTCGTGCGGCGCGACGGTGACACCGTGTCGTGCGACGCGCTCGCGGGCACGATCGCGCGCGGCGATGCGGCCAGCGAGACCTTGCGTGCGAGCGAGAAGGATCGCCGCGAGCACGCGCTGGTGGTGAGCATGATCGCGGGCGCGCTCGAGTCCGTCGGCGCCGACGTCACGCTGCCCGCCGAGCCCGGCATCCGTCAGCTGCGCCACGTGCTGCACCTCCACACGCCGATCCGCGCCACGCTGCGCGAGCCGCGCCACCTGCTCGAGCTCGCCGCGCGCCTGCACCCGACGCCAGCCGTCGGCGGCACCCCGCAGCGCGAGGCCGTCTCCTGGATCGCGTCCCACGAGCCCGTCGCGCGCGGCTGGTACGCCGCGCCCGTCGGCTGGTTCGACCTCGACGGCAACGGCGAGCTCTGCGTCGCGATCCGCTCCGGCCTCCTCGCCGGCCCCCGCGTGCACCTCTGGGCCGGCGCCGGCATCGTCGCCGGCAGCGACCCCGACCGCGAGCTCGCCGAAACCGACGTCAAGCTGCGCGCCATGCTCGGCGCCCTGGGCGCCCCCGCATGAGGGGACGGAGTCAAAGTTGTCAAGGCTGGGGACAACAGTCCCCGAACGATCCCGCGTACTTACCCGGGGACGGAGTCAAACTTGTCAAGCGGAGCCCCCCGGCGTGAGCAGCGCCGCGGTGCAGACCCTGTGGGCCGAGCTGATCGCCGCGACCCTCGCCGACGCCGGCGTGCGGCTCGTGGTGCTGAGCCCGGGCTCGCGGTCGACCCCGCTGGCCGCCGCGTTCGCCGCCGAGCCCCGCCTCGAGCTCGTCACGATCATCGACGAGCGCGCCGCTGCGTTCTTCGCCCTCGGCGCCGCCCGCGCGTCCGGCACCCCGGCCGCGATCGCCTGCACCAGCGGCAGCGCCGCCGCCCACTACCTCCCCGCGATCGTCGAGGCCAGCGCGGCCGGCGTGCCGCTCGTCGTCCTCACCGCGGACCGCCCGCCCGAGCTCCTCG
This sequence comes from Deltaproteobacteria bacterium, assembly GCA_025353585.1. Taxonomy (GTDB): domain Bacteria; phylum Myxococcota_A; class Polyangia; order Haliangiales; family Haliangiaceae; genus JABFXX01. The sequence goes on from JANXOM010000160.1 coordinate 11,950, forward strand.
CGTGCGGCGCGAACCAGACCATCGACCAGGTGAAGCTGTACGGCACCGCCCCGCGCGGCGCCTTCGACCTCGGCGCGCCCGAGGGCAGCGACCTCGCGTTGCGCGCGCTCCGCCGCAAGATCGCGCAGGCCGTGGCGCTCAGCCGCGGCCCCCACGCCGGCCCCGTTCACCTCGAGGTCCCGCTCCGCAAGCCGCTCGAGCCCGCCGCGCCCACGACCGACGCCGAGCACGCCGCCGCCCGCACGGTCGCCGCGTTGCGCGCGCAGCCGCTCCTCGCCGCCGCCCCGCGCCTCGTCGCCGACCCCGCCGCTCTCGCCGCCCTCGCCGCCGCGATCACCGCCGAGCCCCATGGCGTCATCGCCGCCGGCGCCCTGCCCGCCGGCACGACGCGCGACGCCGTGTTCGCCCTCGCCGCGCGCACGGGCTATCCGATCCTGGCCGAGACCGGCAGCCAGCTCCGCCTCGGCGCCCACGCCGCCGCCGTGACGCTCGTCGACCACGCCGAGCTCGTCGCGATCGCCCCCGCGCTCGTCCTCCAGCTCGGCGCGGAGCCGCTCGTCGCGCTCGCCGCGCCCGCCCGCTACGTCCTCGCGCCGCATGCGTGGCAGGACCCGGACTCGTCGGCGCGCGGCGTGCTCGTGGGCGACCTCACCTCCACGCTCGCCGCCCTCACGGCCCGCGTTCCCGAGCGTGGCTCTGGCGAATGGGCGGCCGTGTGGCGCGCCGCCGATGTCCGCGCCGCCGCCGCCCTCGACCGCGCCCTCGCCGCGCACCCGCGCAACGAGGTGTCCGCCGTCCGCGCCGCTATAGACGCCGCGCCGACCGCGCAGCTCCAGCTCGGCAACTCCCTCCCCGTCCGCGTCGCCGACCTCGCCGCGCGCAGCGGCACCGGCCTCGCGCGCGCCGTGCTGACGCAACGCGGAGCGAGCGGCATCGATGGCCTCGTCGCCTCCGCCGCGGGAGCCACGCGCGCCGGCCCCGTGCTCCTCGTCCTCGGCGATGTCAGCTTCGCCCACGACGTCGGCGGCCTCCTCGCCGCGCGCGAGGCCACCGCGCCGCTCGCGATCGTCGTCATCGACAACGCCGGCGGCCGCATCTTCGACGGCCTCCCGATCGGCCGCGCCACCCTCGCGCCCGACACCTACGCGCGCTGCTTCACCACGCCGCCCGGCCTCGACCCCGTCGCCATCGCCCGCGCGTTCGGCGCGCGCGGTGTCCTCGCCGAGACGCCCGCTGCCGTCGCCGCCGCCGTCACCGCCGCGCTCGCGCAGCGCGGCCCCACCGTGATCCACGCTCCGGTCAGTCCGACCGGCGCGCACGACGTCAAGCGCACCGCGCGCGAGTTGCTTGCAGGAGAGCCGTCATGACCGCAGTGACCTGGAATCGCCACGAGGGCTACGAGGACATCCGCTACGAGACCTCGCCCGAGGGCATCGCGAAGATCACGATCAACCGTCCCGAGGTGCGGAACGCGTTCCGGCCCAAGACCGTCGAGGAGATGATCCGCGCGATCGATGCCGCCCGCGATGACGCCCAGGTCGGCGTCGTCATCTTCTGCGGCGAGGGCCCCGACGCGTTCTGCGCCGGCGGCGACCAGCGCGTCCGCGGCACCGGCGGCTACGTCGGCAAGGACGGCATCCCGCGCCTCAACGTCCTCGACCTGCAGATGCGCATCCGCTACCTGCCGAAGCCCGTCGTCGCGATGGTCGCCGGCTACGCGATCGGCGGCGGCCACGTGCTGCACCTCGTGTGCGATCTGACGATCGCCGCCGACAACGCGAGGTTCGGGCAGACCGGCCCGCGCGTCGGCAGCTTCGACGCGGGCTTCGGCAGCTCGTACCTGGCGCGCGTCGTCGGGCAGAAGAAGGCGCGCGAGATCTGGTTCTTGTGCCGCCAGTACGACGCCAAGGCCGCGCTCGACATGGGCCTCGTCAACACCGTCGTGCCGCTCGCCGAGCTCGAGGCCACGACGGTCCAGTGGTGCCGCGAGATGCTCGTGCAGTCGCCGACGGCGCTGCGCTTCCTCAAGATGGCGATGAACGCGGACTGCGATGGCCAGGCCGGCATGATGGCGTTCGCGGGCTCGGCGACGCTCATGTACTACACGACCGACGAGGGTCGCGAGGGCAAGGAGGCGTTCCTCGAGAAGCGCAAGCCGGACTTCTCCAAGTTCAAGCGGTACCCGTGAGCGTCGGGATCTGGCTCGCGGCCGCGCGGCCCAAGACCCTGCCGGCGGCGATCGTGCCCGTCGCGGTCGGCACGGCCGTCGCGGAAGCGAGCGGCGGCATGGCCATCGGCGCCGCGCTGGCCGCGCTCGGAGGCGCGCTCGCGATCCAGATCGGCACGAACTTCGCCAACGATGTCTTCGACGCGGAGAAGGGCGCCGATGGCCCGGACCGCCTCGGGCCGGTGCGCGCGGTCGCGTCGGGGCTCATCAGCGCGGCCACGATGAAGCGCGCGATGGTCGCCGCGTTCGCGGTGGCGACGGCGTTCGGGCTCTACCTCGCGTGGCTCGGCGGCTGGCCGGTCGTGGCCATCGGCGTGGTGTCGATCATCTGCGGCATCGCGTACACCGGCGGGCCGTGGCCGCTCGGCTACCACGGGCTCGGCGACGTGTTCGTGATGCTCTTCTTCGGGTTCGTCGCGGTCTGCGGAACAGCGTACGTGCAGCTCGGGTACGTGCCGTGCCTCGCGGTGTTCGCGGCGATCCCGGTGGGCGCGCTGGCCACGGCGATCATCGTGGTGAACAACCTGCGCGATCGCGAGCAGGACGCGCGGTCCGGGAAGCGGACACTCGCCGTGCGCCTCGGGCGCCGCGGCGCCCTGGTCGAGTACGTCGGTCTGCTGGCGAGCGCGTACGGGGTCGCCATCGCGCTCGCGGTGAGCCACGAGCGGTGGCTGTTGCTCTTGCCCGTCGCGACCGGCCCCATCGCGGTCGCGCGCGTGCGGGCGCTCGCGGGCGCGGTGACCGGCCCCGAGTACAACAAGTGCCTCGCGGCGACGGGCGCGCTCATGATGGCGTTCGGCGTGCTGTTCGCCGTCGCGCTGGGCCTGTGAGCGCGGCGCTCGAGCTGCGGTGGCGCGGCGTGCGCTGGCCGGTGCAGCTCGGCGCGTTCGTGGTTCCCGGGATGGCGACGGGCGTGCGCGAGGCGGTCATCGTCGAGGCGCGCGGAGCGGATGGCGTGGGCGGGCTCGGCGAGGCGGCCCCGCTGCCGGGCCGGTCGCGCGATGACATCGCGGGCGTGGAGCGCGCGCTGACCGCGCTGGCCGTGCGGACGCCGTTCGGGGTGAGCGAGGTCGCCGACGTCTGGCGGATCGCGGCCGAGGTCGATCCAGAGGCGCCCGCCGCGCGGTTCGCGGTCGAGGTCGCGCTGCTCGACCTGCTCGCGCGCCGCGCCGGATGCGATGTCGCGCGGCTCTTGAACGCGGACGCGCCGGACGCGGTGCTGACCGCGATCGTCGTCGGGGATGCGGCGGCCGCGCGGGTGGCGTGGGCGGCGGGCGCGCGCTGCCTCAAGGTGAAGGTCGGGGCCGGCCGGCGCGAGGACGAGCGGCCGCGGCTCGAGCGGATCGCGGCGGCGGCCCCGGACGCGCGGCTGCGGCTCGACGCCAACCAGGCCTGGCCGGCGGACGAGGTCGCGGCGCGGATGGCGGCGTTGGTCGGGCTGCCGATCGATTTCGTCGAGGAGCCGTGCGCGTACGTGGCGCGGCTGATCGGGACGCCGCTCGCGCTGCCCGTCGGGCTCGACGAGAGCCTCGCCGAGTCAGAACCTGCGGCGCTGGACGCGCTGCTCGCCTGGCCGGCGGTCGGCGCGCTGGTCCTCAAGCCGACGATCCTCGGCGGCATCGGCCGGTGTCGCGAGCTGGCGGCGCGCGCGCGTGGGCCGGTGATCGTCTCGCACGCGCTCGAGGGCCCCCTCGGGACGGCCGCGTGCGCCGAGCTCGCCCGCGCGCTGGGCCGAGACGCGGCGGCGGGTGTCGGCGCGCACCCGGCGCTCGCGGGCTGGCCGATCGGCGTGCCGCAGATCGCGGGCGGCTGGATCCGGCGCGCGACGGTCGCGGGGCTCGGCGTCGGGGCGCTCGGGCTCGACGAGGTCTGTCCGTGAGCGATGCGCTCTCGGTGCGCGCGGCGGCCGCCGAGGTCCCCGACGCGCCGGCGGTGATCCTCGAGGACCGCGTGCTGACGTTCGCCGAGGTCGCGGCGGCCCTGCCCCCGGTCCGCGAGCGCGCGCGCATCGCCGCGCCGACCCTCGACACGCTGCTCGTGATCTACGCCGCGCTCGCGGAGCACGCGCCGATCGCGCTCCTGCACCCGAAGCTCGCACCCGCCGAGCTCGCGCGGCAGGCCGCCGTCGTCACCGCGGCCGCGCTCCCCGCGGACACGGCGGTGGTCCTGTTCACGTCGGGCTCGACGGCAGCGGCTCGCGGCGTGGTGCTCTCGCGCGCCGCGCTCCTCGCGAACGCCCGCGCGTCGGCCGCGCGCCTCCCGCTCACCGCCGCCGATCGCTGGCTCCTCGCGCTCTCGCTCGCCCACAGCGGCGGGCTCTCCGTGCTCACGCGCTGCCTCGTCGCCCGCGCGCCGATCGTGCTCGAGACGGGCGCGTCGCTCGTCGGTCGCGCCACGCTCGCGTCGCTCGTGCCGACGCAGCTCGCCCTGCTCCTCGAGGATCCCGCGTGGCGGTCGCCGCCCGCCTTGCGCGCCATCCTCCTCGGCGGCGCCGCCGCGTCCCCCGCGCTCCTCGCCGCCGCGCGCGCCCGCGGCGTCCCCGTCCGCACGACGTACGGATTGACCGAGACGTTCGGCCAGGTCGCGACCGCGCTCGACGAGACGTCGGCGCCCACGCCGCTGCCGGGCGTCACGCTGCTCGCCGGCACGGCCGCGGCGCCGGCGCCGATCCGCATCCGCGGCCCGATGCTCGCGACCGGCTATCTCGACGGCGCCTCGATCGCGCCCGAGCTCATCACGGCCGACCTCGGCTACCTCGACGCGACGGGCGCGCTCCACATCGCCGGCCGCGCCGACGACGTCATCATCACGGGCGGCGAGAACGTGCACCCGGCCGCCGTCGAGGCCGTGCTCGCGACCACGCCCGGCGTCCGCGCCGCGCTCGCGTTCGGCGTGGCCGATGCGCGCTGGGGGCAGCTCGTCGCCGTCGCGCTCGCCGTCGCCGACCCCGTCGCGTTCGATCTCGCGGCCGCCACCGCGCACTGGCGCGCCGCGCTCCCGCCGCACGCGCTCCCACGCCGGCTCGCGCTCGTCACGGCGCTGCCGCAGGGCGTGACCGGCAAGCTCGACCGCCGCGCCGCCGCCGGGCTCCCGAGCGTGCCGGTGAGCTACTCGCGGTATCCTCCGCGCATGATCGCCTTCTTCGGCATGGGCCTCCTCGGCTCGAACTTCGTCCGCGCGCTGCGCAAGCGCGGCGAGGACGTCCGCGTGTGGAACCGCAACCCGGCCCGGGCCGAGCCGCTCGCGGCGGACGGCGCCACCGTCTGCGCCGATCCAGCCGAGGCGGCTCGCGGCGCCTCGCGGATCCACCTCACGCTCACCGACGACGCCGCCGTCGACGAGGTCCTCGAGCGCGCGCGCCCGGGCTTCGCGCCCGGCGTGACGATCGTCGATCACTCGACGTGCGCGCCGGCCGGCGTCGCTGCCCGCGCTGCCCGGTGGGCCGAGCGCGGCATCGCGTTCCAGCACGCGCCGGTCTTCATGGGGCCGGCGAACGCGTTGGCGGGCACGGGGCTCATGCTCGCATCCGGCGATCGCGATCGCTTCGACGCGCTCGCCCCCGCCCTCGCCCCGATGACCGGCAAGCTGATCTACGCCGGCCCCGTCCCGGAGCGCGCGGCGGCCTGGAAGCTCCTCGGCAATCACTTCCTCATGCTGTTCACGGCCGGCGTCACCGAGACGTTCGCGCTCGCGAAGGCGCTCCACGTGCCGAAGGAGGAGGTCGGGACGCTGTTCGAGAGCTTCAACCCCGGCGCGAGCCTCTCGCAGCGCGTCGCGCGCGTTGCCTCCGGGGTGTTCGACGACCCGTCGTGGGAGCTCGCGATGGCGCGCAAGGACGCGCGGCTCATGCTCGAGGCGGCGGACGGCACCCTCGCCGTCCTGCCCGCGCTCGCGGCCCTGATGGATCAGTGGATCGCGAAGGGCCACGCGCACGACGACTGGACCGTCATCGGCAAGGCCGCTGTGACCTGAGAGGCCCGAGGGCGACGCTTACCGCAGCGTCGCAAATCTGCTCTCACCAGACGGTGCAGCGCGTCGCCTCGGAGCGCACCATCGCCGCGTCCGGCTTGCAGGCGAACGCCTTGGCGAACGCCGGCGAGTTCGAGAGCGGGCCGATGACGCGGTACTTCGCCACCGGGTGCGGGTCGCCCTGCACCATCAGGCGCTGCGTCTCGGGTCGCGTCTCGTCGCCGCGCCACTGCGCGAACCCGAGGAAGAACTGCTGCTCCGGCGTGAAGCCGTCGATGGTAGCCGCCGGCTTGCCCGCGAGCGAGCGCTGGTAGCCGCGCCACGCGATCGTCACGCCGCCGAGGTCGCCGATCGACTCGCCGAGCACGAGCTTGCCGGTGTGATGGATGCCCGGCTCGATGAAGTAGCCATCGAACTGATCGGACACGCACTTTCCCTTCGCCTGGAACGCCGTCAGATCCGCGGGCGTCCACCAGTTCGACAGCGCGCCCGTCTCGTCGTACTGCGCGCCCTGATCGTCGAAGCCGTGGCTGACCTCGTGGCCGATGACCACGCCGATCGAGCCGTAGTTCACGGCGTCGCTCACGCCGAGATCGAAGCCCGGCGCGACGAGGATCCCGGCCGGGAACACGATCTCGTTCTGCTGCGGGTTGTAGTACGCGTTGCTCGTGGGCGGCGTCATGCCCCAGCGCCCGCGATCGAGCGGCTTGCCGATCTGCGCGAGGTCATCGGCGACGACGAAGCGGCGGCCGGCGAGCACGTCTTCCCAGAGCGCGTCGCGCGTGACGGGGACGCTCGCGTAGTCCTTCCACTTGTCCGGGTAGCCGATCTTCGGGTTGAACGTCGACAGCTTCGTCAGCGCGCGCTTCTTCGTGGCGTCGCTCATCCACGCCGCCTCGCGGATCGTGTCGCCGGTCGCGAGGAGGATGTTGTCGACCATCGTCTTCATCCGCGCCTTGGCCTCGGGCGAGAAGTACTTCTCGACGTACTTCTTGCCGAGCGCCTCGCCGAACAGCAGGTCCGCGGTTTCGGCGCAGCGCTTCCAGCGCGGCTTGATCTCCGTCGCGCCGGCGAGGTACGCCTCGTCGAAGTCGAACGCCTCCGTGACGAGCGGCGTGCTGAGGAAGGGCGCCGCGTCCGCGAGCAGGTGCCACGTCAGGTACGTCTTCCACGTCGCCACCGGCGTCTGCGCGAGCGCCTTGTCGACCGCGCTCATGTAGGCCGGCTCGTCGACGTTGAGGCTCGCGTCGCCGTGCGGGATGTGGAGCGCGTCGAGGTATGCCGCCCACTCGACATGCGGTGCGAGCTTGCCGAGCGCGGCGAACGTCGTCGGGTGGTCGTGCGCCTTCGGGTCGCGCGCGGCCACGTTGTCGAGCTGCGCCTTCGCGAACGTGGTCTCGAGCGCCATCACGGCGTCGAGCGCGGCCGCCGGCTGCTTGCGCCCCGCGAGCTCGAATACCTTTGCCATGTGGGCGCGGTACTTCGCGCGCGCCTCCACGAAGCGCTTGTCCGGCCTCAGGTAGTAGTCGCGCTCGGGCAGCCCGAGCCCGCTCGGCATCACGTCCGCGAGCACGCGCGTGGGCTGGTGCGGGTCCTGCTGCGAGCCGACGCCGAACGCGACGCCGATGTTGACGGCGTGCAGGTCGATGATCGCGTGGAGGATGTCCGCGCGCGTCTTGATCGCGTCGAGCTTTGCGAGCTGCGGCGCGATCGGCGCCACGCCCGCGCGGTCGGTCGCCGCCTCGTCGGTGCACGCGAGGTAGAAGTCGCCGACGATCTGGTCCGCGCTGCCCTTCGGCGCGCCTGGATGCGCGGCGATCTCGGCGAGCAGATCCTTCATGTGCTCCTTGTTGAGCTCGCCGGACTCCCAGCGCCGGCTCCACTTCCCCTGCGACGCCGGGATCGGGTGCGCCGCGCGCCACGCGCCGTTCGCGTACTGGAAGAAGTCGGTGCACGGATCCGCCGTGCGATCGACGTCGCTCGCGAACACGCCGCGGAGCGCGGGCGCGGCCGGCGGTGCGGCGGGCGGTTCGGCGGCGGCCACCGGCGTGGCGGGCACGTTCGTCGCGGGCGGCGCGGCGACGGTGGTGGCCGGGGCGCTGGCGCCGCCGCACGCGGCCAGAGCAGACAGGAGGATCAACGCGAGGTGCGGCTTCACGCGCCGGAGAATGCCTCAGAACAGTTTACGACGCAGCCAATCTTCCGCCCGCCGCGCGACGAGCTTCTCCGCGAGATCCTCGCCGAGCTTCACGAGCGCGTGCACCTCGTCCTGCGCGTCCGCGAACGCGGCTGCGACGGGGAGCGACACGGGTAATGACACGGGCGCGCTGCCAAACAGGGTCCCCGCCGCGGACAGCGTGCCGTTCTCGTACGTCACCTGCACGGTGATGCCGGCCGGCAACTCGATGTGCGCGCGCAGCTCGCGCAACGCGAAGATCCACGACAGCGGGGTGCGAAACACGGTCTCGCCCGCCTCGGCGTGATCGACGTGCACCGCGATCCGGCCGAGGCCAGGAGCGAACGCGCTCGGGGAGAACGCGAGCTCGGCGTCATCGATCACGACGCGCGACGCGTGCATCGGCGCGCGCTTCGGATGGGCCAGATGAAACAGCGCCGCGGCCGAGACGTCGAGGCGCACACCGCGCACCGCGAGCTCGGTGCACTCGCTCGACACGAGCGCGATGCCGAGCGGCCGCAGGTCGCAGCGCACCTCCGCGACCGCGAGCGCGAGGTGGCCGACCGCGTCGTCTCGGGTGACGGCGAGCTTCTTCACCTCCAGGCGGCCGCGCACGAGCGCCAGATCGGACTCGCCGACCGTGCCTTGCGCGCCGAGAGACTCCGCGAGCCGCTCCGCGACACCGCTCGCCGTCCGCTCGCCGACAAAGAAGTCCATCACGAGCAGCGCGACCAGCCACAACACCACCACGGCAGCGAGCGCGCGCAGCCACTTCATCGCGCTACTTCGGGGCCGACTTCAGATCGAGGTGCCGCACGTCGACGCCGATCGCCCAGACCCGGCCCGCCGTACCGTCGGGCGCGCGGACCACGCGCAGCTTGTTCGCGGCCTTCGGCATGCCGGGCGCGGGCGTCCAGGTGGCGCCGCCGTCCTTCGTCTCGAAGCCCGTCGGGATCGCGCCGATCCAGCCGTGCTGCTCGTCGATGAAGCCGACGCCGAACTCCTGCATCTTGTTGTCGCTCGTGACGGGCAGCTCGTGCCACGTGTCGCCGCCGTCGGTCGTCTTCACGACGTAGCGCTGGGGCGCCGCGGTGACGTGCGCCTCGGGATCCGCGGCGGCCTCGCCGGTGTAGTTCTGCAGGGTCGCGTAGCCGACCGCGCGCGAGGCGAACGCGCCCTTCCACATCAGCTCGAACGGCCGCGCCGAATGGTAGACGACCTTCCACGTGCGCCCGGAGTCGGTCGTCTTCACGATCAGGCCGTGCGACGCGGCGACGTCCGGATCGCTGCCGGCGAACACGAAGCCCGTCGAGACGTCGACGAACTTGATGTCGAGGATCATCGCGACCTGCGGCGGCAACGCGAGCTTCGTCCACGTCGCGCCGCCATCGTCGCTGCCGAACAGCGCGGCCGGCCCGCCGACGCGCCCGCCCGCGTGGACGATCTCCCGGTGGAGCCGGTGGCCCGCGTTGACCGTGTCGACCTGCAGGATGTCGATCGCGCACATGCCGCGCGCGCCGGCCGCGTCGGGGAGCACGACGGGCGCCCACGTCGCGCCCGCGTCGTCGGTGCGATAGAGCATCGTGGCGTCGGTGACGCCGGGGAACGCATCGGGGCCGATGTTGCCCGCGAAGCCGCGCTTGTCGTCGAGAAAGCCGAGCGCGCGCCAGTACGTGCCGGGCTTGTCGAGGACCTTGGTCCAGGTCGCGCCGCCGTCCGCGGTGCGGAAGAGCTTGCCGGCGCCGTTGCCGTAGTAGCCGACCTGCTCCGAGGAGAAGTAGATGTCGTCCTGCTTGCCGGGGTACTTCTCGGTCGGGGCCTCGACCCAGTCTCCTGCCACGAGCACGGGCGCGTGCGCCGTACCCGGGCCCGTGCCCGTGCCCGATCCAGGCGCCGCGCCCCCGCACCCGGCGAGCACGAGGCCGACCCCCAGCACCGCTCTTCTAGACATCCAGGTCGCCGATCTCGCTCGCGTTCTCCGTGATCATGCGGAACCGCGCCGCCACGTCGCGGCCCATGAGCTCGGCGATCGTCGTGTCCGTCGTCAGCCGCTCCGCGTCCGGCACGCGCACGCACAGCACCTGCCGCGAGCGCTTGTCGAGCGTCGTCGACTTCAGCACGTCGGGGCTCATCTCGCCGAGGCCCTTGAACCGCGTGATGCTCGGCTTGCTGTTGCTGCGCCCGTGCTCCTTGATGATCGCGTCGCGGTGCGCGTCGTCGAGCGCCCAGTACGTCTGCTTGCCGAGGTCGATGCGGTACAGCGGCGGCTGCGCGAGGTACACGTGCCCGCTGTCGATGAGCCCGCGCATGTGGCGGAAGAAGAACGTCAGGAGCAGCGTCGCGATGTGGTGGCCGTCGGCGTCGGCGTCCATCAAGAGGAAGATCTTGCCGTAGCGGAGCTTCGAGACATCGAGGTCGGCGCCCATGCCGCAGCCGAGCGCGGACACGATGTCCTGGAGCTCCTTGTTCGCGAGGAGCTTCTGGTTGTTCGCCTGCTCCGCGTTGAGCACCTTGCCGCGGAGCGGCAGGATCGCCTGCGTCTTGCGATCGCGGCCCTGCTTGGCGGAGCCGCCGGCGGAGTCGCCCTCGACGAGGAACAGCTCGCTCTCGCCTGGATCCTGCGACGAGCAATCCGCCAGCTTGCCCGGCAGGTTCAGGCGGTGCGAGACCGCCGTCTTGCGCGTGACCTGCTGCGCCGCGCGCGATGCCTCGCGGGCCCGCGCCGAGATGATCGTGCGCGCGATGACAGCCTGCGCCCAGTTCGGGTTCGCGTTGAGGTAGTTCTCGAGCGCGGGCCGCACGAGGCCTTCGACCTGCGCCGCGATCTCGGGGTTGTTGAGCCGGTTCTTCGTCTGGCTCTGGAACTGCGGGTCGTGCACGTATGTGGAGAGCACGGCCACCACGCCCTCCCGGATGTCCTCGGCCGTGAGCGTGACGCCCTTCGGGTCGAGCCCGTGGGTCGCGATGTAGTTGCGGACTGCCTTGACGATCGCGGCCTTGAGTCCCGTGTCGTGCGTGCCACCGTCCGGCGTCGGTACCGAGTTGACGTACGTCTTGATGAGGTCATCGGGCGACTCGGTCCACTGCAGCGCGAGCTCGAGCCCGAGCTTGATGTCCTTGTCGTCCTTCTCCATGTAGAAGACGGCGCCGCCCGGCGGGATCGCGAGCTTGTTGCGGCCCTCGACGAGCTTCGGCAGGTACTCCGCGATGCCCTGCGGGTGCAGGAACGTGTGCGTGACGGCGGGCGACTTCGTTTCGTCGTGGAAGATGATCTCGAGGCCGCCGTGCAGGTAGCTCTTCGCCTCGAGCCGCTCCGCGATCACGTCCGCGTCGAACGAGAGCTTGTTGCCGAACACCTCGTCGTCGGGGCGGAACTTCACGATCGTGCCCGTGCCGCGCGCCGCGCCGAGGTTCTTGAGCTTGCCCTGCGGCTCGCCGCGCGAGAAGCGCATCTCGTGGCGCTCGCCGTCGCGCTTGACCGTGACGACCAGCTCGCTCGACAGCGCGTTCACGACGGAAGCGCCGACGCCGTGGAGGCCGCCGGAGACCGAGTAGCTCTTGCCGCGCTCGAACTTGCCGCCAGCATGGAGCACCGTGAACACGACCTCGAGCGCGGACTTCTTCAGCTTCGGGTGCAGGTCGACAGGGATGCCGCGCCCGTTGTCGTCGACGGTCGCGCTCTTGCCGTCCTTGTGCAGCGTGACCTCGACCTTGGTCGCGTGCTTGTTGATGACCTCGTCGATCGAGTTGTCGACGACCTCCCACAGGAGGTGGTGGTAGCCGTCCTTGCCCGTGCCGCCGATGTACATGCCCGGGCGCTTGCGCACCGGGTCGAGGCCCTCGAGGACCTGGATGTCACTGCCGGAGTAGCTGCTTGCGGCCATCTAGTTCACTCCCTGCCCACCCTCGGCGTTCGCCAGGGGCTGGATGACGACCGGCGGCTCGATGACCACCAGCTGCGCGCGCTTGATGATCTGATAGCCCTTACCACCGCGCGCCTTGACCTGCTTGTTGTCGGCGTGGAGCTCGAACTTCTTGCCGCTCTTGTCGGTCTCGACGTGCAGCACGTCGCTCTTGTGGCCCGAGATGAAGCCGATGACGGCGTCCTCCGGCTCCGTCTTGATGACGGTGACGCCGCGGCCGGCGCCCTCGAGCTTCGCGATCTCGTCGGCCTTGCAGTACGCGACGTAGCCGTCGCGCGTCGCCGTGACGACGACGTCGGTGTCATTGCACGCGACCACGCCGAGCACCTCGTCGCCATCGCCGGGCCGCGCGTAGCGGCGACCGGCCTTCGTCGTCAGCTCGCTCTGCGCGGCCATCGCGAACCGCAGGCCGTAGCCGCGCTTCGTGATCGCGAGCAGGGTCTCCGGGACGAGCGCGCGCGGATCGAGCGTGCGCGCGGCGACGATCTGCTCGCCATCGCCGAACTTGAAGTACTTCTGCGCGGGGTCGCCGTAGCCCGTCGACGGCGCGATGTCGTTGATGCGGATGACGTACGCCGAGCCGCGGTTCGTAAAGAACACGACGCGCTCCTTCGTGGAGCCCGGCAGCACGTGCGTGACCGCGTCGCCCTCGCGGGTGCGCGTCTGGTTCGGGTCCTTGATCTCTCGCGCGCGCTTGATCCAGCCGTCGCGCGTGACGACCACGTGCGCATCCTCGTCGACGATGAATGCCTCTTCGTCGTACTCCAGCTCCTCGCCGCCGTCCTTCAGGCTTCGGGTCCGGCGCGGCGTCCCGAGCTCGGCGGCAACGCCGCGCAGGTCATCCTTGATCACGGTCCAGAGCTTGTCCTCGTTCTTCAAGAGGGCCGAGATCCGCTTCGCCTCCGCCGCCTTGTCGCGCAGCTCCTCGCGGATGACGTTGACCTCGAGCTTCGCCAGCTTGTAGAGCCGCATCTCGAGGATCGCCTCGGTCTGCAGATCGGACAGCTTGAAGCGCTTGATGATCTTGCCGGCCGCGTCTTCCTTGCCGTCGGACGCGCGGATGATCTTGATGAGCTCGTCGAGCGCATCGAAGACCGTGACGAAGCCCTCGAGGATGTGGACGCGCGCCTGGAGCTGGCGCAGCTGGTACTCGAACCGGCGCTGCGTGACGATCAGCCGGAAGTCGAGGAAGTAGAGGAGCGCGTCCTTGATGCCCATGCGCCGCGGCTGCGGCGGCGAGCCCGCGGGCGCGCCCTCGATAAACTCCGATGGCACGAGGCACGTCAGGTTCACGTGGAAGTTCGCCTGCAGCGGCGTGTGCTTGTAGAGGTACGCCATCACCATCTTCGGGTCGGCGTCCTTCTTGATCTCGAGGACGATGCGCACGTCGGTCGTGGACTCGTCGCGTACATCGAGGAGGTACGGCAGCTTCCGCTCGCGCACGACGTCCGCGATCTTCTCGACGAGATCCGACTTCTTCATCGCGTACGGCATCGACGTGATGATGATGTCCTCGCCGCCGCGCTTGCGCTCCTCGAGCTTGTACTCGCCCTGGACGCGGATCGTGCCCTGGCCGTCCTTGTAGATCTGGCGCAGCTCGACCTTGCTGTTGAGCATCTGGCCGCCCGTGGGGAAGTCCGGGCCCTGGATGAACGACATCAGCTTGACGTGATCGAGATCACGGTTCTCCGACAGCGCGATGAGCGCGTTCGTGATCTCGCGCAAGTTGTGCGGCGGGATGTTCGTCGCCATGCCGACGGCGATGCCCGTCGAGCCGTTGACGAGCAAGTTCGGGTAGCGCGCCGGCAGGACGACCGGCTCCTCGGTCGTGCCGTCGTAGTTCGCGCGCATGTCGACGGTCTCGAAGTCGAGCTCGCGCAGGAGCTCCATCGCGCCGGGCGCCAGGCGGCACTCCGTGTAGCGCATGGCCGCCGCCTCGTCGCCGTCGAGCGAGCCCCAGTTCCCGGAGCCATCGACGAGCGTGAGCCGCAGCGCCCAGTCCTGCGCGAGGCGGACCATGGCGTCGTAGATCGACGAGTCGCCGTGCGGGTGGTACTTGCCCATCACGTCGCCGACGACCTTCGCGCTCTTGCGATGCTTCGCATCGGGGCGGAGGTGGTTGTCGTGCATCATCGAGTACAGGATGCGGCGCTGCACCGGCTTCAAGCCGTCGCGGACGTCGGGCAACGCGCGCGAGGTGATGACGCTCAGCGCGTAGTTCAAGTAGCGGCGCTTGGCCTCTTCCTCGAGGGACGTGTCGTGGTCGCTGGGCCCACCGCCCATGCCACCGGGGGCCGCGGGTACGCCGCCGCCGCCGCTGCCGCCTGCTGATTTCGACTTCTTGGCCATGGGGTCGGGTCCTGAAGATTCGCGGGCACCTTGCCCCGAGTCCGTGAAAAGTTCCAGTTGGTCGCCTTTTCTCGTCGGTGCGGGGGGCGGTAGGCGAACAGCGAGGTGCGGCGTGGCCATTTGTTGGTCGTCCCGAGCCGCCGTGATATGGCTCGATGCCCCGCCATGGTCCGCAGACGTAGCCGCCCGGGCAAGAAAAGCGACCAGCGCCGCCTCGTCGGGCTGAGCATCAGCGGCGCGCGTGGCTCGATCGGCAAGCGCGGCACCACCGCCGGGCCGGCGCGGCGCGGCGGCGCCCTCGTGGTGCTCGTCCTCGCCGGGCTCGTCCTCGTGAACCTGTACGTCTTCGTCTGGGACAAGAAGACCTCGGTCGGCGCGATCAAGGAGCAGGCGGAGCACGCGACGCCCGCGCTCGCGATCCCGGCCCACGCGCTGGAGACGTTCGCCCCGCCGCCGGTCGGCCCGACCACGGTCCAGCCGACGCAGATCATCGGCTCGCCGAGCACGCCCGCCGGCGCCGCCGCGCCGCCGCCCGGCACCATCGTCGGCAAGGTCAGCAAGTCCGACACGCTCGGCCGCCTCCTCAAGCACAACGGCCTGTCGGGCGCGGAGGCCGACGAGGTCATCCGCGCGCTGGCGGGCACCCTCGACTTCAAGGCGATCCGCGCCGGCCAGGCGTTCCGCATCGAGCGGGGTCCCGATGGCAAGGTCCACGCGTTCGAGCTCGTCGTCAGCAAGCTCCAGACGGCGCGCGCCGAGCGCGATGACAAGGGCGTGCTCGTCGCGATCCCGCCGAAGAGCCCCACGTAGCGGCGGTTTGGGTTGCAGGGCGTGGGGTTCGGTCCCATGCTTGAGGGGTGATCAAGCTCCTCGTCGGTCTGCTGAAGGGTGCCGTGATCGGCGGCGCGGTCGGGTACGGAGCCTGGGCCGCGCATCTCTCCGCGACCTGGCTCGCGTGCGGCGTGGTCGGCGCGCTGGTGGGCCTCATCGTCGGCCGCCCGATCTGGTCGCTGCTGCGCGACAAGGACTCCACCTCGGTCATCGCCCTCCTGAAGATGGCGTTCGGTTTCGGCGTGGGCGTCGGCCTGTGGGCGCTCGTGGCGAAGGCCTGGAATCCGCCGCAGGACATGCTCGTGGTCGCGCAGATCTCCACCGTCTCTTTGCTCTGGTGGTCGCCGACCCTGTGCGCTGCGGTCGGTGCGGTGTACGGCGCGTTCGTCGAGGTGGATGATGCGGTGGGTCACAACCCCGCCGGCGACAAGGCGATCGTTCCGGCGAAGTCGAAGAAGTCCTAGCCGGGCGGCCGGGGCTGCGTGGTAAGCCTCGCGGGCCGATGAAGCTCGCTGTCTGGCTACTGTTGCTGTCCACGGTCGTCTCGGGCGCGGCCGCCTGCGGCGATGACCTTCGCGGTGACATCACGATCGTCGTGGCGTCCGATTCGCTGGCGGTGCCCGCACTGACCGAGTACGTCGCGCTGACGCCCGGACCGGCGTCCCTGGCGCTCAGCAGCGTGGCCGACGCGGGCGCGGCGGCGGCGGCCGATGACGGCTACGGCTGGCGGATCGTGGTCGTGGGTGACCCCGCGCAGCCCGCCGAGGGTTACGTCCTGGCGCATCCGCAGCCGCGCACGCTCGTCGTCCGCGCAGCCGACCCCCTCGGAGCGCAATATGGCGTGTCGGAGGCGCTCGAGGATCTGGGCTTCCGCTTCCGCCACCCGACCGACACGCTCGTGCCGACCGTGCCCGCCCTCGCCGAGACCGCGACGTTCGGCGTGCCCCACGCTCCCGAGATCCGCGTGCGCGGCGTGCAGTTCCACACGCTGCATCCGATCGAGGGCTACTTCGCGCTGTGGGAGCCATCGGCGGTGAACAAGGGGGACGCCCACCGCACCGTCGACTGGCTCGTGAAGAATCGCGGCAACTTCCTGCAGTGGCCGGCCCTCAACGACATCCTCGATCCGGCGGTGCGCGCGGCGTGGCAGACGTACGAGCGCGACATCATCGACGACGCGCACATGCGCGGCATCCGCGTCGGCATCGGTATCGAGATGTTCGGCTCGGGCAACCTGCAGCTCGCGCTCGACCTCATCGACGACACCTCGGGCGACAAGACGATCCAGGTGCAGATCGCCGAGCGCCTCCACGTCGCGCTCGACGATCTGCCGTGGGACGTCGTCGCGATCAGCTACGGGGAGTTCTTCGACGAGCCAGCACAGGACTTCGTAGACGCGAACAACGCGCTCGCGGCCGAGCTGCGCGTGCAGGCGCCGACGACCGAGCTCCACGCGATCGTGCACGTCGGCGCGACGCAGCGCGTGGTCTATCAGGGCGAGGACATCCCGTACTACTTCCTCGTGAAGTTCGCCGACCCATCCATCATCCCCGACATCCACTCGGTCATGTACTACGACCTGTTCCAGCCGGCGGGCGGCGCCTACCAGCAGTCGAACTTCGACGAGCACCGCCAGTACATCGTGAATCGGATGTGCTCGAACCAGAAGGTCTCGTACTTCCCCGAGCTCGCCTACTGGGTCGCGTTCGACAACTCGGTGCCGACCTTCATGCCGCTCTACGTCCGCAGCCGGTGGCTCGATCTGCAGCGCCTCCCGACGATGGCCCCGCCACCGTGCGGCAAGCTCGACGCGCACTACCTGTTCTCGAGCGGCGACGAGTGGGGCTACTGGCTGCAGAACGTGACGGCGCTGCACGACACCTACGAGCACGCGCGGAGCGCCCAGGCGCTGTTCGACGACGCGCTCGTGCCCGACCTCGGCGTCGACGGCGCGAAGCTCGTCGGCACGCTCGCGTCGGCCCAGAACGAGGCGCTGATCACGGGCGGGCTCGCGCCCTACATGGCGGGGCGCGACGCGATCATCGACGCCGGCCGCGCGCTGCACATCGTCTCGCAGCCCGACCGCGTGACGTTCGATCAGCTGCCGATGATGGCGGCCGCGGACCTGACCGCGTTCGACGCGACGGTCCTGACGCCGCTCGCCGCCCACGCCGACGAGCTCGACTCGCTGAGCCGGCACTTCGCCGCGCTCGGCCTCGCCGACTCGCGCTGGGTGCGCGAGCTCCAGGACGGCCTCGACGTCGACCGGCTGCGGGCGCGGTTCGTCACGTCCTGCTATCGCGCGGTGCTCGCGCACCTCGGCGGCGACGAGGTGACGGCCACCGCCGAGCGCGCCTCGGCCGCCGCGTTGCTCGTGGCCGCGCAGACGACCATCGCCGGTCGCCACGGCGACCTCCACGACACGCACGGCGCGCGCCTCACGGCTCGCACGCAGAACCACACGTCGTTCGGCTACGGCTATCTCTTCCAGGCGGACTCGGCCTGCTACTGGCGTCGCGAGCTGGCGCAGGTCGACGGCGCGCTGGGCAACGCCACCGTGACGCCGCCGGACTGCTTCCTCTAGCGAGCCGGAGGGCTGGCCGACCTGGCCAGCCCCCGAGCCAGGCTGCGGGCTTCGCCCGGTGCGACGGGTGTAAACACGGGCGCTTGGGCCGGGCACGCCCCGTGCTCGTACGCCCTGCATGCGCGACGCCCGCCTCTTCGCCCTCGCTCACCTGCTGCTGATCGCCGTCGCCCTCTACGGCCTGATCTAGGACGGCCGCCGCCGGGAGGCGCGCGCCGCCACCCGAGCGTCCGAAATCCGGCCGCTAACAAAGGGGCCAGGCCCCTGTTAGGCGCGAAATCGGCTACTTGAGCTCGGCGTCCAGCAGGATGCCGACCTGGGACAGGGTGCCGTCGTAGGTCCCTACCGGGACCGAGCCGTCACCGGCGTGGAACGGGTTGTCGAGGTTGTAGGCGCTGGCGGTCGGGTGGAGCGCGGTGGACCACGTGTGCGACGCGCCGAGCGTGATGGTGAAGTTGCCGGCGTTCGCCTCGAGCCCGAGCGCAGCCGTGTGGCCGCCCAGATCGGAGAACGTGGGCGAGAGCCGCGCCTCGGACGTGCCGCGCGTCGTGTACGCGTAGCCGCCCGTCAGCCACAGGAAGCCGGGGATCACGGCGAGGTCGAGCGCGCCGCGGACCGCGCCGTGCGTGCGCGGAGCCAGCCGCGATGCGACCTGCGGGATCGGCGATGTCCGCGCTCCGGACGTCACGGCGAGCCCGGTCACCGTCCACGTGTTGTCGTACGCGAGCGACGGGAACACCCACAGGTCGCCATCGACCTCGGCGATCCAGCGCTCGCCCGCGTAGCGCGCGCCCGTGCGGATCGTCCACGGCTGCGCGAGATCGAGCCTCGCCGTCGGCGCCGTGACCATCCCCTGCGGGCCGCCCGCCACCTCGCTGGTCGCGACATCGCCCGTGAGGTGCGCGCGGCCCGACCAGCCGACGCTGATCGCGAGCTCGAGCGACGTATCCTCCGGCGCGAGGATCATGCCGCCGACCGCGCTGGGCACGAAGCTGTCCGCGCCGGACAGCGCGATGGTGAGATCGTCGCGCGGATCGCCGGGCGGGTGGATGCCCGCGAACCCCGCCCACACGTCACGCGTCTCCTCGACCCTCACGCGCGACGCGCCGACCGCGATGCCGACCGCGATCTCGTCGCCGAGGCGCCGCGCCGCGCCGACGGTCACCGTGTCCCGACGCACGCCGCCGCCGAGCCCCGCGTAACGAAACTGGAACTGCGAGCCGAACGACGCCGGCGGGATCTGCGGGCGCGTGAGCGAGCGATCCGAGACGGCCGCTGTCATCGCCGCGGCGCCGAGGATCCAGTCGCCGACCGGAACCTGCACGGCGATCGTCGGCAGCGTGACCGAGCCGAGCTGGCCCTTCGCGAGCGGCGCGGTCGCGGCGTCGGGGCGCCACGTGATGTCATCATCGAGCGAGCCGATGCCGATCTGCGCGCGCGCGACATCGCGCCGCGCGAGGGCCGCGGGATCGACCAGCAACGCGCCGCCCCCGTCATCGCCGACCTCGTCCGCGCTCGCGCGTCCGATCCCGTGCGGTGATCCGCCCACGACGACCATGCCGTCGGCCCACGCGCCGCGGGCTGCCCCGCCGCCGATCGCCGCTGCGGCGAACAGCACGGGGACGGTGCGCGACCCGGGCATTTCCGCCCGGACTATAGCGGCCGTGGGTTTCGAAGTGTTTCGCGACACAACCCGGAAACGCCCGGACGGCACTACTCCTACGAGCGCGCCACCCCGAGGAGCTCCCATGCCCGCCCTGTCCACTTCCGCTTCGTCGCACGTTCGCAGCTGGCCCGAGCCCGAGCCCGAGCCCGAGCCCGAGCCCGAGGACGAGGTCACCGACCGGGTGACCTCCCTCGGTGCCCTGGTTACGGTGCCCGTGGTGATCGTCACGCCCGACACACCGATCGATGACGTGCGCCGGAAGCTCGTGGAGCTGCGCGTGGCCGCCATGATCGTCGTCGATGACGACGACACGCTGCGCGGTATCGTGACACGTACGGACGTGCTCCGGCTCGTGGACGACCGCGCGACCGCCGCGGACGCGATGTCACGCTACGTCTTTGCGTTGCCCGCCGGCGCGCCGATCGAACGCGCCGCGGCCCTGATGGCGTTCGAGGGCGTCGGGCAGGTGGTGATCACCGGCGGCGGCGGCGGCGCGCTCGTGGGCCTCGTCTCGGCGCTCGACGTCGCGCGGTACTACGCCACCTGCGCCGGCTACCTCGTGGACTGACCGGCCGAGACCCGCTGGTGTTTCGGCATGTTTCGTCTGCGCCGGCCGCCGCGCGAACGCTCCATACTGGCCCGTGATGGAGCCCGAGATCCGAGTGGTCTACGTCGAGGACGACGAACGCCTGGCGCGCCTCACTTCGACGTACCTGACCTCCCACCGCATCGAGGTCCACGTGGTCGCCCGCGGTGACCTCGCCGTCGCCGAGGTGTTGCGCGTCCGGCCTGACGTCGTGCTGCTCGACCTGATGCTCCCGGGCGCCGATGGCCTCGAGGTCTGCCGGCAGCTGCGAGCGCGGGTCGACGTCCCGATCATCATGGTGACGGCGCGCGGCGAGGAAGCCGACCGCGTCCTCGGCCTCGAGGGCGGCGCCGATGACTACGTCGCGAAGCCGTTCCAGTCGCGCGAGCTCGTCGCGCGCATCCGGGCGCAGGTGCGCCGCGCGCGCGGTGAGGCCGGCCCTCGTCCCGAGCGCATCGAGGTCGGCCCGCTCGCGATCGACACGTCGGCGATGACGGTCACGATCGGCGGCAAGCCGCTGACGCTGACGACGATCGAGTTCGCGCTGCTCCACGCGCTCGCGCAGCGGCCGGGTCGCGTGCTCGGCCGCGAGCAGCTGCTCCAGCTCCTGCATGGCTCGGCCGACGAGGCGTTCGACCGCTCGATCGACGTGCTCGTCTCGCGCGTGCGCGCGAAGGTCGAGGACGATCCGCGCAACCCGAAGCTGCTCAAGACCGTCCGCGGCGCCGGCTACATGCTCGCGGCGGCCGGGGAGAGCTGATGCGCTTCGGGCGCTCGCTCTCGTCGCGGCTCGTGGTGCTCGGCATCGTGCAGCTCTTGCTGCTCAACGTCGGGGCCGTGGTGATCTTCATCGCAGAGGGCCCGCATGGCGAGGCGTACCCGGAAGACGCGTTGCGCGGGCCGACGATGGAGCGGCTCGCGCAGGTCGTCGAGCAACCGACCGCGCTGGCGGACGAGCTCGACTCGCTGCACGCGGCGCGGATCGAGATCTCGATCTACGACGAGGCCCGTCAGCTCGTCGCGACGAACGTGGAGCCGCCGCTCGCGATCCCGGAGCGGCATCACGGGCACGGGCCCGGCGACCGCCCACCAGAGGACCACGCGCCACCGGGCGCCCCGCCCGATGACCATGGCCTGCCGCCGCCGGGGTTCGGCGGGCCCGGCGACCGCGGTCCGCCGCTGCTGCCTCCCGACGGTGCGCGCCAGCACGTGATGCTCCTCGGCCTGCCGATGCACGGCGCGCGCGGCTTCCTCGTGGCGCGCGGCGTCCATGGCGCGGGCCCTGGCTTCATCGGGCCCGGCCTGACGCTCGGGTTCGGCTTGCTCGTGCTCGTGGTCGGTGCGCTCATCTCGGCCCGCTGGATCCTGCGGCCGATCGAGCAGCTGACGCGCACGGCGCGCGCGCTCGGCGCCGGTGATCTCACGGCGCGCAGTCGCCTCCTTCGGGGTGACGAGATCGGCGAGCTCGGCACCCGGCTCGACGAGATGGCCGAGCGTGTCCAGACGTTGCTCGCCTCCGAGAAGGAGCTGCTCGCGAACGTGGCGCACGAGCTGCGCACGCCGCTCGCGCGCATCGGCGTGGCCCTCGACATCGCCGGCGAGGGTGATGCCGTGGCGGCGCGCGCGTCGCTCGCAGAGATCCACATCGACGTCACGGAGCTGTCCGCGATCGTCGATGACATCCTCGTCGCCATGCGGTTCGAGGTCGGCGCCAACGCGAGCCTCCCCCTGCACCGCGCCAAGAGCGACCCGGCCGACATCGCGCGCGCGGCGGCGGACCGCGTGCGTGCCCGTCACCGCGACCGGCCGCTCGCGGTGCGGATCGCCGACGAGCTTCCGCGCATCGACGTCGACCCGATGCTGTTCCGCCGCGTGCTCGACAACCTGCTCGAGAACGCGCACAAGTACACGCCGGATCACGCGTCTGCGATCGACCTCGCCGTGTCGCGCGATGGCGGCGACGTGGTGTTCGAGGTCCACGACCGTGGTCTCGGCATCGCGCCCGACGATCTTCCGCGCGTGTTCACCGCGTTCTTTCGCAGCGAGCGCAGCCGCTCGCGCGAGACGGGTGGCGTGGGCCTCGGCCTGACGCTCGCGAAGCGGATCGTGGAGGCGCACGCCGGCGCGATCACCGTCACGAGCCGCACGGACGCCGGGACGATCGTGCGCGTGGCGGTGCCCGCGGCCGTCGAGACGAGCTGACACGCGGACGCGGCGGCCGAGGATCGCGCCGCCCCCCGGCGGCCCCGGCTGATTCGACGGCCATCGCCACCGTGCGTCACCCGGCGGGCCAGGCCACCATCATCCCGTGTCGCCACCGCCCGGCCGATCGGGCGACGGCTCGTCGGCTCGAGCGGGGGGCCGCAGGCTCGGCGCGGACGCTGCGCGATCGCCGGGCCGATGGGGTTCCAGTCGGGGCGCCATCGCGCATCGCCTACCGGAGCAATGCGGCGCGCCCCGGTCGTTGGAGTTGTTACGGTTGGCGCCAGGAAGACCGCTCACCTGCGGGACCGTCCAGGTCCCGACTCCGCGCGCTGGCCCGTATGGATCGTGGTGTAGCGGCGCGCGCCGAGAGTCTCGCGGACCGACGTGCCAGCGCGCTCGATCGCCGACGTGGCGCGTCGGCTCCATGGCCGCGTGGGCCACGTGGCGCTCGTAGCCGGCGTTGACAAACATGACAGCGTCCCCGCTTAAGTGCGGGCAATGACTCGGATCACGCCGATCACCAAAGGTGACAAACGTGACAGCGTCCCCGTTAGGGGCAGCCGCAGCAGCGGCCGCGGGCGGCGGTGCAGCTCTGGTCGCCGGCGGTGCAGCGGCCGGCGGCCCAGGTGTCCCCCGGTAGCTGCTGGGCCAGCTCGCAGATCTTGGCGGCGTCGGCGCAGATGGCGTCGGCGAGCGTGCAGGTGTCGCTGCACGCGTCCGTCTTCGCGGGATGGCACGTCGGATCCGGCGTCGGCGGCTGCGGCGTGACCGCGAGCGGAGATGGGGGGCCGGGGCCGAGGTCCACCGGCTCGGGCAGCCCGAGCTTCTCGCGCGCCGCGGCGAGCTCGCGATCGAGGCGCTGGATCTCACTGCGCCCGTCGGTGCCGCCCGGCGTGACCATCGCGGGGACCACGCCCGCGGCGGCCGGAGCGCGGCCGCCCGCCGCACACGCCGCGATCGCCGCGGCGCCGCACACGCCGGCGACCACGCCCACCAGGCCGGACGGCAGCCGCCCCGTCACGGCGCTCCCGAGCAATCACAGCAGCGCTGCTTGCCCTCGCGACACGACGCCTTCGCGCTCGCGCACTTCTGCTGCGCGTAGTCGTCGCCCTTGCCGAGCTCGTCGGCGAGCGTGCAGATCGTCTCCGCGTTGTCGCAGATCGCGTCCGACAGATTGCAGACATCGCTGCACGCCGCCGGCACGGTGTGCCCGACCGGGCAGACCTTTGCGGCCTCGTGCGTCGTCGCGTTGCGCACCGAGAACAGCGACTGCGGCGTCGGCTCGAGATCCATGTGCGCCTCGCGCCGCCAGTCGCGGATCTGCGTCCACAGCGCCGTGATCTCGTTCTCCTTGGGGAACGACGTCGGCGGCGGCCGCCCGCACGCCACGACGATCGCCGCGATCGCCGCGCCTGCCGCGAGCCCGCTGCCGATGCCCGCGCTGCGCCCGCGGCTCATCGCTCGTCCATCAGGCGCTTCTGCAGCGCCTCGTTGATCTGGATCGACTTGTCGTACTCGCCGATGGCGGCCCGGCGCTCGGTCGTCACGCGCCCGTCACCCGTCTCGAGCTGCGCCGCCCGCGCCTCGTGGATCTCTCCGGCCACGGTGTGCAGGTTCGCGACGAAGAAGCTGTCCCGCGTGCTCGCCGCGAGCCCCTCCTCCACGGTGCGCATCGCCTCGTCGAGCTGTCCCTGCCCGACCAGCAGCTTCGCGAGCAGCGCGCGCGCGTCGTCGCGCACGTCCTCGGCCTCGGGCGCGCTCGGCGGGAACCGCAGCGACAAGATCTGCCGCACCGCCGCGATCGCCGCCGCCGTGTTGCCGTCGCTCGTGTAGACCTTCGCCTTGTGGTGGAAGTTCTTCGCCTGCGCGAGCGCCACCATGAGGTCTTGATCGATCGCGTCCGCCGGCTCGGCGACGCGTGTGATGGGCGACGGCGCGTCGCGGTCGGCACACGCGCCGACCAGGAGCAGCGCCACGAGGGCGAGGCGCCTCACGGCCGACCTCCGTGCGCGTAGGTCCGCTCGCGATAGCCGTCGAGGCGGTCCGCGAAGATCGTGTCGATGCGCGCGCTCGCGTCACCCGCGTGTTCGCGCGCGATCGGCCCGATGAGCGCATCGCTCGGCCGCGACGTCCAGCTCGCGGGCACCGCCGCCGCTGCCGTCGGCATGGGGGGGACCGGACGCGGCGCGCGCACCCACAGCGCCACGATCGCGGCCGCCGCGATCGCCGTGCTCGTCGCCGCGATCGACCACGGCAACCACCTGCGACGCGACGAGAGCGCCACCACCGGCGCGATCCGCGCCGCTGTCACCACCGGCGGCTCGCCGATCGCCTGGCGCAGCGCCGCCTCGACGAGCGAGCTCTTGCGCGCCGCCGGCAGCTCGAGGCCGCCGGTCGCGGCCCGGATCACGGTCGCCGCTTCCACCAACGCGCGGTCGATCGAACCGCGCCGCCATTCGGCGCCGCTGCCGGCGTGGGGCAAGCCCCCGCCGTCGTCCGCCGACATCGCCGCCGGGGCCCGGCCCGCCAGCGCCCTGTCCACGAGCGACGCGAACGCCCGCGCGTGGGCGAGCTCGGCCGCGGTCGGCTCGTCGTCCGGCAACGGCACGGGCCCGCTCAGGAAGTCCTCGCCGTCGTGGTTATCGCTATGCGCCATCGTGACCTCCGTCGGCAGGCGCCCCGCGCTCTCCGAACTGCTTGCGGAACGCGCGCACCGCGCGGAACAACACCACGTCGAACGTCGACACCGTCACGCCGAGCCGCGTCGCGCAGTCCTCGCGCGATAGCTCCTGGATCAGCCGCAGCTCCAGCGCGGTCCGGTACCGCTCCGCCAGCTCGCCGAGCGCGACATCGATGCGCTCGCGATGCACGCGCCGCTCTTCGTCCGCCATGAGCTGCGCGTCCGCGTGGCTCGCCGGATCGCTCTCGGTCGGCAACTCGTGCGCCAGCGCGTCCGCGAGCTTGCGCGACCGCTTCGACTGGCGATGCACGTCGAACACCTTGTTGATCGCGATCTGCCGCATCCACGGATAGATCGACCGCCCCTGCCACGTGAACTTGCCGATCTTCTCGACCACCGTCGCGAGCGTGTCGCGCAGCACGTCCTCTGCGGACGCGACGTCGCCCAGGCGCGGCAGGATCACCGTGCCGTACAGGGGCGGAGCGTAGCGTTCGAGGATGGGGCGCATGGCGTCGAGGTTGCCGCGTTGTGCCTCCTCGACCTGTCGGCGCTCGGCTTCGAGCTCGCGCGCTGCATCCGGCAATTCGCCGGCTGGTTCGGGGGCCACGTGCACCTAGTCAACGGCAGGACAGGCCACATCTTACACGCTGGCGTGCGTGTCCGCGCGGCGGCCGTCATAGCGCACAGCCAGCAGCTCCAGACCCTGCGGCGGCGCCGTTCGGCCGGCCTTGGTGCGGTCTCGACCCGCAAGGATCTCGCCGACTTGAGCGGGCGTGAGGTCGCCGACGCCGCAGTCGACCAGGGTGCCCGAGATGATCCGAACCATCTGCCGCAGGAACGCGTTGCCGCGGATGTCGACCTCGAGGATGTCGGGCTGAGCCCGGGTCACGACGATACTGTCGAGCCGGCGGACCGTGGTCTTCGCGCTGCAGCCGGCGGCCCGGAACGCCGCGAAGTCGTGCGTTCCGACGAGGTGGGCCGCCGCCGCCGTCATCGCCGGGACATCCAGCAGCTTCGGCACGTGCCACGCGCGGGTGTGCCAGCGCGGGCTGCGCTCGCGGCGCGCGAGGATGGTGTAGCGGTAGTGCTTGCCGGTCGCGGAGAAGCGCGGGTGAAAGTCGTCGCCGACCTCGGCCACGTCGCGGATCGCGATCGCGTCGGGCAGCAGCGCGTTCAAGCCGCGGCGAAAGCCGTGCAGCGGGATCGTGCGCTCGGTGTGAAAGATCGCGACCTGCCCGCGCGCGTGCACGCCCGCGTCGGTGCGCGACGCGCCCGCGACGGGCGTCGGCTGCTGCAGCATCGTGGCGAGCGCCTCTTCCAGGTGTTGCTGCACGGTCGGCGCGTTGGCCTGGCGCTGCCAGCCCGCGAGGGTCGTGCCGTCGTACTCGACGACGAGCCGGATGTGCCGCACGCCGCGGTTCTACCACCGCCACTCGACGCCCGCGCTCGCCGCGTGCTCGTCCGCGTGTCCGCCGGTGCCGAACAAGAGCGCGCCGTCGTAGCGCAGGTAGCCGGTGAGGTGTCCCGTGAAGACGTGGCGCAGCGCGACGCCGAGCGCCGGCCCGGCCTCGACGCCCGCCGCATCGGACACGTGCAGGCCGAGGCCCGCCTCGACGCCGGTCCGCTCCCGCCACCACGTCAGCGTCCCGAGCAGGCGCTCCTGCGCGTGGAGGCCGTCGACGAGCCAGAGCGACGCGGCGGCGCCCCAGCGGAGGTGGTCGTGCGCGCGGTACGTGCCGCCGAGATCGAGGCTCGCCGTGAACGCGACGAACGCGCGCGGGTCGCGGGAGAGGGTCGCGCCGCCGCCGAGCGCGAGCCCGTAGCGATGGCGCATGCCGGGCGTGGCCGGGCCCTCGGGGCTGGACTGCGCCTCGAAGATGGCGATGTCCTCCGCGGCGTGCTTGGCGCGCACGCTGTCCCCCGCCCCGTCGCCGTTGTCGGCCCCGGCCTCGGGCGTCGTGGCCTCGGCGTCCTCGCCGCCGAGGCTCGTACCGGCGGGCGGGCTCGCTTGCGCGGTGGAGCTCGGCGAGGCCGGTGGCGTGACCGGCGCGGGCGCCTTGGACGACGGTGGCTTCTTCGCGGTCGGCGCGGGTGCGCGATCCGGCGCCGGCGCCGCGGGCTGCGCCGGCGCCTGCTGCGGGCTCCCGTTCCGCGCGTCGTCCCCGTGCTGCTGCTTCTTGCTCTGATCGGTTGGCCGCCCTGGCACCGGCTTCGCGGGGGCCTTCCGGTCCTGCTTGCGCGCGAGGTCGCGCTGCTCTTCGGCCGTGCTCTCGCCCCTGGTCGCCACGTGCAGCTCGCGCTCGAGCGGCTGCCACTTCATCCCCGCCGGCACGGACACCGGGACGGACACCGTGTGCTTGACGCCGCCCGCGACGACGACCTCGGCCCCGACCGCGACCATCGAGGTGTACGGGGACACCAGCCCGTAGCGCAGCGCGAACGTGGTCACGGCCGCCGCGTCCGGCGTGCCGACCAGCATCTCGCCGAGCGTGTCGCGGGCCCAGCGCCGCGCGAGCGGGCCGAGCGTCGTCACCTCCCCGCCGAGCGGCGGCTGCTTCGTCATCACCGCGATCGCGAACACGTCGCCGCGCGCCCGGCCGTTCGCGACCTTCGCCGCGCCCACCCGCGCGAGCACGAGGCGCGCCTGGCCCGCGCCGAGGTGCGGCAGCGTCGTCGGCACGACCTCGGCGGCGGCGAGCGCGCCCCAGTTGACGGCGAGCGCCCCTGGCGGCGACGCGAGGTCCGACACGAGGTCGCGCGCGATGACCGTCGCGTCGTCGTCGGGCGCGACGAAACGCAACGTGCCGCCGGTGTCGCGCGCGATCGCGAGCAAGAGCGCCCGGTTCGGCGCCGGCCCCACGCCGATGACGTGCACCGGCGTCTTGAGCGCGCGGGCCGCGGCGAGCGCGGCCGCATCGTCCGCGACGAGCCCGGGCGTGACGAGCACGACCGCGCCGCCGTGGGCGGCCGCGAGCGCGCGCGTGAGATCGAACGCGCCGGGCGACGTCGCCCAGCCGCGATCGAGCTCGCGCCACGCATCGGCCGGGGCCGCGCGGCGGATGGACACGCTGCCGGTCACGGTGACGCCATCGGCGGGGGTGAGATCGGCGAGGAGCTCGCGCACGAGCGGGCGCTGCATCGCGTCGGCGTCGCCGTGCGCGGCCGCGGAGCGATCGAGCACGAGCGCGATGTCGAGCGCGGCGCCGCCGGGGGCCCGCGCGCGCGCCGGCGGCGCCGAGACCACGACGGCCGCGTACCCGACCGCGCCGTCTTGCTCGGACCAGCCGCTCGCCGCCTGCGTGCCGCGCCACCGGATCAGCGCGTCGCGATCACTGTGGGCATCGGCGAGCGCGTAGCCGCCGCCGGTCGGCGCGAGCTCGTGCGTCGGGCTCGTGACCCCCTCGACGGCATCGGCGAACGCGATCGCGATCGTCGTGGGCCCGCCTGCGTTCGGCTTGCCGCCCGGCGTCACGCGTGATGCGTCGGGCGCACGATCCGTATCCGGCGCGTGCCCCGCGCCCGTCGTCGAGCGGCCGCTCGCCGTGCCCGGCACGTAGCGCGGCGCGACCACCAGCGGCAGCGCGAGCTGCCACGTGCCATCGCCGCGGGGCCGCGCCACCGTGTCGTAGCGCAGCGTGATCTCGACATCGCCGCGCGCCGGGATCGCGGACACCGTCTGCGTGAAGACATCCGGCCGCTCCTCCTCGAGGAGCGCCGCCCCGACGCCGGCGGTCACCGCGTCCTCGTAGCGCTTCTGCGCCTCGGCCCGCGGGGCGATCGCGGCGTGGATCGTCCGGGCGCCGCAGGTGATCGCGAGCGCGCTCACGGCGGCGTCCTCGGGCAGCGGGAAGATGTACGTGGCCTCGGTGACGTGGTCCGCGTCGTTGTGGAACGTCTGGTGGATCACCACCTCGGCGATCGCGCCGTGGACCGTGACCTCGAGGCGGCTGTCGAGCATCGGCAGGGCCATGCCGGTCGCGCCGCCCCCGGCGGGCGCGGGTCCGTACATGCCGGCGTGCGCGGGGAGCGGGCTCGACGCGGCGTGCGCGGCGCCTCCGAGCGCGCACATCAAGAGAGCCAAGGCTGCGCGTCGCACCGGTGTAGTTATACGCGCAGGGCCCCCCCGCGATCTGCGATGCCCGGACACAGCCGCGTGTCTGCCGGGCCACGACCTCGATAAGTCCGCGCGCCGCCTGTCCTCTTCCTCGGCATCGCGGCTGCACTACAGGCGCGAATGCGTTCTCTCTTTCGCGCGAGCCTCCTCGCCGTTTTCGCCGCGTGTGGCGGCCCCACGTCGCAGCAGCAGCCTGTCGCCGAGACTGGCGATCTGAAGGTCATGTCCTTCTCGCCCACCGCGGCGATCGACCAGCCCCAGGCCGTCACGATCAAGTTCGACAGGCCGGTCGTGGACGACCGCGCCATCGGCGGCCCCGCTGATCCGAGCACCATCGCGATGACGCCGGCCGTGCCCTGGCAGGGCTACTGGCAGGACCGCCAGACGCTCGTCCTCGAGACCAAGGGCGCGCTCGTGCCGTCGACCCGCTACCACTTCGCGCTCGCCGGCGACCTCGCCGCGCGCGCCGGGGCGTTCGAGGTCGTGTTCGTCTACCGCCCCCTCGCCGTCCACGGGATCATCGGCTACGCGGACCTGCTGCCGCTCGTGGGCGACATCGTGATCGGGTTCAACGAGCCGGTCGACGCGGCCGCCGCCGCCGCGCACTGCCGGCTCGAGCCGCTGCTGGGCGCCCCCGTCGCGCTCGTCGCGCACGCGCCCGGCGCGGCCGGCAGCTCGTCCGTCACGCTCGGGATCGACGGCGCCCTCACCGCGGGCGCGGCGTATCTCCTGACCTGTCGCGAGCTCGCGGGCGCCGGCGGCGACGCGACGCTCACCTCGCCGTTCTCGACGACCGTCCACGCGCGCCCGGCGTTCGCCGTCACCGGCTTCCAGCCCGCCGTCGACGCGAAGGCTCCCGTCGCCGCCGACGAGGTCGAGCTGCAGATCACGTTCTCCACCCCGGTCACGGCCGACGCGATGCACGCGGCGATCTCGTCCGTCCCGGCCATCCCCGGCCTCGGCGACGGCTACCTCCTCGACGACGGCATGACCTACAAGGTCACGGCCGACCTCGACGCGCAGACCACCTACAAGATCCACCTCGGATCGCTCGCCGACATCTTCGGCCAGAAGCTCCCCGTGGCCGTCGACCACGTGTTCAAGACCGGCGACGCCAAGCCGCGCCTGTCGCTCGAGCGCGGCATCTTCGCGCTCGAGGCGAGCGCGAAGGGCTACCCGGTCTGGTCGCGCAACGTCGGCACGTACGACGTCGAGTGCGGCGCGATCCCCAAGAGCAAGCTCGTGCAGCTCCTGACGTCCGACATGCAGTACGACCCGTGGGGCGGCAACAACGACGACAAGCCGCTCGACTGGGCGAAGCTCCACGTCACGCCCACGAAGCGCGCGCACAAGATCCCCGAGCGCAACAAGTGGGTGCAGACGCCGCTCGACCTCGGCGGCACGTGCGGCGGCGCCGGCGCCAAGCGCGGCGTGTTCCTGGCCGAGATCCACTCGAATGACGTCAAGCAGGATGACAACCGCCCGTGGCTGAACCCGCGCCGCAACCGCGTGCTCGCGAACGTCACGGACCTCGGCGTGCTGATCAAGGTCGGCCCCGCGTCGGGGCTCGTATGGGTGACGTCCTTCGCCACGGGCGCGCCCGTCGGCGGCGCGTCGGTCACGGTCTACACGCCGTCCGGCAAGGCCGTCTACACGGGCACGACGACGGCCGATGGCCTCCTCACGATCCCGGGCAGCGCCGTGCTGAAGGACAAGCCGAAGCCGGTCGGCGACGCGGCGGAGGCGGGCAACGACATCGACAACACGTACGAGAACGGCGGCCGCGCGCAGCGGCTGATCGCGGTGGTCGAGAGCGGCGCCGATCTCGCCGTCGTCGACGGCAACTGGAGCAACGGCATCCAGATCTGGAACTTCGCGGTCGACGAGGCGCCGAGCAACGCGCAGGTGCGCATCCGCGGCTTCATCCAGAGCGACCGCGGCCTCTACCGCCCGGGCGAGGAGGTCCACTTCAAGGGCCTCGCCCGCGAGATCACCGCGATCCACCCGCCGCGCGTGCCCGCGAAGCAGCCGGTCACCGTCGAGGTCACCGACAGCCGCGGCCAGTCGGTGATGACGAAGACCACCGCGCTGACGGCGTTCGGCGGCTTCGCGTTCGACCTCCAGCTCGCGCCCGACGCGTCGCTCGGCGACTACTACGTCAGCGCCACGCTCGGCGCGCAGACGTTCCGCGAGAAGTTCACCGTCGAGGAGTTCCGCCCGGCCGCGTTCGAGCTCTCGATCAAGGGCGACCAGAAAGCCGGCGCTGTCCCCCGGCCCGGCGACAAGCTGAGCTTTGGCCTCGACGCGAAGTACCTGTTCGGCGCGCCCGTCGCCGGCGCGAAGGTCGAGTGGAACCTGCGTCGCCGCAAGCACTACGTCTCGTTCCCCGGCTACGACGAGTACACGTTCGCGGCCGACCCGCACGAGTACTGGTGGTCCGATCGCCGCGACGAGTACGGCGAGCTCGTCTCCGACGGCAAGGACCAGACGGACGCCACCGGTCACCTCGTCATCGCCGCCAGCGAGCCAACGGCGACGCCGGATCCCGACGCGCCGCCGGCCGAGCCGGTGCCGACCACGGCGGGCCCGGTGGACTACATCGTGGGCGCGAGCGTCACCGACGCGACGGACCAGACGATCTCGAAGTCCGTGATGGTCACGGCGCACCGCACGTCGTTCTACCTGGGTGTCCACGCGAGCGAGTACGTCCAGGCGGTGGACATGCCGTTCGGCATCAACCTCGTGGCGCTCCGCCCCGATGGCACGCGCGCGGCCACGAAGGCGCACCTCCGCTTCACGCGCGTCGAGTGGACGTGCAGCTACACCCAGCACGGCTACCGCGGCTACTCGCACTGCGACCCGAAGAATCGCGTCGCGATCGAGCGCGACGTCGACATCGCGGCGGCGGGCTCGCACACGGAGCGCGTGGTCCCGACGGCGCCGGGCGATTACATCG
Source organism: Deltaproteobacteria bacterium (assembly GCA_025353585.1). GTDB lineage: Bacteria > Myxococcota_A > Polyangia > Haliangiales > Haliangiaceae > JABFXX01. The sequence goes on from JANXOM010000160.1 coordinate 44,216, forward strand.
TGCGCATCGAGGCGAAGGACGAGCACGGCAACGCGGTCGCGGCCGAGAGCGAGATCTACGTCATCGGCAAGGGCGAGGCGTTCTGGAGCGGCGACGAGGGCGATCGCATGACGATCGTCGCGAGCAAGCCGGTCTACGCGCCCGGCGATGTCGCGAAGCTCGTGCCGATGGCGAACATGGTCGACCCGACCGCGCTCGTCACCGTCGAGCGCGACGGCGTGCTGACGGCGCGCGTGACGAAGCTGACGTCGACGAGCGAGGGGCTGACGCTGCCGATCGCGGATGCGTGGGCGCCGAACGTGTACGCGAGCATCGCGCTCGTGGCCGGGCGGCACGGCCCGCTCGACAAGGACCGGCCCGCGTTCAAGCTCGGCACCGTCGAGCTGAAGGTCACGTCGACGCACAAGGAGCTCAAGGTCGCCGTCGCGCTCGACCAGGGCACGGTGCGGCCGGGCGATCCGGTCGCGGGCACGATCACCGTCACGCACGACGGCAAGCCGGTGAAGGCGGAGGTCTCGCTGTCGGCGGCCGATGAAGGCGTGCTGCAGCTCGTCGCGTACGAGACGCCGAACCCGATGAAGACGTTCTACGCGCCGTTCGGCCTCTCGGTCGAGCCGGCGACGAACTGGAACCGGATCGCGCGCCTCGCAGATCCCACGGCGGGCGATCCGGACCAGGGCGGCGACAGCGCGTCGAAGGTCGGGGCCCAGCGCGTGCGCAGCAAGTTCGTGGCGTCGGCGTTCTGGGCGCCCGCCCTCGTCACGAACGAGGTCGGCGTCATTCACTTCGCGTTCGCCGCGCCGGACAACCTGTCCGCGTTCCGGCTGATGGCGGTCGCGGCCGACATCGCCGACCAGTTCGGCGCGGGCGAGACACGGCTGACGGTGAACAAGCCGCTCATGGCGCAGCCGACCCTGCCCCGCTTCCTGCGCACCGGCGATGACACCGAGGTCGGCGTGCTGCTCCACAACACGACGGACACGGCCGGCGTCGCGACGGTGACGGCGACGGCGGACGGCGCGTCGCTGGCGACGACCCACCAGGACATCGCGCTGCCGGCGCACGGCGAGGCGCGCGTGCGGTTCGCGGCGACGGCCATCGCGACGGCGGCGGCGGCCACGTTCAAGTTCGATGTCACGATGGGGCGCGAGGCGGACGCCGTCGCGGTGACGCTGCCGATCGAGAGGCCGCGGCTCGTCGAGACGCGCACGCTCGTCGAGGCGATGCTGCCGGCCGGCCAGACGTGGACGAGCACGCTTGCCCCATCGCCCGGCGTGCTGCGCGACGAGAGCAGGCTGACGCTCACGATCGACCGCACGGGCGCCGGCGACCTCGCGCCGAGCCTCAAGGCGCTCGTCGAGTATCCCTACGGCTGCCTCGAGCAGACGATGTCGCACATGGTCCCGCTGATCGCGGCGAAGGACCTCGCGGCCTCGCTCGACAGCGGCGCGCTCGATCACACGAAGGCCCAGCACTACATCGACGTCGGCGTCGCGAAGGTCCTGCGCCACCAGCACGAGGACGGCCAGTTCTCGCTGTGGCCGGACTCGCAGACGTACCCGCACCTGACGGCGTACGCGCTGTGGGGGCTGACGGTCGCGCAGCAGGGCGGCGTGGCCGTGCCGGCAGCCGTCTTCGACCACGGCCTCGCCGGCCTCACGGAGTACGCGAACAAGCACCTCGGCGAGGCCAATAACAGCGCGTCGATGGCGATGGCGGCGTACGTGATGGCGCTGCGCGGCAAGCCGGACGCGAACCTCGATGCGCGGCTGTACGCCTCGCGCGGCACGCTGCCGAAGTGGGGGCAGGCGTTCCTGCTGCGGGCCCTGGCGCTCGCGAAGGCAGACCCGCGGCAGACGGCCGAGCTCGAGAAGCTGCTGCTGCTGAACCTCGTGCAGACCGACGGCGGGCTCGCGACGGTGCACGAGACGTCGTCGCGCGAGGAGCTCGACATGTACTGGGGCTCCGATGCGCGCTCGACGGCGCTGACGCTGCTCGCGCTGCTCGAGGTCGATCCGCAGTCGAAGATGATCGAGCCGCTCGCGGCCGGCCTCAAGTCGCAGCGCGGCCGGACGGGCACGTGGCAATCGACGCAGGAGAACGTGTGGGCGCTCGTGGCGCTGTCGCAGTACGCCAAGCGCGGGGCGGCGGGCGAGACGACGGCGACCATCACCATCGGCGGCGTGGCGATGCCGGCGCGGGTCATCACGGGCGCGCAGATCGCGACGGTCCAGATCCCGCTGGCGAAGGTCGCGGACGGCGCGGCGGTGGCGGTGGGCGTGACGAACGGCGCGCATGTCTCGGCGCGCGTGACGGAGGCGCGCGTCGACGTCGGCGCGGGCGAGCACCACGGCTTCACGGTGTTCCGCCGCTACCTCGACGCCAAGGGCGCGCCGGTCACGACGGCGAAGGCCGGCGACCTCGTCACCATTCGCATCGAGATCGAAGCGGACGAGCAACAGCGCTGGGTGGCGGTGAACGACCCGATCCCGGCCGGCTTCGAGGCCGTGAACACGAAGCTCGCCGAGAGCGGCGCGGCCGCGGATCCGGCGAAGGGCGTCGGCGACGGGACGGGCAACGCGCGCGACTGGCGCTCGTACGCCGCGTGGGACTACCAGGAGATGCACGACGACGCGGTCCGCTGGTTCGCGGACTACATGACGAAGGGCTCGCACGTCATCGAGTACCAGGCGCGCGCGACGACGGCCGGTACGTTCACGGCGATGCCGACGACCGTCGAGAACATGTATCACCCGGACATCCACGGCCGCAGCGACAAGCGCGTCGTGACGGTCACGCCGTGACGGCAGCCCGCGTGGCGCGCGTGGCCCGCGTGCTTCGGGGCGCGGCGGTGGCCGGGCTGCTGCCGCTCGTGATCGTGCTGCACGCGACGGTCGTGGCCGTGCTCGCGACGCCGTTCGATCGCACCGCGCTCGACCGCGGGAGCGCGCCGCTCGTGCTGGTCGACGTGCGCGGCGAGGAGCTCGCGCGGCTGCCGGCGGAGGGCGCGGATCGCACGCAATGGACGGCGCTCGGCGAGCTGCCCGCGGTGGGCGTGTCGGCGGTCGTCGAGGCGGAGGACCAGGGCTTCTGGGAGCACCGCGGCGTGGACAGCACGGGCATCGCGCGGGCGCTGTGGCTCGACGCACGCGGCGGCCGCTTCGGCGGCTCGACGCTGACGATGCAGCTCGCGCGCATGCTGCTCGGCGCGACGAACACGCGCACGCCGGCGACCAAGGTGCGCGAGGTGCTGCTGGCGCTGCGGATCGAGCGCGCGACGGACAAGCGCACGATCCTCGAGCAGTGGCTGAACCGCGCGTACTTCGGCAACGGCGCGTACGGCTACGAGGCGGCGGCGCGGCTCTACTTCGGGCGGCCGGCGCGGGCGCTCGCGCCGGGCGAGGCCGTGCTGCTCGCGGTGCTGCCGCGGGCCCCGAGCGGCTACGACCCGCTGACGCACCTGGACGCGGCCATCGCGCGGCGCGACCGCGTGCTCGAGCTGCTCGTCGAGCGGGGCGTGATGACGGCGGCGGCGGCGGCCGACGCGCGGGCGCAGCCGATCGCGGTCGCGCGCCACGGAGCCCCTCCGGCGGCGCCGCAGTTCGTGGCGTGGGCGCTCGCCCAGCTGCCCGCGGAGGTCCGCCACGCGGGCGGGACGGTGCGCACGACGCTGGATCTGCGGCTGCAGCGCGGACTCGAGGCGCGCGTGGCCGCGCAGGTGGCGCAGCTCGGCGACAAGGGCCTCGCGCAGGCGGGCATGGTCGTCCTCGACGCGCAGACGACCGAGGTCCGCGCGCTCGTCGGGTCCGTCGGCGATTCGGCCATCGACATCGTGACGCGGCGACGGAACCCGGGCTCGGCGCTCAAGCCGTTCGTCTACGCGACGGCGATCGAGCGCGGCGCGTCGCCGGCGAGCATCGCGTGGGATACGCGCGACACGAGCGCGGACTACTTCGCCCCGACGGGCGGCGTGGAGCACGGGCCGGTGCGCTACCGGACGGCGCTGGCGAGCTCGTACAACTTCGCGGCGGTGAGCGTGCTCGAGCAGGTGGGCATCGCGCACGTGATGACGGCGCTGCACGCGGCGGGCGTCGCGGAGCTGCCGGGCGTGCCGAGCGACTACGGGCTGCGGCTCGCGCTCGGCGCGGCGAAGGTGCGGCTGCTCGACCTGACGGCCGGGTACGGCTTCCTCGTGCGCGGCGGCCGGGTCGGCACGCCGCGGGGCATCACGGGCGTGGTGCGGCCGGACGGCCAGCGCTGGACGCCGGCGGTGGCGGCGGAGACGCAGGTCTTCTCGCCGCAGACGTCGTGGCTGGTGATGGACATGCTGAGCGATCCGGAGGCGCGGCGCCCGGGGTTCGGCATGGAGCTGCCGTTCGATCTGCCGTTCCCGATCGCGGCGAAGACGGGGACGGCGCGCGGGTTCGCGGACACGTGGGCCGTGGGCGCGACGCGCGAGTACATCGTGGGCGCGTGGGCCGGCACGTTCGACGGCACCGCGACGCACGGGCTCGTCGGGATGGACGCGGCGGCGCCCCTGGTGCGCGCGGGGATGCTCGCGGTGGCGGGCGGCAAGAAGCTGACGCTGCCGGCGCGACCGGACGGCGTCGTCGATGTGGAGGTGTGCGCTGACAGCGGGCTGGCGCCGGGCCCGCGCTGCCCGCACGTGCACGACTACATGGCCGCGGGCCACGCGGCGCTCGCGCCGTGCAGCTGGCACGACGCGCTCGGCGTGCTCGCGTACCCGGTGGCGCGAGCCCGGGGCTGGCTGGCGCGCGCGACCGCGCGGACGGGGCCCCACGAGTGATGCGAGCGGTCTGGTCGACAGGTCGGGCGAATTGCCACAGCGTCCACCGGACGCGCAGGTAGTGTCACCGCGGGTCCCGCAGCGGAGCTAGGCTCGGGCCGTGCGACGCCGTGACGTTCTCAAAGCGCTGGCGGTCGTCCCGGCGGCGGGCTGGCTGGTCGCCTGCGGCGACAACGTGAGCGCGGACCCGGCGGACTCCGCGTCCGCCGTGTTCGAGATCGCGTCGGATCGGTTCATCGTGTGGATCTGGGCGGTGACACGCGGCGCGGCGGTCGCGCGCGTGAGCTCGGCCGATGGAGTCGCCGCCGAACAGGTCGTCGTCCTGACCGGGGCCGCAGGGATCGGCGTCGCCGACATCAGGGGCCTGGCCCCGGACCGGGACTATACGGTCGAGATCGAGCTGGAGTCGGGTGTCGTGCTCGGCCCTCACCGGGTTCGCACCGCGCCCCCCGACGACATGCCCTCTGTCGTCCGGTTCGCCGTGTCGGCGGACTACGATCCGTCCGCGCCGCAGTTCGCGAGCAACGTCCTCGACGGGGTCATCGCCACGCAGCCGGCGTTCTTCGTCTCGATCGGCGACTTCCCGTATACCGACAACGGCCCCGTCGCGGTGACCCTGAACGAGTATCGGCAGCGCCACCTGGACGCGCGCACGCATCCGCCGATTCGCGCGTTGCATCGAGCTTGTGGCTGCTATTCGATCTACGACGATCACGAGTTCCTGAACAACTGGGATGCGACCTACGCCGCGGCCAAGCCGCAGCGACTCGCCGCGGCCATGCAAGCCTGGGACGATTTTTTTCCGCTCCGCGACGCCCCTCCCGCCGTCAGATATCGCCGCTGGCGATGGGGGGCGCACGTCGAGTGCTTCCTGCTCGATTGCCGACGATTCCGGAGCGCGGATGCGGCGGCCGATGACGCGAGCAAGACGATGCTGGGCGCCACGCAGCTCGCGTGGTTCCTGGCCGCCCTCAGCGCGTCGACAGCGACGTTCAAGATCGTATTCACGACCATCCCCCTCGACTACAGCGCGAATAATAGTGACGACTGGACGAGCTTCACGTTCGAGCGACAGCTCATCTTTGATCATCTGCTCCAGTCCGGGATTGCCGGTGTTCTCTTCATCTCTGGCGATCAGCACTGGTTCGCCTCGCAGTCGCACGCGTACGGCATCCGCGAGGTTCAGGTCGGGCCGCTGCGCCGCGGGCTCGGCCGACCGCCGCCACCTGTGCCGGCCGTCAAGTTCCGCTACGTCGGCTTCAACGCGGGCATCGTCGACGTTCGGGCGACCGAGCTGACCGTCTCCGGGGTCGGTCCTGATGGCAGCGTCTTTTACACCGAGACCCTCTCGCTCGAAGATCTGACTCCGCGGCGCTCCCCCGACAGGTTGTGACCGATCGGCTTCGGCGGACGCCACGGGGGGCGCCGCGCTACGGGTCGGTGGTGATCGCCGCGGCGAGCGGGTCAGTCGCCTTCGACGCGCGCGACGGCCACCTCGATGACGTCATCTCGGTGCAGCCGGCGGTTCGACTTCGCGACGCGTCCGCCCGCGACCGTGACGTTGCCGCCGTCGATCAACCGCTGCACGACCGCGCGCGAGAGCTCCGGCACGGCTGACGCGATGATGAGGTCCACGCGCTCGCCGTCGAGGCCGTCGCCGACGACGATCCGGAACCGGTCGAACACGCCGTCACCGGCGCCCGCGTCCTCGGTCCGCACCGTCGTCGGGCGCGCCGGCGCGGGCGGCACGGCGGCGCGCTCGGTGCCCGCGGGCACCTGCAGGAAGATCTCGTGCCCGTCGGCGATGCGCAGGGCGATCGTGCCGCGCGGAAAGTTCGTCGTGCCGTACTGGTAGCCCTTGCGGAGCAGGCCGTGCTGCATGCCGTCGACGTCGAGGCCCTTCATCGCCCCGCGCAGCTCGGCCGTGAGCTCGACGGGCGCTCCCCAGTCGATCTGCAAGAGCCGCGTGGCGCTCGAGCCGTGGACGATGAACCGCACGGGCGCACCCTACACTGAAAGGGTCACGCGCGCTGATCGGCCACGCCGCGCGGCGTGAGCGCCGGCGACGCCGCGAGCAGGCCGTCGACCAAGACCAGCGCCGTCTGCGTCAGATCCGCGAACGCATCGGAGCCGACGACATCGCGCGCGGCCGGGTACACCACGACGAGCGGTCCGATCAGCTCGATCACCAGGTCGCGCCGGGCCGCGCGCGCGAGCACGCCGGCGAGCCCGCCCGTCATCAGCTCCGCGATCCGCTCGGGCGTGTGGCAGTAGCCGCGCCAGCCCGCGGGCAGGCCGAGCGCGAGCGGCGTTGTCGGCAGCGCGGGTAGCTCCGCCGGATACGAGCGCGCCATGCCGAAGCCGTCCCGCACCGTCTTCGACAGCGAGCCGATGCGCTCGATGTGATCGTCGTCGGTCAGGTCGTCACCACCGCCGGCGTGCTTGAACAGCGCGTGCGGGAAGTCGCGGTCCATCTCGCACGCCACGACGCTCACGACCGGCCCGATCCGGAACGGCGGCTCGACCGGCAGCCACGCCCATTCGCCGCGGCGCTCGCGCAAGGTCTCCATGTCGAACGCGGTGACGTCGATGTCATGCGTGCCGCGCGCCAGCACGCCGTGCACGACGCGCCGCTCGAAGCCGCCGTCTGCCAGGCACCAGAGCGCCGTCTTCTGCAAGAGCGGTGAGATGTGCGTCAGGTCGGCGACGGGCGAGAGCCCCGACGCGTTCGCCGCCGTCACCTGCGCCTTGCGGCGGACCATCGTGCGGCTGACGAGCCAGCTGGCACCGGCCACCATGCCGCCGATGAACCACAGGTCCTTCACCGGCCCACCGTAGCACCTCGCCGGCGAGCGGCTGCGCGCTACAGCGCGAGGCTCGGCTGGTGGCCGAGGGCCCGCGCCTCGTGCGCGAGGAGCCACTTCTTCACGGGCAAGCCGCCGCCGTAGCCGGTGAGCGCGCCCGACGTGCCGATCACCCGGTGGCACGGCACGAGGATGCTGTGCGGGTTCTTGCCGTTCGCGGCGCCGACGGCGCGGCTGGCGGTCGGTGCGCCGAGCTTGCGCGCGATGTCGACGTACGTGCATGTCGCGCCGTACGGGATCGCGGCGAGCGCATCCCACACGCGGCGCTGGAACGCGGTGCCATCGACGGCGAGCGGGACGTCGAAGTCGCGCAGCGTGCCCGCGAAGTACGCGCGGAGCTGGCGCGCGGTCTCGCCGAGGACGCTCGCCGGCCGCGCGCTGTCGGGCGCCGGCGTGAACCGATCCGGCAGGGACACGGACAGCAGCGCGTCGCCGCGCGCGTCGAGGCGCATCCTGCCGATCGGGCTGTCGACGGTGAGCGTGGTCTGTTGCAAGACCGGAGTCTAGGACTCTTTGGCGCTCGGCGCGGACAGCTCCGCGTCTCCGATCGCGACGACGATCCAGGCGTCCTCCGCGCGGCTCGCGGCGGCGACGAGCTGCGCCCGCGCGCGCGCGTCCATCGCATCCCACTCCGCGGCCGTCAGCATGAAGCCGGCGATGGCGATGTCACCCTTCATCGTGTCCCAACTTGACGGCTGGTCGCGATGGCGGCAAGTTTTTGCATCCTGGCCCGCTCGGTTACACATCACTACATCGATCCACTCGCGCAGGTGTGGCTCGCGGCGGCGCGCCGGATCGGGCTCCGCGTGGAGCGCACGCCGGACGCGTACGCCGCCACCGATGGCCGCGGCACGCTCGCGATCGGGACCGACGCGACGCTCGATGCCGACGACAGCCTCGCGCAGATGATCTTCCACGAGCTCTGCCACTCGCTCGTCGAGGGCGAGGACTCGTTCCGGGAGGCGGACTGGGGCATGGAAGCCACGGAGCGCGGGGGCCCCGACCACGACTGGCGCGAGCACGCGTGCCTGCGCGCGCAGTGGGTGCTCGCCGGGCTGTACGGCCTGCGCGGCGTGTTCGCGCCGACGACGGACTTCCGCACGAGCTTCTGGGCCACGCTCGCCGGCGACGTGCTCGCCGACCGCGCGGACCGGTCGACGCGCGCGGCGATCGTCGCGATCCGCCGCGCCGACCAGCCGCCGTGGGCGCCCGCGCTGCACGAGGCGCTCGCCGCGACCGCGCGGATCGCGGCGGCCGTCGCGCCGACGGCGCACGCACCGTCCCTGTGGGCGCTCGTGGCGCCCGTGCCCGCGCTGCACCCGACGCGCTTGCCGGCCGGCGACGCGGACGGCACGTGCGGCTCGTGCGCGTGGCGCGCCTCGATGCGCGGGGCCGAGCGCTGCCGACAGGCGGCGAACAAGCGCGTCGACCCGGCGTGGCCCGCCTGCGCGCGCTACGAGGCCGCGGCCGCGGTCGACTGCCAGACGTGCGGCGCGTGCTGCCGCGAGGCGTATCACTCCGTGGAGGTCGCGCGGCGCGATCCGGCCGTGCGCGCGCGGCCCGACTTCATCGTCGATCGCGGCACGTACCTCGAGGTCCGGCGCTGCGGCGATCGGTGCAGCGCGCTCGCGGGCGGCCCGCCCGACGCCGCCGATCCGGAGCGCGCGACGCGCTATCACTGCACGATCTACGACGACCGGCCGCGCACCTGCCGGGACTTCACGCTCGGCTCCGACCACTGCCTCACCGCCCGCCGCCGCGTCGGCCTGTCGCTGTAGGGCCGACGACGGTCGATGCGTCGCGGTGTCGCCGGCGCAAACGGCTCCCGACCGCGCCGCTCGCCATCACGCTGACCCCGCCCGCCGGCGCGTCACCGCCGCCGCGGGGAAGACGCCGGTCCCGATGATCGTGCCGAGCCGCTCTAGGCGGGCGGACCGCTGATCCACGCGTCCACGCGCTCCGCGAGGATCGGTAACGTCACCGCGCCCGCGCCGAGCACGACCGCGTGGAACGCCGGCAGCGCGAACGCCGCGCCGAGCTGCGCCTCCGCGCGCGCCCGGAGCGCCAGGATCTCGAGCTGCCCGACCTTGTACGCGAGCGCCTGCCCCGGCCACCCGATGTAGCGGTCGACCTCGTTGACGATGTTCACCTCGGTGAGCGCCGTGTGCTCGCGCATGTACTGCTCGGCCCGCGCGCGCGTCCAGCCGAGCGCGTGGAGCCCCGTGTCGACGACGAGCCGGGCGCCACGCCACGCCTCGTAGCTCGCCGCGCCGAGGCGATCGAGGTCGCCCGTGTAGAGGCCCATCTCCGCCGCGAGGCGCTCGGTATACAGCGCCCACCCCTCGACGAACGCCGTCGAGCCGTCGAGCTTGCGGAACGCCGGTAGCGCGCCGAGCTCCATCGCGAGCGCGATCTGCAGGTGGTGCCCCGGCACCGACTCGTGCCACGTCAGCGCCTCGAGCTCGAAGCGCGGCCGCGTCTCGGGCTGGCTCGTGTTGACGAAGTACTCGCCGGGCTTGCTGCCGTCGTAGTGCGGCTGGCGGTAGTAGGCGATCGTCGAGTACGGCGCCTCGTAGTCGGGGATCTCGCGCATCACGCAGTCGATCGTGGGCAGCACCGAGAAGAAGCGCGGCACGGCGGCCTTCGCGCGCTCGAGCTGCCCCTGCGCGGCGGCGAGGATCTGCTCGCGCGTCTCGAAGTAGAGCTCCTTGCCGCCCGCGCGGAGGTGCGCGATCGTGCCCGCGAGATCCGGCGCGCCGAATAACTTCGCGCCGAGCTCGGCGATGGCGGCGTCGGTCTTGCTGATCTCGGCCACCCCGAGCGCGTGCAGCTCCGCCGCGGTCCGCGGGAGCCCGACGTGCCACGCGATCGCGGCGCGATAGCTCGCCTCGGCGTCCGGCAGCCCGGACAGCCCCTCCTTCTCGGTGCGCGCGGCGGGCAGCAGCTCGGCGCGCATCACGTCGCGCAGGCGGGCGGCGGCGGTCGCGATCTGCGTGGTGACGATCCCGCGCAGCTCGTCGCGCCGGTGCTCGCGGGCGCCGCCGGGCCACGGGTCGTTCGCCGGCGCCGCCGCCCACGCCGGGTTCGCCATCGGCCAGGTCGCCGGATCCTTCGCGAGCTCGGTGTCGAGCTGCTCGATCGCGCGCGCGAGCTTGCCCGCCGCGGCCACGCGCTTGCCGGCGAGGCCCGTGCGCAGGCTCGCGATCGCCGCGTCGAACAGCGCCGCACCCTGCCGCATGCGCGCGAGCACGTTGTCCGCGTCGGCGACGGTCGTCACGGTGTGCGCCTCGACGAGGTACGACAGCTCGCCGAACACGCTGCCGCCGCCCGCGTCCACCGACCACTCGTGGAACCGGCACGCGTCGAGGTCGCGATCCGCCGCGAGCCGCGCGCGCAGGAGCTGCCAGGTCACGCGATCGCCAGGCGCGAGCGCCGTCCCGTCGAGCGCCTCGAGCCGCGCGAGCACGGCATCCCGCTCGCGGCTCATTCGCGCCAGCGCCTCGGCATCGCGCGGCGCGAGCTGGTCGTCGTAGCGGTGGTCGCCGAGCGTGGTCGCGTACGTCGGCGCCCAGCGCATCAGCCACTCCCAGTGCTCGGCCACGGCCCGGCGCAGCGCCGCGTCGGTGACCCCCGCGACCGCGTCGGAGGCGAGCGGCGAAACGCGCGGCGTGGGGGGCATGAGGTGCGGCGGAGTATATGCTGCCGCCGTGCAGGTCCACCTCTTCGACGGGACGTACGAGCTGTTCCGCGCGTGGTTCGGCGCGCCCCCGGCGCAGCACGCGGGCGTCGAGGTCGGCGCCGTGCGCGTCTACCTGCGCTCGCTGGCGGGGCTCCTCCGCGGCGGCAGCGTCACGCACGGCGGCGTCGCGTTCGATCATGTCATCGAGTCGTTTCGCAACGACCTGTTCGCCGGGTACAAGACCGGCGAGGGCGTCGACCCGCGGCTGTTCGCGCAGTTCCCGCTCGCCGAACGCGCCGCCGCCGCGCTCGGCCTGCCGGCGTGGCCGCTGATCGACTTCGAGGCCGACGACGGCATCGCGACCGCCGCCGCCCGCGCGGCCGCCGACCCGCGCGTCGAGCAAGTGCGCATCGCCGCCGTCGACAAGGACATGTGCCAGTGCGTGATCGGCACGCGCGTCGTGTGCTGGGACCGCTGGAAGGACGCCGTCCTCGACGAGGCCGGCGTGATCGCGAAGCACGGCGTGCGGCCCGTCTCGATCCCCGACTGGCTCGCGCTGGTCGGGGATACGGCCGATGGCATCCCCGGCCTCCCCGGCTGGGGCAAGACCTCGGCGGCCAAGGTGTTGATGGAGTGGACGCACCTCGATCGGATCCCTGACGAGCCGACCGCGTGGAAGGTCGCCGTGCGCGGCGCCGATCGCCTCGCGGCGTCCCTGCGCGCCCAGCGCGACGACGCCCTGCTCTACCGCACGCTGGCGACCCTGCGCACCGACGGCACGTTCCGCTGCGACGTCGACGACCTCGCGTGGCACGGCGTCGATCGCCCCGCCCTCGCCGCGCTGTGCGACGAGATCGGGCTCGACATCGGCATCCTCCGCCTCTGATCGCGTGCGGCGGCTGGGTCGGCTCCGCGGCCAGCGCCGGTCGGGAAGAGATCGCCCCCGAAGACGCGCCTCAGGGCGCGATCGAGTAGCGGCCGGCGGCGAGCGCTCCGATCGCCTTGGCCACGCACGCGGTCTCGCGCGCCGACGCGGCCGTGCCGTTCCGCGTGATCGCCGGGGCCGTGCTCGCCGCCACGACGATGTCCAGGCGATCGCTCGCGGCCGCGGTCGCGAAGCACCCGCGCACCGCCGCGACCACGGCGTCCGGCAGCGCGAGCCCCGGCCCCAGGCCGGCGGTCACGGGGCCGTTCTTTGCGTCGAGCGCCGGCTTCCGGGCCGTCTGCGGATCCGACGCAGCGGCGGCGCTGTCCGTCTTGGCGCCGGGCCCCGGGACCGCGTCCGCCCCGTGAGCGTTCGGCTGCATCGGAGGCGCCGGCAAGGTCGGGCGCGGCGGCGCGACCACTGTCGCCGCGTGGGCGCCGCGGTGGACGGCGCTGCCCACCGGCGTGCCGGTCTCGGCCGGCGCCATCGTGTGCGCGGCCTCGTTCTCCATCGTGCGACCTGCGCTCGCGAGCCGGTCCGAGCCGCTGCCGACGTCCGTGCCGTGCTGCGGCGGTAGCGACCAGGCGAGCGAGGCGTCGAGCCGGATCGTCTGCCCCGCGTCGATGTGCAGGGCGGCGTTGTTGTGCGCCAGATGGAGATCCACGCTGCCGGCCGAGCCCGTGGCGAGCGTGTCATCCGAGGCGATCACATCTCCCACCGCGATGGAGCGCGGGGCCGCGCTGCCGGCGGTAACCGTCACGATGCCGCTGACCTGCGTCACGGTGCCCGCGGCTGCGACACGCGCGGAGGCGCTCGGGTCGCCGGCCTTGCCACACGCGGACAGCGCGAATGCCCCGCTCGCGAGAGCCGCGCCGACGAGCAGCGTGCGTAGCATCGACCTCATTGTACACTTCCAACGTGTCACGCGCCGCTCTGGTCTCCGTCGCCGCGTGGGCCCTCGCGAGCGGCTGCTGGCACGCGTCGGATTCGTCGACCGCCGCGGACCGCCCGCCCGCGTCCCGGTTCGGCGCCGTCACCATCCTGTGCACCGACCGCGATAGCGCCGAGATCGTGGCCCACGCCGACCTCGTGCTGCGTGGCCCGACGCCGGCGACGATGACGTCGAGCAAGTACGGCTTCGCGACGTTCGATCACCTCCAGCCGGGGACGTACGACCTCGTCGCCACGTTCGCCGATCAACCGGTGGAGATCGACGCCGTCGCCGTGCGGGCGAACCAGACGAGCTACCTCGACGTCACGTTCACCCTGGGGCAGCCGGATCCCGTGAAGCACCGCTGGGGCGACGGCGGCCTCGCGCCGGTCGAGAGGTTTCGTCCCAGGGGCATGGCGCCGACGGTGTCTCGGATCGAGGGCACCGTCAGCGACGTCACCACGCACGCGCGGGTCTCGGGCGCCTCGATCACCGCGCAGCGCGGCACCGCGCCGGACGTGTTGCAGGCGGTCACCGACGACCAGGGCCGCTTTCGCTTCGACGACGTGCTCCCCGGCAGCTACACGCTGAGCGCGGACTACAGCATCAGCGGCCGCGGCCAGATCCAGGTGCGGCGGAGCGGGATCGAGATCGCCGCCGGCGAAGGGGCGCGCGTGCCGCTGGCGATCGAGATCGCGCGGTAGGGAGCCCGGTTACTCGAACCAGTAGCGCACGCCGATCGAGGCGTCGAGATCGGGGTACAGCGAGTGCGGCCCGTAGTCGACGAGCACGTCGAGGACGAACGTCAGCTGCACGAACACGTCGAGCGGGACGTTGTTGAAGTCGAACGAGACCCCGACCGGGACGCGCGCGCCGATCGCGAAGCCGTTGTCGTGGATGTGGTCATCGGAGAAGTCCCAGATCCGGGCGCCGATGCCGAAGTAGAGCGGGAGCTCGAACGCCTCCGCGGAGAGCAGCGACACGGGGTGCCAGAGGTAGTCGCCGTAGAGGTGAGCGCCGGAGCGGTTGCCGTAATAGTTGATGTCGCCGAGGCCGAAGTCGACGGCGTGGCTCGTGTCGAGGAAGTACTTGCCGGTGAGGCCCGTCGGCGCGCCGAGCTCGATCCCGGCCCCGAGGAGCTTGTTCGCTTCGAAGCGCTTGCCGCGCGAGGGCCGCGGGCGGGCCTCGGCGACGGAGGCGGCGGCGGTGGCGAGGGCGACCGCGACGAGGATCGTCTTCATGCTTCGACCTTACGCCGCTCTTTTCGTACGCGCGGCCATTCGTGGCACAATGAGCTGTGCCTCGCGCGTGCGTTGTCGTCGCCTTGACGTGCGCGGCAGCGTGTGGCTCGCCGGCCGGGCCGCAGCAGCTCGGCGGGCCGAGCACCGGCGCGGGCGAAGCGCACCACGTGATCGGCCTCGTGCCCGCCGACGCCGCCGTCCCCGACGCGCCCCCGCCGCCGAAGCTCGCGTGCGAGGCCGGCGCCGAGCTGACGTACTCGCCCCCGGGCGAGGCGCTGACGTACTGCGCGCGGCCCGACGGCACGCGCCACGGCGTGTTCGTGCACGCGTTCCCCGACGGCAGCGCCGAGACGGAAGGCCACTACAAGGACGGCAAGCTCGACGGCGCGTGGGAGCGTCGCTACCCGGGCGGGGCGCTCGCCGAGACGGGCCAGTACGCCGCCGGCGTCAAGGACGGCCACTGGAAGCAGCTCGGTCCGACGGGCACGCTCCTCGGCGAATACGACCTCACGGCCGGCACCGGCGTCGAGCTCCGCTACTACGACGAGGGCCCGCTGTACCGCGAGCTCACGCTCAAGGCCGGCGTCGCGAACGGCCCGGCGAAGACGTACGCGCCCGACGGCAGCGTGCTCGTCAGCGAGCGCTTCGCGAAGGGCAAGCTCGACGGCAAGCGCGCGTCGGGTACCAAGCAGTCGATGCTGATCGAGGAGACGTTCGGCCACGGCGTGCGCTACGGGACGCGCAAGATCTGGCAGTTCTGGCTGCTCCACTTCGAGGAGGAGTACGACGGCGGCGGGCACTTCAACGGGCCGTACACGGTGTGGCGCGACAAGAAGGTGCCGCGCGTGAAAGGCCAGTACGTGCACGGCCACCGGGACGGCACGTGGACGTGGACCGATCGCGACAACAACAAGGAAGGCGAAGGCAGCTACGTCTCGGCGAAAAAGGACGGCGTCTGGAACGAGTGGTTCGAGAACAAGCTGACGTTCACCGGTACGTACGTCGCGGGAAAGCCCGACGGCACGTTCATCTCGTACGACCACAGCGGCAAGGAGGTCGGCCGCTTCGACATCAAGGACGGCACCGGCATGTGGACGACCTGGCAGCCGAACGCGCACCTCGCGAAGAGCAGGGAGTACCTGCGCAAGGGCGAGAAGGACGGGCTCTACCAGGAGCTCGTCGGGCGCGACAAGGTCGTCGTGGAGGGGCACTACAGCGGCGGCATGAAGTGGGGCTCGTGGAAGGAGTGGTCGCCCGAGGGCGCCCTCCTCGTCGAGCGCAACTGGAAGCGCGGCCGGCTCGACGGCGCGTGGAAGAAGTACGTGAGCGGCAAGCTCGCGAGCCAGGCGACCTACAAGGACGGCAAGGTCGAGGGGCCGTACGTGGAGCTGCGCGACGGCAAGCCGGCGGTCACCGGGCAGTTCGTGGCCGACCAGCGCGAGGGCGCGTGGCAGACGTTCGACGCGGCGGGCGCGGTCATCGCGTCGGCGAGCTACCGGGACGGCGTGCTCGACGGGCCGTACCGCGCGCTGACGAACGGCGTGGTGACGGAGGGCGTGATGGCCAAGGGCCGCCGGGCCGGGGTGTGGACGGAGATGGACAAGTCCGGCAAGGTCCGGCCGACCAGCTACCCGCCCTGATCCGCTGTAACCCGCCTCGGATCGAAGAAATTCCATGGCGTGCATCGGTCACACCGAGTGCAACTCTTTGCGCTCTCGCGCGTTCTACGTGGAGAGAGCCCCGCAAGGGAGGGACGCCAGCGAATGCGGGCGGCCCGGGAGAAACCTGCCCGTGAACCGTGACGCCAAAACCCAGTCTTCGTTGATCGCGCTCGCGCGTAGCCGCCGGACGCAGCGGGCGCTCGCCCATGCGTTCCTGCACCGGGGCGCGCCGATGCCGACCATGCGCAGCACGCTCGGCTTCGTGACGTCGACCGCGTGCATCGCGGACGAGGTCGCGCCGTACGGCGGCGTCGGGCACCACATGACGATCCTGGGCGTGGCGCCGTCGGAGGGCGTCGCGTACGTCGTCGAAGAGCTCGGCGGCAGCGAGGCGCCGATCGTGTACCGGCTGTGGCTCGGCGGCCCGCGCTACGGCCACCTCGTGCCGATCCACGCCTGGTACGAGGTCCCGACGGACCCGGCGGAGATCCGCGCGCGCCTCGCCGCGATCGCGGCCACGCTCGATCCGGTCTCGCGGTCGACGACCGAGGCGTGGATGCTGTCGACGCGCGTCGTCCAGCGTCGCGCGCTGCGCGTGGCAGCGGGCCCGTCGGACACCGTGTGCTCGATCCGCAAGTTCGCGCTCCAGCTCGCCGTCGAGCCGGTGAGCGGCCACGGCCCGAGCGGCAAGTCGACCGTGACGGCGTTCCTGCGCCCGAAGGCAACGCTCGCCGAGGTCTGGTCGCTGCCGGGCGGCGATGCCATCGCCCGCGTCACGTACACCGGCATCCCGAACGGCCTCGGCCTGTCGCGCGACACCGTGGTGCTGCTCACGGACGTCCTGCGCTAGGCGCAGGGGCATTTCGGGGCGTTCGCGATCGTCGATCCAGTCTGTACGCCGGCTCGTACCGAGGTAACCTGGGGTCGCCTCCAGCGTAGGATCCCCATGCGCCATCTCCTCTTCCTCGCGCTCGGCTCCAGCCTCTCCATCGGCTGCGGCGGCGGAGGTGACGTGACGCCTGATGCGGACGATCTCGCACCGTACAACTGCGCCGCCGAGACCCGCGCCGACACGTTCTCGCTGGGCCTCGAGAAGATGGGCATCAACGGGCTCGTCAACTTCAAGCTCCTGACCGCGAACCCGGCGCCGCCGGCGCGCGGCGACAACGACTGGGTCATCGAGGTCGATTCGACCGGCGCGTCGGCCGCGCCGATGCCGGGGATCGGCTCGGACCTCAAGGTCGTGCCGTACATGCCCGACCACCAGCACGGCACGCCGGTGAAGATCCACGTCACGGACGCCCAGGGCCAGGGCCAGTACGAGCTGTCGCCGGTGAACCTCTGGATGCCGGGCCTGTGGCAGACGACGATCTCGATCGATGCCAACGGCGTCAAAGACTCGGCCGTCTTCGCGTTCTGTCTGGCTAGTTGAAGCCGCGCCGCGTGTCTGATCGCCGCCGCGCGGACGCCGAGGGCGTGCCGTCACCTCGGACGCCCAGGCCGCGCTGGCGCCCGTGCAGGCAAGCTAGTCGTTGCAGCCGGAGACCGTGTTGACCGTGGCCGCCGTCCACGTCTCCACCGTGCCCTCGACGTCGAGCGTCGGGACCTTGGCGAGGATGGCCGGGTCGAGATCGCCGGACGAGATGAGGTCGTTCAGCAACGCGAAGTTGTAGGGCCGGATCCGCACGCGCGTCGTGATGTGATCGATCTGCGCGCGCTTCGCGCCGACGACAAACACCTGCGTCGAGCTGTGGTCGAACGCGGGGTCATTGACGTTCAGGGTGACGGGCTGCTTGAGGTGGTGCGTCGTGTCCTCGTGGTCGACGTCCCAGAAGAAGTGCGCCGGCGAGCCGTCGGCCTTGAACGGTCGATCCCACATCGTGAACATGCTCGGGTCGGCGGCGGCGATGTCGTCGGGATCGGTGCCGTCGGGCACCACGCCGCTCGAGAACACCACCGCGTTGCTCGCGTCGTACGCGATGACCTCGAGCCACGCCCGGCGGTCCTGCGTGGCGCCCGTCGGCCACGTGTGGGCCACCGACAGCGCGTCCATGCGCACGCTGATCTCGCCGGTGTTCCCGGCGTCGACGCAGATGCCGCCGGTGGGGATGTTCGTGCCGGGCTCCGCGGGGCCGATCACGCCGACGGAGGGGCCGAGGATGCCGCCGATCTCCGTGGCCAGCGTGGGCGCGTTCGGGAACGGCGTGACGGCCTGATCGATCGCGGGCCACAGGTGCTCGTGGAAGCCGAACGGGCGCAGGGGCACGTTCAGCGTCGGCGCATCGGCGACGACATCACTCGACGCCGGCATGTGGCAGCCACCGCACGAGAGGTGGTGCGTGGGCTCGGCGTCGCTGAAGAACGTGCTCTTCCACTCCGCGAACGTGCGCTCGAGCGTGACGCCGCCGGGGCCGTGCCCCGGGACGGCGGGGCTGACGATGTCGTGGCACGAGCCGCACATCTCGGAGTTGTTGGTGTCGCTGTCCATCAGCGGGTCGAAGACCGAGTGGTGCGCCGGGCTCGCCACCGGGTTCTTCAGCGCGCCGTGCATGGTCGAGTCGAGCGCGAGCTTGAGCGGGTTGTTGTGGTCGCCGGCGACCGACGCGACGTCGTGGCAGAAGTAGCAGGTGATGCCGTTCGCGGTCGCGGGGAGCGTGGCCGGGTCGAAGTTCGTGCCGTCGGTGAGCCCGAGCGCGACGGCCATCGGCGCGTGGCACTGCACGCAGAACGTGCCGAGCTGGTTGTTGGTCTCGCGCTGGCCGCGCTTGTTCATCGCCACGAACACCGGATCCACCGACGCGTACGCGTGCATCGAGCCGGACCACTGGTCGTAGTGCTTCGGGTGGCACTCCATGCACTTCGCGGGGTCCTGCAGGGCCTCGGGCGACAGCGCCGGGCCGTCGCCGCCTCCACAGGCCCCGATGCTGACGAGGGTAGCGAGAATTACGAGCGTACGAATCACGGAGCATCCTCCCGCGTGACGCCGGCATCGCCGGTCGGACCGGGCGCGCCCGCGGCGACCCAGTGAATCAACGAACATTGCTCGCCCGCCGTGAGCGCGGAGCTCGCCGGGCCCTGCGGCATCTGGTAGCTCGCGCCGACGGACGTGACGCGCACGATCAGCTCGCTGCAGCTCGGATCCCCAGCCGTCACGCGCCCGGCGAGGAGGTTCACGTACGCCTCCGTCTCGGTCGCCATCGACAGGTGGGCGGCCCCGTCCGCCGCGTGGCAGCTCGAGCGCTGCGACCCGCAGCTGTTCTGCAGGGTCATCGTGTAGACGTTGTCGAAGGTCGGTAAATAGAGCTGCGGCGTGCACGTGGGATCGACCGTGACGCAGGCGGGAAGCGAGTCCCCCCCTCCGCACCCCGCCGCGGCGAGCGCGACCATCGCGGCGAGCGCTCGCATCGGAGACACTCTAGCGCAAGAGGCCCAGGCGGCCTACCAGGGCGCGGTGGCGACCTCCGCCAGCTCGCCGACCAGGCGTCGATAGCGGGCGTAGGCCGCGTCGGGACACGCGCCGGGTGTGACGATCGTCGCGCTCGGTGGGGCACAAGCGGCCGCCGCCCGCAGGTCCGGGTGCGCGCCGACGGCGACGGCGGCGATCATGGCGGCCGCGACCGCGCAGGTGTCGGTGCGCGCGGCGACGTGGTGCGGGCGGCCGAGGACGTCCGCGCGGATCTGGGTCCAGACGGCGCTCGCGGCGCCGCCGCCCAGGACCAGGACGCCGCGCGTATCCAGGCCGAGCGCGGCGAGGCGCTCCACGACATCGCGGCTGGCAAACGCGAGGCCCTCGAGGACCGCGCGCGCGATGTGGGCCGGGCCGTGCGAGGCGGCGAGGCCGTGCAACGTGCCGCGCGCGTGGGGGCGCCACACGGGCGTCATCGCGCCGGCGAGCGCGGGGATGAACGTCACGCCATCGGCGCCGGGCGGCGCGGACGCGGCGAGGCGATCGAACGCGGCGTCGTCGGCCACGCCGAGGAGGCGCGCGGCCCAGCGGACGGCCCCGCCCGCGAGCCAGCCCGGGTTCTCGACGAAGTAGCCGCCGGCCGGGTACGCGTGGGTCTCGACCATCGGCTCGCCCGTGACGCGGTCGAGGACGAGCTCGTCGGACAGCGCGCCGACGACCTCGGCCGTCCCGATCGCGCAGGCGACGAGGCCCGGCGACGCGAGGCCGGCGCCGAGCGGGTTCGCGAAGTCATCGCCGGTGCCGACCGCGACGAGGGTGCCCACGGGCAGGCCGGTGAGGGCGGCGCCCGCGGCGTGCAGCGGGCCGGCGACAGACGTGGCGGGCGCGACGGTCGGGAGCTGCGCGGCGGTGAGGCCGTACGCGTCGAGGAGCGACGGCGCCCAGCGGCGGCCGGCGAGCTCGAACAGCATCGTCGTGGAGGCGAGCGCGGGATCGAGGACGTGGGCGCCGGTGAGGCGCGAGACGAGGTAGCTCGTGGGCTCGTGGAAGCGGGCCGCGCGCACGTTCGCGACCTGCTGGAGCCAGCGAATCTTCGGCGCGAGGTGGCTCGGATCGGCGATCTGGCCCGTCAGCTCGAAGAGGCGCGGCGGCGCGAGGGTGTGGTCGACGGCCCGGCGGTCGTGCCAGATCAGCGCGGGGTGGAGCGCGGCGCCGGCGGCGTCGACGGGGATGCAGGCATCGAGCTGCGCGGCGATGGCGAGCGCGGCGACGTCCTCCGGGCGCGCGCCGGCGGCGGCGAGGGCCCCGGCGATCGCGGGGGCGAGCCCGGCCTCCCACGCGGCGGGCGCCTGCTCGGCCCAGCCCGGCTGCGGGGTGAGCGTGGCGTGGGGGACCGCGTGGGAGCCGCGTACCGCGAGGGTGACGGCGTCGCACGCGACGACCTTGAGGCTCTGGGTCCCGAGATCGATGCCGAGCACGAGCACGCGGCCATGATAGACCACCGGCGTGAACTTCTTCGGGCACGCGGCGGTCGCGAGCTGGAGCGATCCGGCGGGCGGTGCGCTGCTCGGCGCGATGCTGCCCGACTTCGCCGGGATGTGCGGCGCGCACCTGGCGCCCGCGGCGGACGAGGCGATCGAGCGCGGGATCGCGATGCACTACCGCGCGGACAGCGTGTTCCACCCGCTGCCGGTGGTGCTCGGGCTCATGCGCGAGCTGTCGGCGCGGCTCGACACGGCGGGCTGCGCGCGCGGCCCGAGTCGCGCGGTCTCGCACATCGGCACCGAGCTCCTCCTCGACGGCGTGCTGGTCGCCGACGCCACCTATCGCGCGGCGTACGAGGTGGCGCTCGCGGCGGATCCGGCGGGCATCCGCTGGCGCGAGGACGACGGCGCGGCGCGGTTCGCGGTGCTGCTGTCGCGCCTGCGCGCGCACGGCGTGCCGGACGACCTGCGCTCGATCGACTCCATCTGTACGCGGCTCGCCCGCGTGCTCGGCAGCCGCCCTCGCCTGGCGCCGTCCGCCGATGACCTGCGCATCATCCGCGGCGCGCTGACGGCGCAGCAGCCGCGCGTGGCCGTGGCGGCCGAGGCCGTCATGCGCGGCATGCGCGCGGGGCTGGCCCCCGTCCCGGAGTGACCGCACGGACGACCCGTCAGGTCAGCGTCGCGCGATAGGCCCGGTGCGGCTTGTGGTGGAAGTCGGGCGGCGTCGTGGCGTGCGTCTCGTCGGTGACGGTCGCGCGCTGGTGCGTCCAGTCGAGGTGGAACTTCTTCTTGTTGGTCGAGAACCAGATCACGCCGCCGGGCGCCATCACGCCCGCGACGTCGTCGAGGAGCGCCACGTGATCGCGCTGCACGTCCCACGTGTAGTCCATGCGCTTGCTGTTCGAGAACGTCGGCGGATCGACGATCGCGACGTCCCACCGGCGGCCCGCGCGCCGCGCCTCGGCGAGGAGCTCGCGCACGTCGCCCTGCAGGACCTCGCCGCGCTGGCCGTTCAGCGCGAGGTTCTCGGTCGCCCAGTCGAGGTACGTGCGCGAGAGGTCGATGCTCGTCGTCTCCTTGCCCGCGGCCGCCGCGTACACGCTGAACGAGCCGGTGTACGCGAACAGGTTCAGCATGCGCGGTCCGGGCTCCGCGGCGACCTTCGCGCGCGTGATGCGGTGGTCGAGGAACAGCCCCGTATCGACGTAGTCGCCGAGGTTGACGAGGAACGTGTGGCCGCCCTCGCGGACCTCGCGCCGCACCCCTTCGTCGTCGAGCTTCTCGTACTGGTGCCCGGCCTGGCGGTCGACGAGGCGCTCGCGCCGCTTGATGAAGCACTCCTCGGCGCCCGTCGCCGCGCGCGCCGCCGCGGCCGCGTCCTCGAGCCACGCGCCGTTCTCCTGCTCGATCCGGTAGTCATTGATGACGAGGGCGCCGTCGTACGAGTCGACGGTGATCGGGACCTCCGGGATGTCGCGATCGTAGAGGCGATAGCAGCTGATACCCTCGCGCCGCGCCCACTTGGCGAGGTGGCGCGAGGTCTTGCGGATCCGGTTCGCGAGCATCTCCATGACGATCAGACTCCTGCGACGCCGCTCTTGCTGCGGATCTTGTACTCGAGCGTCACCACGCGACGCGCGTGCGCCGGCAGCGACACCTGCCAGGTGACGAGGCCCTTGTCGTCGATCTGCCGGGCCGTGATCTGGAGCGCGCCGATCTCGTCCAGCGGATACGCGCCTTCGGGCGCGGTGACGATCTCGACCTGCTCGACCTCCGACACCGGCACGCGCTCGGTCACCGCGACATGGCGCGCCGCGCGGCCGAGGTTCGAGAGCCGCAGCGCCACGCGCACGGTCTGGACGTTCCACCCGCCGAGGAGGCCCGCGTCCTCACGCGTCCGCACCTCGTCGCGGTGGACGCGCACGTCGGCCTCGGGGCCGAAGCCGAGATCCACGCGCTCGCCCGGCGCGACGAACCCGATCTCGGCGCGTCCGACGTAGCCGGCCGCGAGGATCAGATCGACGGGGCCGGCGAGGATCGGCAGCGCGCCGCGGTTCGTCAGCCGCGCGCGCACGTGCACCCACGGCGACCGCAGCGGGATCGCGATCAGCGCGAGCTCCGCCGGCGACGTCCAGCCACCGACCGGCACGCGGTGCGGCGCCCCGTCGGCATGGACGGACACGGGGCGCGCGCCGCGCAGCACCAGGCCGAGGCCGCCGTCGTCGATGCCGGGGACCTCTCGCGGCCCGCTGGCGCCGAGCCCGGTCGTCTGCTGCTCGTGCTCGCGTGCCTCGACGGTCACCGTGTCGGGGCGGCGGCGCGTGCGCAGCTCGTCGTCGGCGAGCTCGGGTGGCGTGATGCCGAGCGACGCGCGCTCGAGGGAGAACGTGAGGTCGGCGGCGAGCCAATCCTCGCCGGTCGCTTGCCAGACGCACGCGGTCGTCTCCCACGCCACGCCGACGTCCCCACCCTCGACGCCCCCCGTGCCCGGGCCCGACAGCTGCGCCCGGTGATACGGCCGCCACGCGGCCCCCGGCACGACATACCGGCACTCCACGACCGCCTCGCCTGCCTGCTCCGCCACGAGGTCCACGACGATGCGCGCGGCGTCGTCGCCGGCCTGCGCGAGCACGCGCATGAGCCGCGCCTCGAGCCGCGTCAAGCTCGCGTTCGCGGCGAGCGCGGCGAGCGCGGCCTCCGCGCGCCGGACCCGCGCCGCCGCCGCCGCGGCATCCAGCTCCCCGAGCCTCGCCGCCGCATCGGCCAACGTCACGCCGCGCGTCGCCGCGACCGCGAGATCCGTCAGCGCCGCCCCGAGCAGCTCGTCGAGCGCGCTGCTCTCGTTCGCCGCCGCCACCACGCGCGACTCCGCGGCCGCGAGCGCGGCTCGCACCTCGATCCGCTCGGTGTGCAGCGTCGCGGCGAGGGCGGTCGACGCGCCGTCGGGATCGCGCCACGGCGCGACGTACCGCTCGCAGCGCGCATCGAGGACGCGCGCGCCCGTGGCCACGCACAGGAGCGTCTTGTCGACGAGCACGGGCGAGACGCCCTCGATGACCACGCGCTGCTGGCCGGCCGCGACGGCAAGCGTGCCGCGCCGCGTGACCTGCGCGCGGTCCTCGAGCACGGTGACCGCGACCACCGGGGCCGCCGCGGTGCTCACGACTCCCTCCGGTTGCCACCGACGAGCTCGTGCTTGCTCGCGATCTTCACCTCGTAACCCGCGCGCAGCGTGACCTTGCCGCCGCTCGCGGGAACCGCCACGCGCCAGCGATAGCCGCCACGCAGCCGCGGCTCGGCGGGCGCGCCCGGCTCCGGCGTCCACCGGTCCCACGCCGGCTCGACACGCGTCGGCGTGACCTCGATCGCATCGTCGCCCTCGCGGGCGACCGGCAGGCGCTCGCGCACCTCGAGATCGATCGCGCGCGGCGACAGGTTCTCGACGTCGATCGCGATCGCGTGGACGAGCCTGAGCGCGCCGCGCAGCATGCCGGTGGCCTCCTCGCGGAACTCGCTGTTGCGCGCGATCTTCACCTGCGCGTCGACGCCGAGCCCGATCTCGACCTGGCCGCCGGGGGGCGTTGCCTCGAGCTCGCTCGTGACGAGGAACTGGCCGCGATCGTAGACGTCGATCGGGCCGGCGAGCAACGGGCCGGCGAACGGGTTCACGATCTGCGCCACGCGGAACACGTCCGGCTGCTCGCGCGGCACGGCGACGTGGCGGAGCGTGACGGTCGCCGGCTGTGCGGTGATCGCGAGCGAGTGCCACGCGGCGTCGGAGGCGACGTCGATGCGGCCGTCGGCCGCGAACGCGTAGTCGTAGGTGTGCGCCCAGGCGTCGGCGCACCTGGCCGGCAGCGCGAGCGAGGTGACCTCGTCGGTCTCGAGCCGGGCCGCGATCTCGCCGGCGGCGAGGAGCGGATGTCCGGGCGCCGGGCCGAGGCGGCCGCGGTCGGCGGCGGTCGCCGCCGGCATGCGGAGGTTCGCGTAGTCGAGCCGCGGGACGGGCGCGGGCGGCGCACCACCGGGTGCCCCGCCGCCGCCGCCGGAGAGCGACGGCTTGCTCGGGTCGAGCTCCGCGAGCTCGTCGTCGCCGCTGCTGCCGAACGAGCCGACCAGGCCGCCCTTCGGCGCCGCCACGTGGGCACGCGACGCCACCTTCTTCGCCGGAGCCGGGGCGCTCGCCGGCGACGGCGCGTACTGCATCATCTGCGGCACGCCCATCGGCGGCGTGACGAACTTGCCCTTCGCGTGCGACGAGCCGTCGTCCCACCGCTGGTCCGCGAGCGGGGTCATCTGCGCCATCGGCTGCTGCATCGGCATCGGGATCGGCTTCGGCTCGGGCGCCGGCGCGGCGAGCGGCTTGGTGCGCGTGCGGTCGTAGTCCGCGTACAGCGTGTCGGCCCCGCTCGGCGCCGCCCGAAACCCGCGGCGCGTGGTCGCGTCCTGGCGGCGCCCGATGCGCTGCGGCGCGAGCTCCGGCAGCTCGGCGAGCTGCGCCGGCTCGGCGGTCGAGAGGACCAGCGCGACGCCGCGCCAGTCCTCGCCCGTCCGCTGCGCGACGACCGCGCGGAGCTCCACGCGCGCGCCGGCCTCGTCGAGCCGCGCGACGTAGCTCGGCGCCCAGCGCGCCGCGCGCACCTGGTACTCGACGCGCAGCTGCACGTCGCCGCGGCCCGCGGCCTGGGCGAGCTCGATGTCGACCGCCTTGAAGAGCTCGTGGTGCTTGGCGCCGCGGGCGCTCGAGGCGCGGGACTCGCGCGTGGCGAGGAGCTCGAGCGCGAGGCGCGTGGACTCGACGTCGGCGCGAACGGCGGCGAGCCGCTCGAGGAGCGCGAGCTCGCGCGCGGCGCGGACGCCGGTCAGCGCGATCCGAGCCGACACCACGGCGTCCCAGGCGGCCGGCGGCTCCTCCGACGGATCGGCCGCGACGAGCGGCGCGCTGGTCAGCTGCTCGAGCGCGGCCTCGAGGCGCTCGCGCTCGGCCTCCACGAGCGCGCGGTGGCGGCGCATCGCGCGCAGATCGTCCGGCTCCTCGGCGGCGCCGCTGCCGGGGCGCGTCGCCGGAGCGTCGATCGATACGTGGACGGCGGTCGCGACGGCAGGCCCGCTGACCTCGACGCGCACGGTGCCATCGCCGAGCGAGATCGGCAGCGCCGCGAGGCGAACGCGGGCGGGCAACGGCGCGG
This sequence comes from Deltaproteobacteria bacterium, assembly GCA_025353585.1. Lineage (GTDB taxonomy): Bacteria > Myxococcota_A > Polyangia > Haliangiales > Haliangiaceae > JABFXX01. The sequence goes on from JANXOM010000160.1 coordinate 70,406, forward strand.
GCACGGTGGCGGTGCGCGTGACGCGAGCACCGCGCGCGTAGACGGTGACGGCCTCGATCTGCGATGCGATGACCATCATCGCCGCAGCGTCGGATCCTGCGCGGTGGGTGTCAAGGCGGGCGGCCGTGGCCTTCGCGCGCCCCACTCCCTCCCTCCGAGATCGACCGCCAAGCCGCCGGAGACGCGGCGGTTCATCCGAGCCTCGGCGTCTACGCCAGCAGCTTCGCGTCCGCCGCGTCCACACCGTCGTGGATGAGGTCGACGCCGTTGGCCGCGAAGCGACGCGCGGCGGCGGCGAGGCGCGGGGCGGCCGGGTGCTGGGTCTCCGCGCACCAGGCGGCGTGGCCCGTGAGCAGGGCGCACTCGAGGGCGCGCCCGAGCGTCAGCGCGAAGCGGCGGGCGCCGGCCTCGAGGGCGTCGGGCGAGCCGAGAGAGCCGCCGATCCACTTCGTCGCGTGGGCGACCGCCGCGCGCGCGGCCGCCGCCGGCACGGCGAGCCCCGGATCGCGCGTCTGCGTGCTCGCCTCGACCTCGGCCTGCAGCGCCTCGAGCGCGCCGCCCTTCGCGAGCGCGCGCAGCGTGTCGAGCGAGAGCACGTTGGTCGTGCCCTCCCAGATCGGGAGCACCTGCGCGTCCGCGAGGATCCGCGGCAGGCCGGTGTCCTCGACGTACCCGGCGCCGCCGCACGCCTCGAGCGCCTCCGACGCGACCGCGACCGCCTGCTTGCCCGTGACGAGCTTGGCGATCGGGACGAGCGCCCGCGCCAGCCGCGCCTCGTGGCCATCGCCCTCCGCGCCGCCCGCGCGATCGTGCTCGAGCGCGCCGACGAGGCCCGCGCTGCGGAACGCGAGGCAGAACGCGCCCGCGTACTCGGCCTCGAGCATCGCGAGCGTGTCGGCGTGCAGCGGCTTGTCCACGAGCAACGCGCCGAACGCCTTGCGCCGCCGGGCGTAGTCGCGCGCGAGGGCGAGCCCGCGCCGCATGAGGCCGACCGCCGACACCGCGTTCCACGTGCGCGTGATGGACAGCATCGGCGTGATCTGCCGGACGCCGCCCTCGCGCGCGCCGACCATGATCGCCGGCGCGCCGTCGAGCGTGAGCTCCGCCGTCGGCACCTTGCGCGTGCCGAGCTTGTCCTTGAGACGGTTGACCTGAATGTTGCGGAGGCGATCGTTGCCGTCGCGCAGCTCGACGAGGAACAGCGCGAGCCCGCGGCTGCCGTCAGGGTTGCCCTCGGGACGCGCGAGCGTCAGCGCCATCTGTGACGTCGTCGCGGAAGTGAACCACTTGGTACCGTAGAGGCGCCAGGTGTCGCCGTCCTTGCGCGCGATGGTCTCGCTCTGCGACACGTCCGAGCCGCCGGTGCGCTCGGTCATCCACTGCCCGCTCGTCCACATCGTGGCCGGGTCGCGGCTCGTCAGCTTCGGCACGTACCGATCGATCAGCGCCTGGTTGCCGCTGCTCGCGAGCGTGCGCGCCGCGCCATCGGTCATCGCGAGCGGGCACGAGTAGACGTCGAGCGACGGCGACAGCACGTGGACCACCGCGAACTGGTGCGTGCGCGCGCGCGCGCCGAACCGCGGCTCGTAGCCGGCGGCGACCATGCCGTGCGTCGCGGCCACCACCTGCGCCTCGCGCCACAGCGGCGAGACCTCGATGCGATCGACGCGATTGCCCCACGCGTCCCACTGGGTGAGCACCGGCTCGTTGTCGCGATCGGCGAGCTGCTTGCCGTAGTGCTCGACGGCGAGCTCGCCCAGCGCGTGGAGCTCGGCCCCCGCCTCCGGCAGGAACCGCGCGGTCCACGTCCGCAGCAGCGGATCGCCCTCGAACTGGTTACCGAGCTGCGGCGGCTCCTGGAAGAACGGCATGGCGCGACGTTACCGCGGTACCGTCGCCCCGTGAACCTCCTCCTCGTCGCACCGGGCGAGATCGTGGCCGGCGTCGCCACGCTCGACGACGACCGCGCCACGCACCTGCGCACGGTGCTCAAGGTCGTGGCCGGCCAGCGGATCCGCGCAGGGATCGCGCGCGGCGGCCTCGGCACGGCGGAGATCCTCGACGACGATGGCCGCGCCATCCGCATCCGCCTCGACGTCGGCGCGCCGTCGGTGCCGATGCCCGTCGAGCTCGTGCTCGCGATCCCGCGGCCCAAGGTGCTGTCGCGCACGCTCGAGATCGCGGCCAGCTTCGCGGTCGAGCGGATCCAGCTCACGAACGCGTGGCGCGTCGACAAGAGCTACCTCGACTCGCCGCGCCTCGCGCCGGCCGCGCTCGCGCGCGCGGCGTGGCTGGGCGCCACCCAGGGCGCCACCACGCACCTCCCCGAGATCGCGGTCCACCGCCGCCTGATGGGTCTGCTCGACGGCCGCTACGCCTCCGGCGCGCGGCTGATCGCCCACCCCGACGCGCCGCCGCTCGAGCGCGCGTATCGAGCCGGCGCGGGCCACGGCGGCCCGGTGATCGTGGCGATCGGCCCCGAGGGCGGCTGGATCCAGCGCGAGGTCGACACCTTCGTCGAGCGCGGCTTCCTGCCGGTGTCGCTGGGCGCGCCGATCCTGCGCGTCGAGGCCGCCGTGGCCGCGCTGCTCGGCCAGCTCGCATTACTCGCGCGCATCGCTTGACGGCTTCGGCGCGTCTGGGGCCATCGTAGGCCCTCGATGATGGAAGAGCTCTCCTGGGCCGCCGGGTTGTTCGCGGGCGTCATCGTCTCGGCCGCGCTGATCAACCGGTTTCGCCCCAACCACCGCGCCCGCGTCCGCCGGCTGGTGCTGACGTATGCCCTCTACGCGGTGTCGCTCGCGTGCGCGCACGTCTTCGCGGAGCTCGATCGGCCGACCTGGGCCGCGAACGTCGCCGTCGCCGCCGAGGTCCTGCAGGCGTTCACGTTGATCGCGATCGCGGCGACCGTGATCTTCACCGTCGGCCTCCCGAGCCTCGGCATCGAGCTCCCCGCGATCGCGAGCGATCTGATCGTCGGCATCGGGATGATCGCGGCCACGCTCGTGATCTTCTCCCGCCACGGGATGAATGCCGGCGCCGCGCTCGCCTCGGGAGCCGTGGTCAGCGCGGTGCTCGCGATCTCGCTGCAGAGCACGCTCGGCAACATCCTCGGCGGCGTCGCGCTCCAGCTCGACGGCTCGATCAAGCAGGGCGACTGGATCCAGCTCGAGAACGGCAAGCAGGGCAAGGTCCGCGCGGTGCACTGGCGCCACACCGTGGTCGAGACCCGCGACTTCTCGACGATGATCGTGCCGAACGCCCAGCTCCTCGGCTCCACGATCACCATCCTCGGCAAGCGCGACGGCAACCTCGCGCCGCAGCGCATGTGGGTCTACTTCAACGTCGACTTCCGCTACGCGCCGAGCCGCGTCGTCCAGGTCGTCCAGGACGGCGTGCGCGCCGCCCCGATCGAGAACGTCGCGCCGGATCCGCTGCCCAGCGTGGTCTGCATGGATCTCGCGACCCGCGACAACATGCGCGACGCGTTCGCCACGTACGCGGTGCGCTACTGGCTGATCGATCTCGCGACCGACGATCCGACGAGCTCGCGCGTGCGCGCCCGGATCTACACGTCGCTCGCGCGCGCCGGCATCCCGCTGTCGCTGCCGCCCCACCTCGCGGTCGAGGCCGACGACCGCGCCGAGAAGGCCACGCCGCGCGAGCTCGAGCGCCGGCTCGCCACGCTCAAGACCGTGCACCTGTTCAAGACGCTCAAGGACGACGAGCTCCGCGTGATCGCCGCGGGCGTCGATCGCGTGAGCTACTCGATCAACGAGGTGATCACGCGCCAGGGCGCCGTGGCGCACTGGCTGTACGTGCTCGCCGCCGGCAGCGTGGAGGTGCGCGCGCGGCTCGATCCCGACGGTCCGGGCGGCGTGCCCGAGCAGGCCGTGAAGCTCGCGACGCTCGACGCGCCCAGCTTCTTCGGCGAGATGGGCCTCATGACCGGCGAGCCCCGGCTCGCCGACGTGATCGCGCTCAACGACGTCGACTGCTTCCGCCTCGGCAAGGACACGTTCAAGCAGGTCCTGATGGGCCGCCCCGAGATCATGGACGAGCTGTCGGAGATGCTCGCCGAGCGGCGGATCGAGCTGATCGCCGCGCGCGACGGCCTCGCCACCGCGACCAAGCAGGAGCGCACCGCCTCGGAGCGCGCGCGGATCCTGACCGGCATCAAGAGCTTCTTCGGCCTGTGATCGCGCCGCGCGCGGGTCACCGAGCGTCGCGACACAGCCGGTCGACGCGCTTGAGCAGCGTCGGGATGCGAAACGGCCCGTGCATCGCGCGCAGTCCCGCGACGGCCTCGCCCACGTCGATGCCGACCGCGCTCACGTACAGCGGGTTCGCGCCGGCGCCGCGCAGCACGGGCACCGCGGCCGCGCCCGCGAACGGCCGCTTCGCCACGCCGACGATCGCCGCGCGCCCGGCGAGCGCCGCGTGCAGGTGCGCGCCGAGGCCGGGCTGGCCGCCGGCGAGCCAGACGTGGCCGTCGACGATCACGAGGTTCGGGGCCAGCCCGTCGAGAACCGCGAGGAGGTACGGCAGCTCGCGCCGGTAGAACGCGCCGCTCTCGTACGCCGCGGCGGGCTCGGTCGCGACCACCACGCGCTCGCTCGCGGGCCTGGCGTCGTCCCAGGCGGCGAACGTCACGCAGGCCGTCGCCACGCCGATGGCCCGCGCCGGCTCGAGGCGCACGATGGCCCGCGCCGGCTCGAGGCGCACGATGGTCCGGTAGTCGACGTCGACCGCGCAGCGCACGCTAGTGGTTCGCGGGCTGCGCCGCGACGTATGTCGCGATGTGGTCGCTGAAGTCGAGGTTCGGGATCGCCACGGTGCCGGACTTGCCGCCCTCGGGCCCGACGATGAAGGTCTGCGCCTTCGGGAT
>JANXOM010000176.1 GCA_025353585.1 Deltaproteobacteria bacterium
TGATGCCCCGGCGCGGTCTCGAACCGCACCGTGGCGAGCTCCGCCGCGCGCTTATCCTGCCGATGCGGGGCGAGGGCCCGCTGCAACGTCCGCAGCGGCACCTCGACCGCATGTGCTCGCGGGAGCAGCCGCTGCACGACGACGGCATTGCCCTCGGCGGGGCCGTCGAGGAGCTGCTGTGCGGGCGCCTGCTGCGCAGCGTCGAGCGTCCACGCGCCGGGCCGGGTCTGCGTCTCGGCAGCCACGCCGTCGCGCAGGTAGCGCCGCACGCTATTGCGCGCGATGCCCAGCTCGCGCGCGATGCGCTCGATCCCCCAGCGCAGTGCACGCAGCGCGCGGAGTTGTCGAACAATCTCAGGGTCCGCCATCGGAACCGTGAGCGTCACCCGCTCGTTTCTTGCGGTCTGATCCATCAATTACCCTCTCGGGGGAGGGGTCAGCGCGAGGGGGGTCAGTTTACGTGGCGCCTGACACAAGGCTCCAGTTGAGTGCCGGTAGCGATCGCTTCGTTCTCGTGGAGCTGAGCGGCTGGACAGCGAAGCCTCCTTGACGACTCTACCTCCGGCGCTCTCGATCGCGCGGGCCCCTGACGACAGCTAGCCGGCCAAGCGCGAGCAATCCGCATGGGCTGAAACGGCGCGCCCCTCGTCAAGAACGTTCCATCCTCTGGATTTGGTGAGTCGCTGGGAGCGCCGACGTCACAGTGGCCGCCCGTTCGGGCGAAGGGATTCTGAGCGGCTGGATAGCGGAGCGTCCTAAACGATTTCTCTACCGCCGGCGCTCGGATCGCGCTCGGGCTGTTCCACGTGGAACAACGGTTGCTCGCCGGCCGGCCAAGCGCGAGCAATCCGCCTGGGCTGAGACGGCGCTCCATCACGGAGAGGCGGCTGGCCGCAGACGGGCGGCACGAGCGCCGCATCGCCGTCGCGATGGCGATCGTCGCCGCGGCCGGGCACGCCGACGCGCGGCCCGACTTCGTACTACAAGCACCCGGACATCTTCCTCGACATCGCGCAGCGCCAGGACGGCACCTGCGGCACGAAGCTGTACCTGTCGAGCACCGGCTGGGAGGGGCCGGCGGGCCTCGGTACCATCGACGAGGCCAAGCTCAAAGCGATCGGCAACGTCGCCGGGGCCGGTCCGGACGTCGCGATCTCGTTCCCCACCAGCGGCGCCACGGTCGCGGCCGGCTTCACCATCGAGGTGACCACGCTTCCGTCCCTCGGGACATGGTGAATCGCTAGGAGCGCGGACGTCACAGGCCTCAGTCGAGTGCCAGTACGAGCGCTTCGTCCGTACGTGGTGCCGAGCGGTTAGACAGCGAAGCGTCCTGGACGCCTACCCTATCTGCGACGCTCTCGAGCTCGTCTTGCGCTGCGTCGCTGCACGCGGAACAACGCCGCCGCTGGCGGGCTCAGCCGCGTTCCACGTGGAACAGCGGGTCTAGTTCCGACGGTCTGCCTGTGAACAAAAAGCTCGTTCCGCGCCAGCGAGAGCGGATGCGCGCGAGATTGTCGGCGGCGAAGTTCGCATCATCTTCAGGGAGTTGCGAGAGGATCAGCGCTGCGACGTGGTTCTTGTCGCGCTCCACGGCTTCGACTGTGAGCAAGCTGTGGTTAATCGTGCCGAGCGTTGCGCGGGCAACGACCACGACAGGAAAGCCCAGGCGTGTCGCGAGGCCTGCCATATCGACCGTCCCCGAGATCGGAACCCGCCAACCGCCGGCGCCTTCGACCAGCGTCAGGTCGGCTCGCTGGCCGGCTGCAACGGACACGATGCGTTCGATGTCGATCGATGTCTCACCCGCCGCCACCCAGGGCGCGGCAGGCTGTCGAAACGAGTAGAGGCCTCGCAGCGAGCCCGTCTGCCAGCCGCCCGCTGCGGCACACAGCACGCTCTGGTCGGCTCCTTCGCCCGCGCAGCCTGTCTCGATGGGTTTGAAGGCGAACACGCGTCGACCGAGCTCGACGCCGCGCCGGGCGATAGCGGCGGTAACGAAGGTCTTTCCGACCCCTGTATCTGTCCCCGTAATGAACAGCTTCACTGAGCCGAGAGGCTACCGCCGTGGGTCGACGCGGACGAGCTTGA
>JANXOM010000192.1 GCA_025353585.1 Deltaproteobacteria bacterium
GCGGTGAGCCCACCGCCCTGACGATGGAACGATGAGGCAGCGCGGCCTCACGCCTTGGTAGACTGAGCGCGTGTACCACCCCGAAGGGCCCACGTTCCTCGAGCTGATGCGGCAGGCGCTCGCGTCGACCGAGCACGGCTATGACCTCATCGCGCCCAAGTTCGACCGCACGCCGTTTCGTACTCCCGACGCGGTGCTCGACGCGATGATGCGCGCCATCGTCGACGACACCCCTGCGACCCGGCCGATTCGCGCCGCGCTCGACGTGTGCTGCGGGACGGGCGCGGCCATGAGTCATTTGCGTGCACTCTGCAGTGATCGCGTGGTCGGGCTGGATTTCAGCCAGGGAATGCTCGACGAGGCGCGTCGCCGCGTCGCCGCCGCGCCTGGAGATGCCGCCGTCGAGCTCGTCCGCGGCGACGCGCTCGCGCTGCCCTTCTCGTCCGAGTTCGACATCGCGACCTGCGTGGGCGCCTTCGGTCACATCCTCCCAGAGGACGAGGAGCGCTTCGTCGCCGGCATCGCGCGCGCTCTCCGTCCCGGCGGCCGCTTCGTCTTCGCCACCGGCGAGATGCCTCCGCTGCGCGCGGGGTCGTGGTGGCTCGCGCGGAGCTTCAACGCCGTCATGCGCGTCCGCAACGCGCTCCTGCGCCCGCCGTTCATCATGTACTACCTGACCTTCCTCTGGCCGGCGATCGCGCCCGTCCTCGAGCGCCACGGCTTCACCGTCGAGGTCCACGAGGGCCTCTGCCCCGCGCCGTCCCAGCGCGGCGTCATCGTCACCGCTCGCCGCTAAGAGGGCCTGGCCGGCCTGGCCCCGTTATTTCCGTCACGACGGACGACGGCGCCGGGCCGGTCGCTGGTCAGAGCGTGTAGCCGTGCGAGAGCAGGCGCTTCGCCGAGCCGTCGAAGCTCGACTGCGGCGGAATCTTGAAGCGGAACGTGTCCGCGAGCCGCGTGATGACGTTGAACGCGAAGCAGACGTTCAGCGCGTCCACGATCTGCGCGCGCGTGGCGCCGGCGGCGAGCACGGTGCGCATGTCGTCGGCGGTCACGGCCGCGTGCTCGCGGGTCACCTTGCGGAGCAGCCGCAACGTCGCGCGCAACGCGTCGCTGATCGGCGCCGTGTCGAGATCGGCGAGGACCGCCGCGACCGTTTCGTTCCCGAGCACCTGCGACGCGACCGCGCCGTGAGCCCGCGTTCAAAATTCGCATTCGTTCGTCTTCGAGACGAACGCGGCCATGATCTCGCGCTCGGCGACCGCCCACTCCGACGGCCCGCGCATCGCGGCCTGGAACACGGCGCTCATCGGCCGGCCGAAGAGCTCCGGCCGGTACATCAGCGTCTTGACGACATCGGGCGGCGGGTTTCCCGACACGACGCGGATCATCGTGAACAACGCCTTCGTGCGTAGCTTGTGGCCGGAGTCGAGGATCGCGAGCCTCACGCCGACTCCTTCGCCGACGCCGACGCCGACGCCGACGCGAGCTCGAGCGCCGCGAGCGCGCTCTGCAGCTGGCGCGTCGCCGCGCCGTACGCCGCGCACACCGCGAGCTCGAAGATCTGATGCTCGGACACGCCGCCCCGCGTCGCCGCCGCGACGTCCTCGTCGGCGACCTTCCACGCGTTGCGGGCAACCTTGTCGAGCAGCGGCTGCGCCGGGCCGGCCGGCGTCGCGTGGTCGAACGCGGCGCGGCGCGCGGCGGGATCGGCGGTACCGTCCCCGGTGAGCGCGCGCTCGACCGCCACCGTCCGCAACCTCGTGACCTCGTCCGCCATCGGGCGATAGCCTATCACCGTGTGCCCACGGTCGGCGGCGCTGGCGGCCGCAGCGGCGGCGGCAAGTCGAGTAGCCGCCCGAAACCACGTGATCGCGAGGATCTGCGCCGTGCGCGGGGTGGCATGGATGGTGCTCGTGGGGTGCGCATGCGATCCTGCCTCGCCCTCGCGTGTCTGCTCGCGGTCGTGGCCTGCGCCGAGCCCGAGGCCAACCCGTACCCCGAGACCGACTCGCTCGCGGCGGTCTGGGGCGCCGCGATCCACCCGGGCGACGTGTTCGTCCTCGTGCCGGGCACGGGCGCCACCGGCTACCTCGCCACGCCGATCGAGGCCCTCGCCGGCGACCACCCGCTCGTCGATGTCCACGCGCTGCCGTCGGTCGCGAGCGACGCGATCGTGTTCGAGCAGGCGATCGGCGCCGCCCACCTCGCCGGCATCAGCGACGACGAGATCCAGTCGGGCGGCGTGACGTTCACGTTGTGGGGCTGCGGCTTCCAGCGCCTCACCGGCTTCGACTATGTCAGCTTCGAGGGCTTGCGCGTGCCGATCCAGATCACCGGCGGCCAGAACGCGGTGGCAAACGGGACCATCTTCGGCAATCTCCTGAACTACTCGAAGGCGAGCGTCACCGCGGACGCGATCGACCTCGCGCAGCGGACGCAGACGTGGCTCGCGGCGAACCCCGCGACCGCGCCCCGCAACGTGATCTTCGCGTCGCACAGCTACGGCGGCGCGGTCGCCGAATACCTGGCGTACGAACGTCCGGCGATCACGACGGCGGCCGGTCCGCTCATGGATGGCCCGGTGGTCGCGTCGACCCCGCTGACGATCGGCGCGGGCGTCCCCGGCTTCCTGCTCGGCTACACGTTCCCCGGCCCTGGCTTGCGAGGCCGCGCCCAGAACTGGATCTACGAGATCGATCGCCCGGACGACCCGGTCCACGCGATGAACCCGTCGGGGAACTCCGACGGCCACAACTACGACATCATGCTCGGCGCGGACTTCATCGGCGCGTACGGCGTGACGACCGAAGAGCTCACCTGCAAGGGCACGCCCGGCCCCTGCGCGGCGCGGCACTGACGTTTTCGATCGACGCCGCCCGCTGGGCATTGCAGGATTCGATGACCATGACGCTGCTCCAGTTCGGCATCGCGGTCGCGCTCGTCTCGCTGGTCCTGCCCACGCTCGCGTACATCGTCCAGCGCCTCGTCCGGCCTGCACCGCGCCCCGCCGCCGCGAAGCTCGCCGGGTGGATGTGCATGTGGATCGGCCAGCTCGGCTTGCCGCTCTCGCTCGTCGCCCTGCATTGCGTGCACCTGACCTTCGAGTGGCACCGGCGCGGCGCGCCCGCGGCCGCGTTCGTCTACGGCGCCGCCATGGCGTTCGCGACGGCGTTCATCACGCTGCTCGCGCTGCAGACGTTCTTCCTCGGCCCGGTAGTCCTCGGAGCTGGCACCGACGACGTCGTCGCCGCGCGCGCGCGGGGGCTCCTCAAGGCCGCGCTCGCCGCGGTGGTGATCGTGACGTTCTACGTCGTCGTCGTGATGCGCGTCGTGCCGATGCCGGGCCGCGAGTGGGTGTGGTTGCTCTACATCGCCGCGGTCATCGTACCGGCCGGCCTCGTGGCCTCGCTGATCGCGGTCCTCGCGCTCACGCTGCGCCAGCCGCCGTGGGTCAACGGCCCCGGTGGCCGCGCTAACTAGCGAATCCTGCTCTCCTTCCGGCGCGACGCGACCGTCGCCAGGTCTGGCCGATACGCGCTGGACCCATGGGAGACCTCGACTTCGCGCCGCCCGAACGCGCACGACGGCAGGCCGGTGACGAACCGGCGCGTGCCACGAACCTCGCGAGCACGGGCGCAACGCCCGGCAAGTCCACGCTCACGGAGAGCTGGGGTCGCGGTCCGGGCGCGGACGACCTGGCAGCGCCTTCGCTGTCGTTCGACGTGGCAACGGCGGGCGCGCACCGCCAGCTCGACGCGCCACGCGCCGCCCATGCGGTAGCGGACCACTACGCGTCATGCGCCGCCGCAGATCAGCTCAAGCAGGCACTCGAGTGCGCGGCCCGCGCAGCGCGCACGGAGCAGGCCGACCTGCTGGCCGAGCTGCAAGCACTCGCTGCACCGCTCCTTGCCGCTGCGTTCCGACCGAGCCCAGAGGCGGTCGCCGAGACCCTCATCGGCAAGGGCGGGCGTGCGCTGTGGGATCGGGACGTTGCTACGTGGCGCGCACAGCACGGCGCGAGCGTACCGGCACCTGGACGGCGGCCCGCGCAGATGGTGTCGAGCGCTCCGATCCAGCTCGATCCCTCCGCGCCGCCGCGCGCACCGCACGCACTGCTTGGCCTTGCACGCGAAGCCGACCTGAAGGCAGAGGCGGACCGCGAGACGGCCGAGCGCCTCCTCGAGTCGACTGCGCTCGGCGCCAGTGGCGATGCCGAGGAGGCGCTCGCGATCCTCCTTGCGATTCCGGCAGACCGTCAGGGCAAGGCCATCGATGGGCTCGGCGAAGCCGCGTTCGCAAATCTGCTCGACCGGATCCCTGCGAAGCGGCGCGAGCAGTTTTCGACGCTCCTCGATGGTGTTCACAACCCGACCCGGAAGCTGCAGCTCTGGGGCGCGGTTCACAAATCGCGGGCGACGAACGACCTCGACCGGTATCGCGGAGATGTCGGGAAGGATGTGCCGCTCCGGGCAACGATGAACGAGGATGGAGATGTAGTTCAAGCCGAGGATCCAGAGGAGAAGGCGGTGGTCGAGGCGACCTGGACTCCCGCGCAGAAGGCGAATCGCAGCCGCGCCGAACGCCGCGAGGCGACGGCGGAATCGACGGCGGCCGAGGTCGATCGCGAGACCGCCCGCCTGATGAAGAAGTCTGCGGCGGGCACGCTGAACCTCGCGGATGTCGATGCGACGCGCGAGCGCAAAGAGCTCGAGTACCAGCTCGAGCTGGAGAGCAACGTGAACCTGACCGCACAGCGAAGCCCCGGCTTTCGCGGCGACGATGTTGCGTGGTCGATGGCGGAGCTCGAACAGGTGCGGCTCACGCTGGCACGGCTGCCGCAGGCGCACGATGTGGGGGCGTTCAGGGAGATCCGTCGGGAGTCGACCGCCCACATGCTGAGCCAGCGGGCCGAGAGCGCTTCCACGCCCGAACAGGTCGTTGGTCTCGAGCACGAGGTGGCCCCATGAACCGGCGCACGTTTCTGCTCGGGCTTGCGGCGTCGGCGTCCGGCTGTGCGCATCCGCGGAAGCATCACTACGCGCTGCGCACCGAGCCGCAGCGTCAGCCGACGGGCGGTGTCGGGTGCGTGTTCGGCATCGAAGACGGCACGGTCACGCAGACCGGGCGGAGCCCGCTGACGTTCCACGGTGACACGCTGGTGCAGCGGACGCGCTCCACCCTCGTGCGATGGGACTCGCGACGGCTCACGCTCGCCGCTTCGTGGCCGCTCGAAACAGTCGATTGCTGCTTCGCCCAGGACGGCGCGACCGTCGCGCTCTCGGTCCTCGCACGCGACGCGTGGGCGCTCCATCGGATCGATGCGCGTGGCCAGCTGCAGACATTCATCGGGTCCCACGCTGCGCGCGCCGCGTTCGTCCTCCCGGGGCGCGCACCCGACGAGGTCTTTGTCGGGCTCGGGTACGAGATCACCCAGGTGCGCCTCGTCGCAGGCGGCGTCGCCGAGCCCGCCTCCATCGTGGGCAGGTCCGAGGCGCGCGTGGTTAGCTGCGACGACGGCCGGATCGTGCAGTGGGGGCCACGCGTCGGCGTGCAGGTGCTCGCGCTCGAGCGTCCGGCCACGACGTATCCGCTCCCCGGCGCGCGCGTGAAGCACCTCGCCGCCGCGACGCGCGACCGCGTCTGGTACTCGTGTTTCTCGCCCGCCGTGGACTACGAGTATCCGGTCGTGGCCAACGGCTACGCCGCGAACCTGCTCGTGCTTACGCGCGCCGACACGCCGACTGCCGCGGTCTTCAAGGCGGACTTTGCGCCGGCGCGCATCACGCACCTCGCCGCGGGCGCCGGTGCCGTCGTCGCGCTCGTCACGCTCCCGGTGGATATCGGCGTCCTGCGCGCGACGCTCGTGGTCATCAACGACGATGGCGTCGGGCGCTGGCGCGCCGACGTGCCGGCGGCGATCGACCCCGGCGGCTTCCGGCTCAACTCCAGCTTCGTCGCCATCTCCGAGCATCGCGTCATCCTCTGCCGCGACGACGCCACGCTCTTCGCGTGGGACGCCGCCACGGGCGCGCCGCTCGGCGTGCTGCGCTGACCGGCGCGGCCCTACCGCCCTCGCCGATCTGCCCTATGCTGCGCGCATGAACGCGATCCAGTTCGATGCGTACGGCGGCACCGAGGTCCTTCACGCGGTCGACGTCGCCGAGCCGCATCCGGCCGCGACCCAGGTGCGCGTGCGCGTGCACGCCGTCGGGGTGAACCCGATGGAGCTCAAGCTTCGCTCGGGCGCGATGAAGGACTTCATGCCGACGACGTTTCCGGCGACACCGGGCATGGAGCTCGCGGGCACGATCGACGAGGTGGGCAGCGGCGTGATCGGGTTCAACGTCGGCGACGAGGTGTTCGGCTGGAGCGATACCGGGGCGTACGCGGAGTACGCGCTCGCCTCGCAGGTCGTGCGCAAGCCAGCGGACCTCGCGTGGGAGGTCGCGGCGGCCACGCCGGTCGCGGCCGACACGGCCCAGCGCGTGCTCGCGCAGCTCGCGGTGACGACGGGCGACACGGTGCTGATCCACGGCGGCGCGGGCGTCGTCGGGGCGATGGCGGTGCAGCTCGCGGTGCTGCGCGGCGCGCGCGTGGTGGCGACGGCGAGCCCGGCCGATCAGGACTACGTGCGCTCGCTCGGCGCGACGCCCGTGACGTACGGCGCCGGCCTCGCCGAGCGCATCGCGGCGCTGAAGCTGCCGGCGCGGCCCGGCGCACCGCACGGCATCGACGCCGTCCTCGACGCCGCGGGCAAGGGCGCCCTGCCCGTCTCGATCGAGCTACGCGGCGGCAAGACGCGCATCGTGACCATCGCCGACATGGGCGCGCAGGCGCTCGGCATCCCGTTCTCGGCCGGCCAGCCGAGCGACCGCAACCTCCCCGCGCTCGAGAGCAACGGCAAGCTCGTCGCCGCCGGCACGCTGAAGGTCGCGGTCGGCGCGCGCTTCCCGCTCGCCGAGGCGAAGCAGGCGCAGGACCAGGTCGCGGCCGGCGGCCAGCGCGGCAAGGTCATCCTCTCCGTCGCGTAGCCCCCGCCCCCGGGGACGCTGTCAAGTTTGTCAACTCTGGCCTCGACGCAGAGTCGAGTCATGTCAAGCACTTACCCGGGGACGCTGTCAAGTCTGTCAACGCTAGCTGCGCGGCGTTGGGTGGCGTTCACTTTGTCCGCGTTGCGGACAGCGCTCCAGGCCTTCGCAAAGTTGACAAACTTGACAGCGTCCCCGGGTAAGAGTGCGTAAGCATTGGAGAAGCTGATCATGCCAGAGTTGACAAACGTGACAGCGTCCCCGGCGGGGGTGAGGGCGCTGGAGCTGGAGCGGGACCGGGCGGGCGTGCTGTCGCTCGAGACCGCGTTCGAGACGCGCAGCGTGTTCGACGTGGTCGCCACGGCACGCGAGCTCCGGCTCGTGGAGCGCGCCCTCGACACGCCCCTCGTGAAGCGGTTCTCCATCGCCGAGGCGTTCGCCGAGTGGGCGCAGTGGAAGGTCGGGTTCGTGGCGGAGGATGTGGCCGGCGCGATCGTCGGGTTCGCGGCCGTCGCATACGAGGCGTGGCACCGGCGGCTCGTGCTGTGGCACCTCTACGTCGCCCCCGAGGCGCGGCGCACTGGCGTCGGGCGGGCGCTCCTCGTGGAGGCGGAGGCGTACGGCAAGAAGCGCGGCGCGCGCCGCGTGTGGCTCGAGACCAGCAGCGTGAACGTGCCCGGCATCGCCGCGTACGCGCGCCTCGGCTACGCGCTCTGTGGCCTCGACACCACCTATTACGATGCGTACGCGCCCGGCGAGATCGCGCTGTACCTCGCGAAGCCGATCTAAGAGACTGGCCGCATGGGCGCCTCGTGGTTCGTCCCGCTCGCGCGGCTCCGCCAGCGCCAGCCGCGTGCCGACGAGGTCCGCGCGATCCGCCGCGGCCTGCGCGCCGAGCACGCGCCGAGCGCCGCCGAGCGCGCCGCCGCCGACCGCGTCCTCGCCCTCAAGCTCGCCCTCGCCGCCGCCACCGGCGCCGTCCGCGCATGCAGCACCTGCGCGCGCGGCAAGCCCGCCGAGCGCGGCGCCTACGCCGGCGGCGACTGCTGCAGCGGGCGCACCGAGCTCGTGTTCTCCGCCGACGAGACCGCCGCGCTCGCCCTCACCGGCACCCGCGCGCGCGACCTGGTGCGGCCGACCGAGGACCAAGCAGGCTGCGCGTTTCGCGGACCGGTCGGGTGCTCGCTCGCCGTCGCGCATCGCCCGTCGATCTGCGTGCGCTACGCGTGCACCACGCTGCAGCGCGAGCTCCACCAGCGCGGCCGGCTCGACGCGGTCGAACGCCTCGCCCGCGACCTCGGCGCCGCCCTCGTTACGTTCTCCACCGCGCGCACCACCCAGCGCGACGACGCCCTCGCCGAGGCGCTCGTACGGTCGCTCACCGCGCGCCGATCCGGACTCACGACCCGGTGAGCTGCAGCTCCTGCAGCGTGGGTCCGGTCAGCCCCGACCCGGCCGTGCTGACCACCACGTACGCCTTCGTGATGTTCGTGAACGGATGCGCGAACACGACCTTGCGCTGCGCGCCGATCGTCGTGCCCGTGTGCGCGACGTACCATGCGTTCGTGGCGCTGCTCCACAGGTAGACCGTGAAGCTCGTGATCCGATACGCGTTCTCGTATGGCCCACCCTCGCTCAGCGTCATGCCGGTGACCGTGCTCGGCGCGATCGTCGCCTGGATCCACGCGCTCGTGACCCCGCTGTCCGTCGCCCAGCGCGTGGCAAACTTGCCGTCGAAAGCCTTGTAGCCCTTGTACGCCGCCTGACCGCACGCGGCGTCGTTCGGGTACGTCGAGACCGCGCCGCTGCACCCGTACACGTTGGAGGCGGCCACGCTCGCGAGCGGCAGCTGATACGTCGGCGCGCTGACGAACGGCGAGACCGGCGCCGGCGCGTTCCACGTCGAGAGCTTGCTCGTGAGTCCCGCCACGACGGCGCTGACCTGGTTCGACTGCGAGCTGTTGAGCGCATCCACGTAGTTCGTCGCCACGATGACCGCGACGCCGCGCTCGGGCCACACCATCATCTCCGAGCAGTTGCTCCCGTTGCTGCCGTTGTGCCAGAGCTGCTCGCCGCTCGCCGTGTCGTTCATCGTCAGGACCCATCCCGTGGACGTGAACCCGCTGCGCCCGATGCCCTGCCACTGGTCGGGGTCGCTCGTCATCGCGTAGCTCGCGAAGTTCGCCATGCCGATGAGGGAGGCGTTGACGCCGCCGACCGGCGATCGGAGCACGTGCATGTCGACCGGCGCCTGCGGGACCGAGCCGGCGCTGAACAGGTAGCCATCCCAGATGTGCGAGAAGATGCCGGTGACGTTCGGGTAGGCCGCCGACAGCGGGTTGAAGTCGGCGGAGTTCCCCATCGACGCTGCGATGAACAACGTCGACATCGACTGCTCGTAGGAGGCGCCGAGGATCCGCTCGAGCATGGCCGTCGCGATGATCGCGCCGCCGTCGTACGTCGCCACGGTCCCGGGCGGGAACAGCGGCGCGTCCTTGATCGCCTCCTTGACGTAGTTGTAGCGCCGGTCCGGGATGTACGGGAGGCTCTGGAATTCGTTGTCGGGACACATCGTGCACGTCGCCGGCGAGTACGGCATGCCCGACGTGTGCGACATGAGCTCGGCGAGCGTGACGTGGCGATACGGATTCGACGGGTTCGCCGTGAACAGCTCCGGCATCACGTCGCCGAGCTGCGTCGTCCAGTCGATGTAGCCGGCTTCGACGTAGCGCTCGATCCACTCGCCCGTCATCACCTTCGAGATCGAGCCCATCTGCCAGCGGTCGGTGGCGAGCGCGTTCGGGGTCGAGCCCGTGCGGCGCTTGCCGGCCTGGTTGTAGTAGATCTTGCCGTTGACGAGGACCGCCGCCGCCATGCCGGGCGTGGTGGTCGTCATGTTCGCGTTCAGGACGGAGAGGACCGTCGGGTCGAGCTGCGTGGGCAGCGGCGCGGCGACGGCGAGGCTCGGCGCAGCCGCGAGGGCGGCGACGGTCGCAGCGAGAGCGAGGCGGGTGGGCGTCAGGGAGGGGGAGGAGCGATGCGCGGTACGGGTCATTGCCCCCTGGTGGAGTCGCCCCGCGGCCTGGCGTCACCGGAAATCTTTCGCGTTCGCGCGTCACGGCGCGACGGTCGTGACGCCGTCACACGCGACCGACACGAGCCCCGTCGCCGGCTCGCGCGCCGCGCCGACCGCCACGCCATCACAGGCGATCGCGAAGCTCGTCGCCGCGCGCTCCGGCACGTAGATCGCGTGTGGCGTCCCGCCGGTCGAGCCGCGCTTGACCTCGAGGCGCAGCGCGTCCGTCGTCCAATCGTAGCTGTTCGTCACCACGTCGCCCGCGATGCGCGCCGCGTGCACGCGGGAGACCCACGCCACCACCTGCGGTCGCTCGGTGAACGTCACGGCGCCATCGGATCCCACCGCCGGCTCGAACACGCCCCACGCGCCCTGGCTCTCCTCTTTCCATAGCCAGAAGGCATCGCTCGCCAGGTACTGATCGTGGAGCTGCGCCTCGAGCCCCATCCATAGATCGGCGTTAGCGTACGTCGGGCCGATCCCGTACTCGGTGATCACGAGCGGCGTGTGCCACGCATCGGCCTCGGCGCGCGCGTGCTGCACGCTCCCCTCGAGATCGGCGGGCGCGAGGTTCTGCAGGCGCGCCGGGTCGCTGTCGAAGACGTACGTGTAGATGTGGGGCGAGTAGACCGAATCCGCCGTCGGGAAGGCGGCCGTGGCGAGCGGCGCAGTGTCGAAGAGGTTACGGACCGCGCTCGGCTCGAACAGCACGAGCTTCGCCGGCGCCACGGCCCGCACGCGCGCCGCGGCCGCGAGGTGGAACGCGGTGACCTCGGCGTCGCCGACGGGCGGCTCGTTGTAGAGCTCGAACCCGATGACGGCCGGGTGATCGGCCCAGCGCGCACCGACGACGGCGAGCATGTCCTCGAACGCGGTCTGGAGGCCGGCGGCGTCGGTGGGATCGAAGAACGTCGTGAACGCGGCCGTGACCTGGCTTGAGGTGCGGCGGGCGCCGAGGTCGGTCAGCGGGCCCCCGAGCAGCGTGGTCGGCGGCGGCTGGATCGCCCACAGCGGCGCGCCGTCCTCGCCGATCTCCTTCGAGTAAGCGTCCTGGTGCAGATCGACGAGCACGAGGAGCCCGGCGTCGGCCGCACAGCTGATCGCGGCGTCCACGCGCGCGAGGTACGCCTCGTCAAACGTGCCTTGCGCGGGCTCGATCGCGCTCCAGTTGATCGGCAAGCGCAGCAGATCGAATCCGAGCGCGCGCATGCGCTGGCAGTCCGCGGCGGCGAGCGGCGGGACCGACTCCACGGCGATCCGGCCGTCCGTGAAATCGACGTCGAACACACCGCCGATGCGCGCGTTGATGCCGCGCAGCAGCGCGATGCGGCCAGCGGCATCGCGGAGCTGGGTACCGTCGGACGACAGTGGCGTCGTGGGCGCGGGGCTCCCGGCGCCACACGCCGCGAGCATCACCGCGAGCATCGCGCGCCCGCTCACGCTGTCACCTCGAGGATGACCTCCGCGTCCCCCCACTCGCTCGGGTGCACGTCGGCGAGCGTCTGCGAGAACGTCCAGTGGTGACCGCCGAGGTCCGCCACCATGTACTGCCGCTCGCCATACGGATAGGTCTCGGGGCCCGCGAGGATCCGCGCGCCGCGCGCGACCGCGTGGGCGTGATGCGCATCGACGTCCGCCACCCGGACCATCACCGCGTGCGTCGCGTGGTCGGCGCCGGCGGTCGGGCGCCGCGCCTTGTCGATGTACTCCGCCACGATCATCGCGCCGTCGGCGCCGATGTCGAGCTGCGCGCGGTGCGCCGCGATCTGCAGCCGCTCGACGAACCCGAACACGTCCCCCAGCCACGCGACCGCCGCGCGCACGTCCGGATACGGGAGCACCGGGATGATGGCGGGCGCGGGGAACGAGCGGTTCGTCGGGCGGCTCTGGGTCGGCATCGCGGATCACGCTACCAGGCTGGCGCGCGATCCTGCGAGCGCTGAAACGCAGGCGACGACCGTTGTCGCGGAGGTGGATCCGCGACTCCTCGAGGGCTCGCGGCGGCCGAACAGCGTCCGCCGAGCTCTCAGCATCCGCCTCACCGACGTGCCGCGCCTGGTGCGCGTGCGCGGCGCGGGTACTGCTTTCTGCCCTCGATCCCCGCGCTGGAGCAGCTGCCGCGCGTGCGGAGTTGACCGGGCGATCAGGGATCGACCCGAACCTGAACCGCGTTGGATGAGGCCGAGCCCAGGCGCAACACGAGCGTGTAGGGGCCCGGATGGTCGAACAACAGATCGCCGAGCGGACGCGTCATGGCGACCGACTGGCCGGCCGGAAGCCAGGTCCACTCGGGCTCGAAGCTCCCGTTGCCAACCGCCGCCCGGAAGTCCACAGACGGCTCGCCGTTGACCAGCAGCTCGCACGAGTGGAGGCCCGGATCGAACGGAGCATGCGTGAGGTTGGTTGCACGGAGCCCGACCTCCACCCGCTCGCGTGTCGCCATCGCGATGTGCGGCGTCGAGACCAGGACCTCGAGCGCGAGCGGGCCCGTCGGCACGCGCCGACCTTGACGAGCAATCGGCGCGGGCGGGTCCGGCGGCGCGTCCGTCGCATGCCAGCAGGCGGAGAGGGCCAGAAGCGCGACGGTGATCGGCGAGCGCACGGATCAAGCTCCCACGAGAGGGCGAAGGATCGCGACAAGCTCGGTCGGTGTCGGCCGCCGCGTGCCATCGACCGCGAGGCCGCGCTCGAGCAACGCGGCGAGCTCCGGCGGCCCCGTCCACGGACCACGTGCGCCGGTCGCGATCGCGGTGATCTGGGCCATATACGATCGCGCCGCGAATGGATGCGCGTTCGACGCCGCGGTCGCCAGCGTTACACAGAGGGAGAACATGTCCGACGCCGGGCTCGCGATCCCACCCGCGAGGATCTCCGGGGCGAGATAGAGGTCGTCGAAGCAAGGCAGGACGCCCGTTCCCGGCGTGGGTGCGAGGGCCCAGAAGCGCTCGCACCAAGGCGCCAGCCCGGTCAGCCGTCCGCCGGCGTCGACGTAAATGAGCTCGGGGCGGAGCCCCCACAGGATCTCACCGCGTGCGCGGGCGCCCGCGAGTATCTGGGCAATCTCGAGGCCGAGCTGAGCGGCGTCGCGGAGCGCGAGCGGGAGCCGTCGAAGCGTGAGGGGCTCTCCAGCGGGCGCGTCCTCGACCAAAACGGACGCCGGGGCTTCGCCAACCGCCACGAGCTCGCTGACGCCACGCAGGGGGGGCGACGAGTGGCTCCGTCAGCGCGAGCGCGGCAAGGAGCTCGTCTCGCGACGCCGTCTGCGGGCTGCCCAGCGTGATGAGGACGGATACACCGTCGAGCACTCGAATGCCGCGATAGCAGCCGCGCTCCGCGTCGCCCCAGAGGGGAGCTATGATCTGGTAGCTGCCGCCATTGATCACGCGCTCGAGCGGGAACGGAGGGCGCGGGACGCTGTTTAGCTCCTCGACGGCAACAACGGCTGGCGCGTCGAGCTCGGGGTCCCCGTCGCGGAGCGCGCGCCAGAGCTTCGGGGTGGCGCTCGCCTCCATGCGGTACCGCAGCTCGTGCAGCTGGCCCGCGACCGGCGTGAAGACCCGTCCGGTGGGCGCGACGGTGGGCTTGCTCGTGAAGCCGCCTCGCACCGCGCGAGCCACTCCTCCGGGCTATCGCCCTCGGCCACGTACGACGTCGGCGCCCGGAACAAGTCCAGTGAGATCGCCGCGTCGAGGAGCCCCCCCGGCGGCGACGCACCGATGACGTGCGCACGCGCAGGCGATGCGAGGTAGCGCCGCATTGCGCGCGCTGCGTCGTGGTAGCCGATCAGCGTCGCGAGCCCAGAGGAGATCAGCCGTGCGCGCATGCCCGGGTCGCTCGGCGCGAGCAGGCCGGCGGCCTCGAGCTCGAACAGCAACCGCCGCCGCCGTACCGCGATCTCGGCGGCGATCTCGGGGTTGGCGTAGGGCGTTGGTCCCCGGCGTGCGGTCCGATCCAGCGCGTCGAGGGCCTGCGCCATCGCCTCGATCTCGAGGAGCACGTCAGTCACGACCGCCACCGCTGTCATTACGCCCCCCCGGCCAGCACGCGGGAGATGTAGGCCGTGACCTGCGCGTCCCGGCCGAAAATTCCGAAGAGCCGGTCATATTCGGTCACGGCGGGCGCGCGCGGCCGCTCCGACAACGTCTGCGCGGTGTCCAGCCGGGGCTCGCTCGGCTCCGCATGAGCCGCATCGTCGAGCGCACCGATCTGCTCGACCAGCTCGATCAGCGCCGCCCGGGGGATCTCCAGCATCGCATCGGTGAACGTCGTCGCCACGAGGTATGCATCGGCCGGATCGGGGAGCGCTCCCGTCAAGCGCATCCAGTTGATCGGGCCATCCCCGAGCTCGGCGGCCCCGTCGGTCGGCTGCACCACGGACGCCGAGGGCTGCGGCGCGCTGACGTCGACTCGGCGCATCAGCTCGGCCGTGCGAGCGGGTCCCTGGCGATGAGCGACGAGGTACTCCACCACGTAACCCAGGGCTTCGAGCTCCGGCCGCCCGACCGCGAGACGAACGGACCGCTCCACGAGCGCGAGCGGAAATGCTGGCCATGCGTGCAGATGAAGGCGGGGATCAGAACCATGACAGGTCCACGAAGAGGCTCGAGAGCTTGAACGGCGCGGTCGGAGTCGCGACGTAGCCACCGAAGGTTACCTTGCCTGGCGAGGTCATCCTGATGTCGCGCTTGGCGAGCGGCTTGGTGCCCTGCTCCGCCGTCCAGCCGGACCACGCCTGCTCGGCTTCGCGGTGCTACGCGCACCTGACGCCCGGGCTCGAGGTGCCGCTCGCGGCGGAATTGCGGGCGAGCTCCTCGGCGAGAACCGGAAAGCTCGGGCTCGCAGCGCTGCGCGGGGATGCGGGTGCCGGTCCAGATGTCGTGGCGCTGTCGGCGGCCGACGCCACGCGGGCCGCGGCGATCTACGCGGCCCACTACCCGGGCCACTGGTTCGAGCCGGCGAGCCTCGAGCGCGGGCCGTACCTCGCGCTCTGGGACGCGCACGGCCTCGCCGCGATCGCCGGGGTCCACGTGTACTCGCCGACGAAGCGCGTCGCGGCGATCGGCAACGTCGCCACGCGCGGCGACGCTCGCGGGGCGCGGCCTGGCCCGGCGCATCACGGGCGCGTTGTGCCGGCGGTTGCTCACCGAGGTCGACGTCATCGGCCTCAACGTGCGGGCCGACAACGCGCCCGCGCTCGCGTGCTACCGCGGCCTCGGCTTCGAGGAGGTCGGCGAGTTCCGCGAGTGGCGCTTCGTTCGCCGACGGTGACCGGCGTGGCTCACCGCGAGACGGGGATGTGGGTGATCGGCACGGGAACGACGAGCTCGCCGCCGGCGGGGAGCGTCAGCACGAGCGAGCTGGCGCTGGCGAAGCGCATCCGATCGTAGGTCGTCCACGCCGCGAGGTCATCGATGTCGAACGAGCGCGGCAGCGTGGTGCCGCCGCCGTCGAGAACGACGGTGCCGCCGCGTCGAGGACGGGAGCCGGCTACTCCTCGGCGGGATCCGGCAACGAGCCGGGCTCGTCAGTGCTCGACGGGAACTCCTTGAGCTTCGCGCGCGCGAACTTCCATCCGTGCTGCACGACCCACGACAGCGAGCGATCGAGACGCTGGGCCTCGTGCTGGATCTCGGCCAGCATATCCTCGGGGAAGTACAGCGACTGCTTTCTCTTGTCGGAGCCAGACATCTAACACCTCGCTGCCAGACTACTCGACGCGCGGCCCCGTCCTCGCGCCCGCGCCTGACAAGTTGGTAGGTCTTCGACATGCCGCAGCGTGCGTGAGGCGTCGAGCACCGTGTTCGCGGCGGCCTCGGGGTTGCAATCCGACACCACGATGCGCCCCCTGCTCGTCTTCCGGATCTGCCTGGCCACCACGGTGCTCGGGGCGGCGGCCGCGTACGCCGACGAAGTCCACGCACCCGTGCCCACCGCGTCCCCGAGCCTGCCGGGCCTGCCCCCGGAGCTCGCGCTCGGCGTCCCCCTGCTCGCCCTGCCCTCGCTCCAGGACGTGGGCGACGACCGCGCCGACGACGACCGCCCTGCCGCGGCCGGCACTGCGTACGCGCAGGCGATCGCGGGGACGACGGGCCTCGGCCTCGGCGCCGGCGCGTCCGCCGCCGTCATGGGCTACAGCTGCGATCTCGCGCGTGGCTCCGTGCAGGGCGTGCTGCACGCGGGCGGCGACGACGCGGCCCCGCTCGCGGGCGTCGCGCGCTACGACCTGTGCCTCGATCTTGCCGTGTTCCTCCGGCTGCGCGGCGACCGCTCCGTCGGGCTTGTGCCGGCGATCGACGCGCGCCGCTCCCTGTGGCGCCGCCCGTACACCGCACACTACCAGAGCGTCGAGATGGGGCTCGGGCCGGTCGGCGACGCGAACCGCTACTCGCTGTTTCACATGACCTTTGGCCACGGCGAGACCGCGCAGACGGACGGCAACGTCGAGCGCCGGATCGTCGACATCGACTTCGACTTCGCGCTGTTCACCTACCAGCACACGCACGCGTTACAGCTCGACGCGCTCGTCGTCACGAGCGATGCGCTCAAGGCCGGCGACAGCGATCTCGGCGCGGTCGTGACCGGCGTGTTCCCCGCGCGCGCGCGCGTGGACCGCGGCGACTGGTACGCGAGCGGGCACGCGGGCTGGGAGTGGGCGGGCGGCCGCACGACGCAGACCGGCTCGACGCAAGTCAACGGCCAGACGGTGAGCTCGTACAGCGAGACCGTGGACGCGTCGGGCCTCCCCGCGGTCCGGACGCTCGCGGGCGAGGGGACGTTCGGCGTGCACGTGGGGCGCTACACCGGGAGCACGACGCTCTCGCACGAGCTCTACGCGACGTTCGACGGCAACGTCGCGCTCGAGACGCGCGCGGCCGGCCTGTTCGGCGTGGCGCTCGGCGCGCACCGCGACACGACGCTCGCGGTCTCGCCGTTCATCGCCCGTACGCAGACGTGGCAGCGCGACGCGGGAGATGCGCTCGACACCGCCGCCGGCGCCCAGGTGCGCGTCGGCCATCCGCTGCCGCACGCGCTGCACCTCGACGCGCTGGCCGAGGCCGGTCGGTCGCCGTACGCGCGCACCGACGGCGCTCGCGATCCCAGCTCCGCGCTCGGGGGGCAGGTGATGGTCGCCGTCAGCGCGCAGCGAAGCGTCGCGCACCAGCACGTCAAGCTCCACCCCTAGGTAGTCGATCTGCGGCGGCGGGAACGCTCCGCCACGCCGAACGCACGCGAGCCGGCCTCGAGTCCCTGGCCGGCGGGCGGGCGGCCGCGGTCATGCGGTGTGTCGAATGAACCGCTGGAGTCGGCGCCATGACCTCGAGACCGGGAGGTAAGTGATCGCCGCCGCGGCGCGCTCCGCCGTTGCGTCGACGAGGGCGAGCCCCGCCATGCGATCGGATGCGCGAGCGCGTAGGCCATGGCCGACCAGACGATCGGCGGCGCGTCCCCGTCACGTGAACGCGCGGTCCAGAAGCTCTAGACGACAGCGGGCCCGGCGCGGTCGACGGCAGTGAGCACCATGCGCACCAGCGCGGCCTGCAACCGGCCGTCCCCGGGCCGCTCGAGATGTTCTCCACCGGGCGCCCCGACCAGCGCAGCCGCGTCACCGACGATTCGCGCGGGCACGTCGGGGCCGTCCGCGACCTCGAGCGCCACGGTCAGCTCGCCGCACGTCAGCAGGACACCGCTGTTGTCCGCGTTGGCCTCGAATCGATCGAGGAGGCAGAGATCGACCCGGATCGGGCGCCGGACCCAGATCACCAGCCACGGCGGAATGACGTGGAGGCCGACCGACATCCCGATACTGGGGTGGTGTCACCGAAGGACGGGACGGGCGAAGACAGTTCGGCCGGTGTCGCAGGTTGCTGAACCGGCGCGCCTATCTGCTGCCGGATCAGCAGCACGCACGGCGCGCGTTGTTACCGCCAGGCCACCCGGCCGCGCCTACGGGCCGACGACGAACGCGGCCGCGGTCGCGCAGTAGCGGCCCGGCGTCCCGAGCCGCCACGTCGCCTGGTACGTGCCCGGCGGCGACACGGGTGAGGTCAGGTGCGCCCAGCCGTCGCCGTCCACCACCGAGTCTTCGGTGAAGCCGACCGAGAGGTTCTCGAGGCCCGTCTCGAAGTCGGTGCCGGTGATGATCAGCTCGCCGAATCGCGTCGCGGTGAGCGGCGGGCTCGTCGGATCGAGCGTGGCCGCCTGGCCGCTGAGGACGGCCGCCACCGGCATCGAGTCGGTGGGCCCGCCGAGGCCGGCCACCTCCCACGCGACGGCGGGAAACGGCGACGCGGTGGCCGGGCCGGTGGCGGTGATCTTGGTCGCGTGGCCATGCGCGGCCGACGCGAACCAGAGCTCCACGCCGGGCGAGCCCGGGCCATCGAATATGGCGGTGGAGTTGTCGATCCGGACGTACTTGTTGCCCGCGTCGTCGCTCACGTCGAGGAGGCCGGTGTTGCCGAACTGACCCGCGACGATCAGCGTGCTGCCTTCCAGCGTGGGCATGACCGCAATCACCCCCGTGTCGTTGCCGTTGGTCTGAACGATCCGCCACGGGGCATCCGTCGGCGAATCCGTCACCGCATCGATCGGACCGAGGCCCTCGGCGACTCGCGTATCCGTCGGCGCGGCATCGGCCGCCGCGCCACACGCACCCGTAGAATCGGACGTGCGGCACGCATGGCGACCGACATCACACGTGGTGCTGTCGGGGCAGTCGGGGGTCGAGTTGCACGCGTACGCGCAGTCGGCGACGTGCGGCCCGTAGCAGCCGCCGGCGCCAAGCGCGACCGCCGCGGCGAGAGTGGCGTGCAAGACGAGCCGCGCCATGGATCCCCGCCAGTGTATCGCAGTTGGGGACGCCGCCGGGGGCAATCAGAGGACGGCGGCGACGAGGCCGACGCAGAACGCGTGGTCGAACGTGCCGTCGATGGTCACGAGCGGAGTCGTCGAGTCGACGTGGATCGAGCCCGCGACATGGCCCACCGCCTGCTCGGGATAGACAAAGTCAGTCAGGGTGACCGTGCCGGTGGCCTGCCAGGTGGAGGCGCTGTCACGCAGCTGCGCGGGGTGCACACCGAGCTCGTTCCCGGGGTCGAAGTCGACCGCGACGACGATGCCGACCGTCGCGCAGTCCGAGCCGCCCGAGCAGTTGATGACGGCGGCGGGCGTGGGGAGCGAGTCGTTCGTGAAGTACGGCCGCAGCTCGAAGCCGGGCGGCCCGCCGGAATCGCCCCCGCCGGTGAAGAGGCCGCCCGCGTACATGCGCGCGTACTGGGGCTGCAGATCCTGGTGCGCTGCGGTCAGCACCGCGGTGCCGGCGGGCGAGTCGCAGTGATCGTAGTCGAGCTGCCCGTCTGGGCCCCCGCGCGGCGCGTCGATCGCCGGCGACGGTGGCGCGTCTACCTGGGCTGGCGTGGACATCTGACCGCCGCAACCGGCGAGAAGCAGGGCAAGCAAGGCGACGCGCATGCCGGCAGCTTACGCGACGACGCCCCGCGCCGCGCCGGCAATGTTCATCACGGCCGGCGCTTTACGGCCCGCACGCCATTCCGTCCGCGCGTCCATTCGGGGACCGGCGCACCGGCTTGCGTGCCACGCCGACCTCGCTCCGGCCCGCAACGGACCAAGCGTTGTCCCGCGGTCGTTCCACGAGCATCACTCTTCGCGTCCACGCGGTCGACGAAACGGGCGCGCCCGTCGCCGATGCCGTCGGCGGCGGCGACGGGGAGACCACGCGCGCGGGGACGCGTCGGACGCCCGGGGTGGCCACCCGGGCGGCAACGGTGACCGTCGCCGCCGGCCAGCGAGCGCACATGCGCTTGCCGTCGGTGTGACGCCAGAGGAGCTGCGCGCTACTCAGTCGCCGCGCTCGACCGGCAACAGGTCGCTCTCGCTGATCGAGTAGGGAACTGGTGGATACCGGAAGGCGAGCTCGTGGTTCTCGCGGCGGCGCAGCTGGAAGAACGCGCGCGCCTGATCCTCGGTCGCGAGCGTGAGGGGCGCGCCGTCGACGAACGTCGGCGCCCGGTCGCGGTGATGCACCAGCGTCTTCGACGTGCGGAACGTGACGCCCAGCCAGTCGTTGCCGCCCGCGCGCGCGCCGGGCTGCATGATGATCTTGTGGCGGAAGCGCCGATTGGTTCCGAGCGAGAACACGACCACGCGGTTGTGGAGCAGCGGGATCTCGAACGTCGCCCCCGCGCCCGGCTCCTTGCCCTCGACGACAAGCACGCGCGCTGACTCCA
The DNA here is from genome assembly GCA_025353585.1 of Deltaproteobacteria bacterium. Taxonomy (GTDB): domain Bacteria; phylum Myxococcota_A; class Polyangia; order Haliangiales; family Haliangiaceae; genus JABFXX01. The sequence goes on from JANXOM010000192.1 coordinate 20,352, forward strand.
CCGACTCCGGGCGCCGGTAGCACGAGAAGATCGCGATGGCGGAGTCGTCGGCGAGGTCCAGCGCCTGATCGCAATGCCCAGCCATGGTCGTGTACGCGTCGGTGTACAGCTCGACGAGCAGGTTGTTGAAGCCGTGGGCGAGCGCCGCCCGCTTGCGGATCTGCTGCGCCAGCCGGTCGTGGACGGCGCCGAACGCACGCGCCGGGCCGCGGTAGCGAGTCGTGGTGCGCACGATCGGCACCGCGCCCTCCGCGCCGACGCGTACGATCACCCTCGCGTGCCGGCCCGCCGCGACCTCCTCGAGCCGGCTCGCCGCGAGGAGCTCGTCGTACACCGTCGTTTCCGCAGGTAGGGTGTACGCCGCGAGCTCGTCCGACGGATGGTAGGTCGGAGCGAGGTAGTCGCCCTGATTCATGCTGAACGCGAGCTGCCCGCCATAATCGATGTAGTCGGTGCTCCGGTTCTCACTCGCATAGAGCGCGCGCAGCGCGACCACGCTCTCGGGCGTCGCCGGCTCGAGCGGCACGCGCGTCCCCGCCGTCTCCAGCAGCGTCGCACCGCCGGCGTGGACGGCCTGTGCGTCGGCGCAGCGCACGACGTAGCCCAGCCGCGTTGGGAGCAGCTCGGCGGGGAGCGCCGACGCCTGGATCTCGTGCGTGTACAGCCGGTTCGTCGACAGCGGCATGAAGAACGCAGAGTGCGGATACAGCGTCACGGTGAACTGCTCCGGCATCGAAGCGTCGGCGACCGCCGACTCCTTCCGCCGGAACCGGAGCCGCGTGAGCCCGCTCGCGCCCTTGTACCTGCGGTCGAACGGATCGCCCGCAAGCGCCGACAGCTTGTCAGTCGAATCGTAGAAGGTGCAGAACGCCATCACGCCATCGGCCGGCATGTCCTTGGTCTTGTCGGCGTGCGCGGAGATGCGGGCCTTTGTCTGGCGGCGATCGGGGCGCGCAGGTGTGTTGTGATAGGCCTGCGCGAGCACGTGATTGAGCGGCGCATACGCGTCGAAGATGTGCCGAGCCTCGGCGTTCAATGCACTCACGAGCTCGCGATCGCTGGCGCGGAAGTTCTCGGTCGGGCCCGCGAGGTTCGTCGAACAACGCAGCAGCCGAAAGTGCAGCTCGTCGCCGCGGGGCTCGACCGGCGTGAGGTAGATGCCGGTGCGATGCGCGGCCGACGGCTTGGTCGACTCGGTCAGCGACTGGAAGACGTGCTCGGAGGTGACGAGCTTGAAGTAGTCGACCGCCGGGTCGAAGAAGCGGGGATACAGCACGCCCAGGCCGTGCACGCGGATCGGCACCTGGCCGACATCGATGCTCTGCCAGCGGTCACGAGGGAGCCCGCCGAGGTTCGTGCACATGTCCGCGATCACGAGCACGCGGTCGGCGGCTTCGAGATCGATCGCCCCGAGGCGAGAGAGACCGCCGCACAGATACACGCTCGTGCCGGCGAGGTCCGCCGTACCCTGCGCGAGCGCGCCCCGCGTCACCACGGTCCCCGCGAAGCCCGTCACCGCGCCCGCGTCCGCGGACAGGCACACGAGGACGTTGTGGGCACCGAGCATGCGAGCGTCAGCGCGCCTCGCGGAGGTCATGACGCCTCGAGCGTAGCATCGGCGCAGATCAGCGGCCGCGCGCGAGCGTATCGGCGCGCTTGAGCAGCGTCGGCAGGCGATACGGACCGTGCATCTCCGCGACCCGCGCCGCCGCGACGTCCGGCGCGATGCCGACCGCCGTCACGTGCAGCGGCCGTGTGCTGTCCCCGCGCATGACATCGACCGCGCGCCACGCGGCGGGCTCGTCGGGGAGCGCGGGCCGCGACCACGTCGTCTTCGCGACGCCGATCACCGCGCCGCGACGGCCGCGCGCCTCGTGGAGATGCGCACCGAGGCCCGCGCCGACGCCGGTCAGCCACACGTACCCGTCGACCACGATCACGTCCGCGTCGTCCGCGAAGCCGCGCAGCGCCGCGACGACCGCCGGCAGCTCGCGCCGGTACAGCTCGCCCGGCACGTACGCCGCGGCCAGCGGCACCGTCACGACGCGCGCATCGAGCTCCGCCGCGTCGCGCCAGTCGGCGAAGCGTACGCACGCGGCCCGCGCGGTCGCGGTCGCCACCGCGTAGTCGACATCGATGGCCGCGATCACCGCATCACCGCGCCGGGACTCGCTTCAAGCCCAGGACCGCGCTCCATGGAACCCGGCGCAGGAGATCATCTTGCGGGACCCAGCCCCACAGGTACGCCTCTCCCTTCGCGGGCGCCGTCACGCCGTAGGCATCGACGGGATCGTCCTTGCGGACCGCAAGGAGCTCGGGCGGCATGGAGGCGAGCACGCTCGTGCGGGAATGGAACATGGCGAGCACGGCGTCTTCGGTGTGGCGAGCGCGACGCCCGCCGCTACGGTCGCGGCGCGACGGGCGCCGCGTAGGCCCGGCCGAGGTCGTAGATCCGGACCGCGAGCGCGTCCGCGCGGCCACCGATGAACCCCGGCGTCCGCAGGTCGCCCGGCGCGTAGCTCTCCGTGAGGCCCCAGTCGGTCTTCGGCGTGATGCGCACCGTGAACGCGCCCTCGCCCGCGGGGACCAGCTCGACCATGAACGCCAGCTCGACGGATCCCGGCCGCATCAGGATCACGCCGCCCGCGCCCGGCGTCTCGAGCGTCCCCTCGCGCGTGTACATCCGCGGGACAGTGAGGAAGCGCGACCCGGCGAGGTCGACCTCGCCGATCTTGTACTCCTCCTCGGCCGCGTGCTGCGCGAGCTCGAACAGCGCCGCCGACGGCGCCCGATAGGTCGTGTCGCGCGCGGTCTTGACCTCGCTCACGGACGGCCCACACCCCACCGCGCACGCGATGACCAACGCCGACGCCGTTTGCCCGAACCAACCGTTCATGGCGCGTCGTATCGCTGGTTTTACGAGGCGCGACAAGCAAATTGGTCGCACGGGCGCGGCGCGCCATCGCCCCGGCCCGCGGGTCCGGCGGCACGCGAAGTTTACGGATCAGATAAATGCGATCGACCGGAGACCGGCGGTCCGCTCGCGCATCAGCGGATCGGCGACCTTTGCAAGCCAGGCTTCGACGGCCGCGCTCATGTGCGCGCAGAGCTCGGAGACGTCCACCAGGGCCACGGCACTGGCGGCAGGCGCCTTGTCGTAGCCGCGCTGCAAAGCGGCCTCGAGACCAGCCGCCGAGGTCACGACAGGCTCGACAGGCTGCTGCGCGAGCGTCTCCAGCAAGTCGATCGCGTAGAGGTTCGCCGGATCGACCATCGCGACGGTCAACGTCCGGTCGTCGATGCGAACCGGGATGAGCTGGTGCAGCTCGCAGAACTCACGGGGCACGAGGTGGAGCAGCGCGTCGTCGATGAGGAGCTCGGAGAGGTCGACCGCATAGCCGGGCCGCGTGGCGCGCCGGTCGTCATCGCGCGAGCGCTGTCCTGTACGAACGACGAACCGAAAGCGCGCGCGCACGCCCCCGGTCGCCGGCTCGGCGATGTCGAGATCGAGGTCACCGACGTGGGCGCAGCGCAGCGCGTAGCAATCGTCGCCCGTGAGCGCGAGGCGCTCCACGCCCGCGACGCTCGCGCGCCTCGCATGGAGCGACGTCACGTTCTCGGTGAACCAGCGCACGTAGCGCGCCTTGCCGTTCCCGGGCACGCCAGGGGGTGGCGGCGTCTCCACCCCCGCACAGATGCCGGGCATCGCCAGCGCAAGATCGAGTGCGGCGTACCAGTTGGCCTGTCGCACGGCGTGCCGGATCCCGTCGACCAGATGGTGCACCCGGACACCGTAGCTCATCGCGCCACGCGCTGCCGTCACGACCTCGGTCGGCGTCCTCGGCTCCGGCTCCCCCGTGTCGCGTGCTGAATTTCGTCCCCGGCGCCGCTCCGCGCTTTGGAGGAGTGGCGTTATTTCAACGGGTTATAGCATTTCCGAACGATTTCATGCAACGCAGCGCAAACCGCTCGTCACGCCGCCCACCTACGCAGCAGGAGACGTAAATCGGATGATCTCAACCCATTGCTTCTGGAGGCTCGGATGAAGTTCGCGTTCGTCAAGATACTGGTGCCCGTACTCACGATCATGATTCAGTTCCACGCTCACAACCGCTCACACATCGGGAGCACGCCGTTCTCTTTCGGCGTGAACGAAGCGCGCGCCGACGGTGACGGCGGCGGGGGCGATGGTGGAGGCGACAGCGGCGGGGATGGCGATGACGGTGATGACGGTGATGGTGGTGATGATGGCAATGAGGGTCAAGCGGCCGTCGATGCAGCCAACTGTGCTGCGCAAGCGGGCATTTCGACGGCTCAGTCCCTCGGTCTTGATCCCGGTGTTGGGTTGGGAATCGCTGCGACCGCGTACGGAGCGCTGAGTCCGGGTGTCACGCCAGAGGGCGTCGCTGCGGCCGTGGGGCCCGCCGCAACCGCCGCGGCCATCGGCTTTGGTGTGGACCCGGGCGCTGCAGCCGCCATTGGCAATGCAATGTCAGCCGCGGCCCTGAGCGGATGCGACGCAACCAGCTGATCTAATTCAGCTCGGCGAGCAACATCGCGAGCTTGACCGAGCGCCGTCGAAGCCGGGCCCGCGCAGCACGCGCGCTCTGGCGCGATGGAGCCCGCAAATACCGAGGCCTCGACCCACGGCCTTTCTCGCCGTGAAACGACTCCTGCGATCCGGCATTCGAGGGAGACGCCACGGGGTAATTACGGAACCACGTGGACGGTAAGCACGAATACGCTGTCTATCAGCGCTTCGACGTCATGCGAGAGTCCGCGATCGAGCGCGAGCAGCGCTCCAACAGGTAGCTCGATCATCTGTGCGCCGACCCGCAGGTGCAGGTGCCCTTGAATCGGCTGGATCGAAATGGCACCCGCGGTCTGGTGTTCTTCCAGGCGGGCACCCTTCTTCAGCGCGATCAAGACGATCCTGAAGTCGTGATGCTTGACGAGGGTCTTTGCACCATGGCCAGTATTTCGCCATCCGTCTTCGTGCTGCAAAGCATCGCTCTCGGCGCCGAGATCGAACTTGAGAATTGGCCGAGTCAACGGCCGTTGCTCGGGTCCCCGGTCCGTCCGCAGGTCACGGGAGTGTCGCGGAGGACAGTCAGAGCTCGCCGCAGCCCTCTCTGCCAACGTAGCTGAGACACCGGCCTCCCCGAAATTCAGTGTCGAGGGCGACCGAGGAATGCACGATGATCAATTTGATGGTGAAGCCGACCGAGGTGTCGTCGAAGGCGCGCAGGCGCCGGTTCACGACGG
>JANXOM010000252.1 GCA_025353585.1 Deltaproteobacteria bacterium
CCGCCCGCAACCGCCGGCGCCGCCGCCGGGAGCGCCGCCGCCCGCGACAGCGCCGCGCGCGCGCCCGTCACCGCCAGCGAGGGCTCCCACGATTACGGGCAGAACCCGTGGGTCGCCGCCGCCACGGACCACCTGTCCACCTTCGCCGCGGACGTGGACACGGCGTCGTACACGCTCGCCCGCCGCAAGCTGACGGAGGGCGCGCGCCCGGAGAAGGCGTCGGTCCGCGTCGAGGAGTTCGTCAACTACTTCCGCTACGCGTTCCCGCAACCCGCGCCCGGCACGCCGTTCTCCGTCGCGCTCGAGGCCGCGCCGTCCCCGCTCTCGCCGAGCCGCTACGTCCTGCGCGCCGGCGTCGCCACCCGCGCGAAGTCGATCGCCGAGCGCAAGCCCGCGCACCTCGTGTTCCTCGTCGACGTCTCCGGCTCGATGAGCCAGCCCGACAAGCTGCCGCTCGCGCAGGCGTCGCTGCGCATCCTGACGAACAACCTCGGCGACAACGACACCGTGGCCGTCGTGACGTACGCCGGCGACTCGCGCGTCGTGCTGCCCGCGACCGGCATCGCGCACAAGGACCAGATCCTCGCCGCCATCGACTCGCTGCGCATCGGCGGCGGCACCGCGATGGCGTCCGGCATCGACCTCGCCTACGCGCAGGCCACCGCCGGCCTGGCGCCCGGCGCGATCTCGCGTGTCATCGTGTGCACCGACGGCGACGCCAACGTCGGCCCGCACACCCACGAGGAGATCCTCCAGCTCATCGCCGCGCGCGCCAAGGCCGGCGTCACGCTGTCGACGATCGGCTTCGGCATGGGCAACTACAAGGACGAGATGATGGAGCAGCTCGCCGACAAGGGGAACGGTAACAACTTCTACATCGACTCGGTCGCGGCCGCGAAGCGCGTGTTCCAGGAGCAGCTCGGCTCCACGCTCGAGGTCGTCGCGAAGGACGTCAAGCTCCAGGTCGACTTCGACGCCTCGCTCGTCTCGCGCTATCGCCTCGTCGGCTACGAGAACCGCGACATCGCCGACGAGAGCTTCCGCGACGACACGGTCGACGCCGGCGAGGTCGGCGCGGGCCACCAGGTCACCGCGCTCTACGAGGTCGAGCTCACCGCGAAGGGCGCCCAGGCCCACGCCCCGATCGCGACCATGCGCGTCCGCTACAAGCCGCCGACGGGCGACACGGCCACCGAGATCGCGATCCCGATGGTCGGCGGCCCCGCCGCGTCGTTCGAGAACAGCTCCACCGAGTTTCGCTTCGCGTTCGCGGTCGCCGCGTTCGCCGACGTCCTGCGCGGCGGGGTCGACGCCGATCACTGGGGCCTGCCCGCGGTACGCAAGCTCGCCGCGAGCGCCGCGGGCGACGACAAGGACCGCCAGGAGCTCGTCGGCCTCGTCGACCGCGCCATCGCGATCGGCAACCGGGCCGCGCTCGCGGAGTAGCGGTTCGCGCGCGCGACCTGCGGTTTCCCGCACGGGTACCGGCGGGGTAGCCGCGACGCCCGCGCGTTGAATTCGCGCGCCGGACTCAGTAGGGTGCGCGGCAATGAGCCTTCGCGCCTGGGTGGTGAGCATCGTGATGTGTGCGGTCGCGGCCTGCGCGACGACCGAGGACAGCAGCGAGACGTCGCAGGCGGCGACCACGCCGGACTCGGTCGAGGTCACGCCCGCGACCGCGAAGCTGCCCGTCGAGACGCAGCAGCCGCTCGTCGCGACCGGTGTCTTCTCGGACGGCACGCACAGGAGCGTGACGAGCACGTCTGCCTGGACGACGACCGACGCCGCGGTCGCCACGGTGAGCGCCGCCGGCGTCGTCACCGCGCTCCACCCCGGCACGGCGACGATCACCGCGACGGCCCCCGGCGGCGCACACGCGAGCGCGACGCTCACGGTCAGCACGGCCACGCTCGTCTCGCTCGCGATGTCGCCGGCGACCGCGACCGTCGCCGCGGGCCTCACGACGCCGTTGCTCGCGGTCGGCAAGTTCAGCGACGGCACGCGCGTGCGCATGGCGCCGGCGGCCGTGACCTGGGGGACGGGATCCCCCGCCGTGGCCACCGTCAGCGCGACCGGCCTCGTCACGGGCGTCGCGGCCGGGAGCGCGACCATCACGGCGACGCACGCGACCGGCGCGGCGGCGAGCGGTTCGGCGGCGATCACGGTCAGCCCGGCCAAGCTCGAGGCGATCGCGGTCCGGCCGGCGACCGTCACGCTGCCGATCGGGCTCGCGCTTCCGCTGACGACATCTCGGTCCAGGCGCTCTGGGCCAGCGCGGACCCGAGCATCGCGACCGTCTCGAACGCCCTCGCGACGCCGGGCCTCGTCACGGCGCTCGCGCCCGGGAACCACCCTCGTCACCGCGACCGACGCGCGGACGGGCCTCGCGGGCGCGGCGCCGCTGAAGGTGAACGCGGCCGCCGTCGAGGCGCTCGTGATCCCCGCCGGCAGCGGCCTCACGACCGGCACGCCGAACGACGGGCAGTACGCCGTCGGCGAGACGGTCGGGTTCGATGCGGTCGCCGAACGCAGCGACGGCACCGCCTTCCACCTCGCCGAGACGCTCGACTGGGCCACGTCGAACGCGGCCGTCGCGACGGTCTCGAACACCGCCGGCTCGAAGGGCCTCGTGGTCTTCGAGGGCGTCGGCGACGTCACGCTGACCGCGCACGATCCCGCGTCGAACACGACCGGCGCGGTCACGCTCCACGCGAAGCTGCACGCGCAGCTCGGCGTGACGCTCTCGCCCGCGCCGCTGCGCCTCCCGCTCGGGTACGGCGACCAGCTCGTGGCGTTCGCCAGCTTCGACGACCGGAACGTGTACAACGTCACCGGGCAGGTCACGTACGCGACCGACGACGCGAGCGTGGCCATCGTCGACGCGCACGGCTTCGTCACGTCCGTCGGCGTCGGCGGCACGCACCTGACGGTGTCCGGGCCGGCTCCCGGCATCTCGGCGCGCGTGGCCGTCCAGGTCGATCCCCCCGTGTTCGCGCCGCCGGTCGCCCACGCCATCGGCACCTCGCCCGTGAATGTCCGCACCGCGGACCTCGACGGCGATGGCCATGTGGACCTGATCTCGTCCGACTACAACGCGGGTCTCCACATCCTGTGGGGCCGCGGCGACGGCACGTTCGACGACGGCGGGGAGCTCGCGGCCGGCTCGTCCGTCTCCGACGTCGCGCTCGGCGACCTCGACCACGACGGCCACCTGGACCTCGTCGCGGCCGACTATACGTTCGGCCAGCTGTCGATCCTGTACGGCCAGGGCGGCCGGCGGTTCGCGGCGGCCGTCCCTTACGTCACGCCGGTGGGCAAGCTCGTCGCCCACGTGGTGGTCGGCGATACCGACAATGACAACACGCCCGACCTCATCTTCGGCGCCAGCACCGGCGAGCTCTACGTCGCGCGCGGCCACGGCGACCGCACGTTTGCCGCCGTCGATACCTATCCGATCGCCGGGAATCCCTTCGACGCGCCGGTGGGCGTCGCGCTCGGCGACATGAACAACGACGGCCGCACCGATCTGGTCGTCGCGAACTCGAATTCCATCGTCGTGCTCCTGGGCCAGCCCGGCGGCACGTTCGGCGCGCCCGTCCGCACCGATCCGATCGCCTCCGTGCCGGTCGCGCTCGCGCTCGGTGACTTCGATCGCGACGGGCAGCTCGACGTCGCCGTCGGCTACCAGAACGCCAGCGTGATCGGCGTGTTCTTCAACACGGGCGCGGGCACGGTCGGGCGCCCGCTGTTCATCGCGGCGGGCAACGCCAGCGTCGCGCTCGCCGTCGCCGACCTCGACGGGGACGGCGTGCTCGATATCGCCTCGGCCAGCGAAGACTCGACCCTGACGTCGGACATCACGGTCGCGCTCGGCACCGCGGCGGGCGCGTTCCAGGTCCCGTACAGCCTGCACGTCGCCACGTCGATGACGGGCGTCGCGGCGGCGGACTTCGACGAGGACGGCCGGCCGGACCTCGCGGTCTGCTCCGAGCTCGACGACGAGCTCTACATCGTGCGCGATCAGCTCCCCGCCGGGAACTGATGCCCGCGGCCTGCTAGGGTCAGCGGGTGCGTATCGCCCTCGCGTCTGCCGTGCTTCTGCTCGCCACGGCGGCCTCGTCGCGCGCCCACGCCACGCCGCCCGCGCCGACGGGCCCGCATCCGCGGTTGCTGCTCGATCCCGAGCTACGCGCGACGTGGAAGGCGCAGGCGAAGCTCCCGCACGGGCCCGTCATCGGCGCGATCGCCCTGTGCGATGACGCGCTCCACTCGAAGGAGCACGAGCACGCGCAGTACCAGGGCTCGGAGTGGTCGAAGACGCTGCAGGGCTGCCTCGTCGCGTGGGCCGCGACGGACAAAGAGGAGTACGCGACCACGGCGATCCGCTACATGACGGCGCTGCTCGACGATCTCGATCTCCTCGGCGACGGCAAGGGCGGCGACGCGTCGGCCACGCGCGACTCGGGCTACGCGCTCCGCAACCTCGGGCCGGCGACCGCGCTCGCCTATGACTGGCTCTACGCGAAGCTGACGCCGGAGCAGCGAGCCCATGCCCGCGGGCGCTGGGCGGCCTGGCTCGCCTGGTACGCCGACAAGGGCTACCGCGCGCATCACCCTGGCTCGAACTACGACGCCGGCTACGTCTATGCCTCGACGACGATCGCGATCGCCCAGGCCGGCGAGGCCGGCCCCGAGGGCGACGCGCAGTGGAAGCGCGTGGCCGACGAGGTCTGGGGCAAGGAGCTCGCCGAGGCGTTCGCGCCGACGGGCGTGCTCGTTGGCGGCGACTGGTTCGAAGGCTGGCAGTACGGTCCGCTCTCCGTCGTCGAGCTCTCGACGGGCGAGCGGATGATGCGCGCGCACGGCGTGGCGCTCCCCGGCGTCGACGCGTGGATCGCCGCCCTGCTCAAGCGGCACGTCTACGCGCTCTCCCCGAGCGACGGACAGTTTGTCAACGGCGACACCGAGGACGAGAAGGCGAACGTCGCGCCGAGCGTGCTGACGCTCGATGCGATCGCGCTCGGCAGCGGCCCCGCCGACGCGAAGCGCTGGGCGCGCGGCGAGCTGAATCGCCTCAAGCTCGCGGACAAGGACTACCTCCTGTTCGATGCGCTCGCGGGCGTCGGGGACAAGCCCGAGGTCCCGCCGCGAGCGACGTGGCCGACCTGGTACCTCGCGACCAACACGCAGACCTTGTACACGCGCGCGAGCTGGGCCCCGACGTCGGTCTGGTTCGTGGCGAGCTGCGAGCCCGAGCTCGACCGCGATCACCGCCACTTCGACGGCGGCAACTTCGTCCTCTCGCGCGGCGCCGATGACGTCGTCGTCGATCCCACGCCGTACGGCGCGCTCGGGACGCTGACCACGAACGCGCCGACGGTCCGGTCGGCGCACTTCCCCGACAGCTACCAGCCAAGCCAGGGCTCGTGGGGCGGCTCGACCTGGAAGTGGGCGACCCAGACGGCGAGCGGCGTCGTCGCGGGCCGCTGCGACTACGCGAACGCGTACAAGTTCCAGGAGCGCGCGAGCGACGTGCCGCTGGCGCTGCGCGACCTCGTGCTCCTCCCGAGCGAGGACGGCACGGCAGCGACGCTGATCGTCGTGGACCGCGCGACGACCGGCGGCGCCGATCGCGACCTCTACCTGCGCTTCCGCACGCCGGGCAAGCTCGCGCTGGCCGGAGCCGCCGCCGCCACCACCGTCGGCGGCACCCGGCTAACGATCACTCCGTACGGGCGGTCCTCGGGAACGCCCGCCATCGGGATCCCGACGATGAAGGACTGCTTCAAGGACGTCACGCAGGGCGCGTGTGACGCGGCGCGCTTCCCCGTCACCGACTATCGCGTGCAGATCAGCGGACCGAAAGCGTTCGCCGAGCACGCGATCAGCGTGACGGACGCGAGCCGGGGCGACGGCGCCGTCACGACCGAGCCGATCGCCGGCGCGGGCTGGGCCGGCACGCGCGTCACCGGCACGCGCGACGCGGTCGTCCTGTGGCCGACCGACGACGAGGCGAAGAGCCTGTCGTACTCGGCCCCCCGCGGCGCACGGGTCACGCACGTGGTGCTCGGCGCGCCGGAGACGGACGATCGCGCGACCATCACGGCCAAGCCGGTCGGCGAGACGTGCGCGGTCACGGTCGCGGCCGGGGGGATGATCCCCGCGAAGCCGCTCGTCGTCACCCTCGATGCGAGCTGCACGGTCGCCGTCGATCGCGCCGCGATCAGCGCGCCATCCGCGCTGGCGGATGCGTCCCCGAGCGGCGCCCACGGGGGGAGCGGTGGCGGCAAGCGAATGCTCGGCTGCTGCGAGGCGGGCGAACCGGCCGGCGGCCCCGTCGTGCTCGCGCTGCTCGTGGTCGGCGGGCTCGTTACAAGACGCGGACGGGGGCGGTCCGCGCGTTGATCGTCGCGGGCTTGCCGTCGTGCTTGCGGATGTGGCCGAGGCGCACGACGTAGGTCACGCCGCGGCGGAGGCTCCAGCGCTCGTCGGGCGTGCGGAGATCCTGGGCCCCGTAGCTGGCGCGCTCTCCGGGCAGCGCGAGGAGCGCGTAGACGGGATTGCCGAGCTCGTCGGCGACCGGCCAGCCATCCCCGTCGGCAGCGGGCGGCTGACCGACGAGCTGGAAGTACGCGAGCTCGCCTTCCTTCGCGAGGCTGATCGTGTGCGAGCCGCCGGGCAGATCGCCACTGGCGACGACGTGGCCGGGCAGCGCGAGCGGCGTCACGGGCGTGGGCGGCGTCGTCGGTTTCGGCGGCGGCGCGGCGGGGAGCGCGGTGACGGTGTCGACCTTCCAGTACCAGCGGCGGTCGACGTCGAGGGCCCACGCGCCGCCGAGCGCGACGCGATCGCCCGCGGCCGGGTGCACGCGCGCGCTGTCCGGAAGCCGGACTCGGATCGCCAGCGCTCCGTTGCCCTCGGTGTCGTCAGCGAGCCAGACGTACGGCGACGCGACGAGCCCGGCGTCCCCGCGCAGAGGCACACCCGCGTCGGCGGAGCCGGTGGGCTCGAGCGCCGGCGCGGCGACCATCACCTCGCCGCCGAGCAGGCCGTAGGCGATGCCGTGCTGCTTGCGGCGCTCGAGGTAGCGCGTGCGATCGATGACGGCTTGCCACGCGGGGATGGCGCCGAGCGCCGTGGGCTCGGCGGCGACCGGAGGCGCATCGTCGGAGCCGGCGTCAGTGCTGCCGCTACCGCTCCCACCGCCGGACCCGCCCCCCGAACCGCTACCGGTATCGCTCCCGGCGCCGCTGCCGTCCGCCGGGACCGTGCGCCGCCGGTCGCGGCCGAACCCCGCGACGCCGCTGCCGCTCCCGCTCGCGTCGGCCGCGACCGGCTGATCCGGCTTGCCGCCCTGACACGCGACGGCGAGGCTCGCGAGCAGCAGCCCGCGCCTCACCATGCGAGCGCGCTCACGACCTCGACCACGCGCGCCAGGCCGGCCGCGTCATCGCCGTCGAACGCCGCGAGCTCGTAGCTGTCCACGTCCAGCACCGCGAGCACCTCGCCGCCGCGCACGACCGGCACGACGATCTCGCTGCGCGAGCCGGCGTCGCACGCGATGTGCCCCGGGAACTGCTCGACGTCGTCGACGATGACCGTGCGCCGCTCCGCCGCCGCCGTGCCGCAGACCCCGCGGCCGAGCTTGATCCGCACGCACGCGACGTTGCCCTGGAACGGTCCGAGCACCAGCTCGTCGCCGCGCCGCACGTACCAGCCGACCCACGACGCGATCGGCAAGCACTGCCGCACCGCCGCCGCCACGTTCGCGAGGTTCGCGATCAGATCCGGCTCGCCGTCGACGAGCGACGCGATCTGCGGCACGAGCTCTGCGTACCGCGCGGCCTTGCTCTCGCCTGCGAACGCGACCGAATCCGCCATCGCCTCGCAGCTATCCCGCGGCGAGCTGGCGCGCCGCGTTGATCGCGCGCGGGATGCCGAACGGGCTCGCGCGCAGCTGCAAGATCAGGAAGTCGCCCTCGGTCGAGAGCCCGGCGACGTTGACGACTGGCGTCAGCGTGCCGAGCAGCGCGCGCACCTTGTCGTTCGCCGCGAACTTGGGGTTCTGCATCAGATCGAGGACGAGCACGTCGTCGTGCGCCTCGACGAGCACGGCCGGGCGCTTCGGCATGAACTTGGCGAGGTTGCCGGGCTTGCTGAGGTCGAGCGCGCCGCTCTTGATGAGGCCGGCGACGGGCGTGAACGAGTCGCCGAGCACCTTCATCGTCACGTCCGAGAGGCGGAGCGTGACCTTGAACGCGTGGTCGCTGATCTCGAGCTTGTCGACGCGGATGGCGGCGCCCGCGCGCACCGTGGTGCCCATGAGATCGATCGTGGCGCCGAGCCCGATCGCCGGCGGCCGCGGCGTGATGGTCACGTCCTGCGGCGCCTTCTGCGACGGCGGCGTGTTCGCGATGAACCAGCGCAGCGAATCGAGCGGCACCGCGATCCGCATCCCCAACGCGTGGCGCGCCATGCTGAGCATGGTGGTGGGGTGCTGGATCATGAAGCGGCCGGCGGAGCGCAGCGCAGCTCGAAGCGGGAGTGCCATCGTCCGATCCTATAGCAGCGCACCCGAGCGCGGTCTCACGCTCCCGGTTAAAACAGCACGAGCCGCAGCGGTGAGCCGACGATCGCGCCCGCCACCGAGTTTCCGTCGACGACGGACGAGAACGGGGCGCCGCTGGACAGCGCGACACGACTCACCGCGTCACCGCTCGCCGGATCGAGGACGAGGGCGTCGACGCCATCCGTCAGGACGATCGGGCTGCCGGCCGGACCGCGCACGGGCGCCACGACACCGGGCGCGCGCAGCCCGAAATCATTGCGAGCCCGCACGCCGCCGGTCGGATCGTAGAACGTCAGCTGGATGCTCGGCGCCATCGGCGGCGGCTCGGGCCACGGGTGCAAGACGATGGGCGGCGCCGGTTCGATCTCGAACTTCGGCGGTGGCGGCTTGAACCCGCCCGGCGGCGGCTTGGGCGGTGGCGGCAACCAGCGCCGGTCGGCCGGTGGGATCGGCCCCCCCGCGGTCGCGCCGACGAGGGTGTCCGCGAACCCGGTCCAGCGCAGACCGAGGCCCGCCACGGGGAGCACGGCCCCGGACGGCACGGCGATGCGGTAGGCGTCGCCGTCGTCGAGCTCGACCAGCACCGCGCCGCCGACCGCGGTCACCGCGTGCACGGTGCCCGTGATCGCGCGCGACCAGACCGGCACGAGCGCCGCGTGCGGGAGGCGCGCGACGAGCCGGCCGCGCTCGACGGCAACGAGCCACGTCGCGTCCCCGAGCGTCACCACCGCCGCCCGGACCCCCGCACCGTCCGCGCTCGCGAGCGTGCCGAGGACCTGCGCGGTGGCGGCGTCGAGGACGGTCGCGGCCCCCGCGTCGCGCGCGAGGATCACGTCGCCCGCCCCGACGATGCCCTGCGCGCCGCCGCGCCAGTCCCAGCGATGCGCGCCGGCCTTGTCGGTCGCGCGCACCGTGCCGCTGCCGGCGCAGACGACCACCTCGGGCAGCACGACGAGCCCGCGCGCCGCCGCCGGGCACGCGTCGCGCGCCTGCCAGCGCCACGCGCGCGCGCGCAGGTCCACGCGAGCCAGCGAGAGCGGCGCGTCGCCCGGCGGCCCCACGGCGGCGTAGAGCGCGGTCGGGTCGTCCGGATCGAGGGCGATCGCGCCCGCCTCGCCCGCCGGATCCGGCGCGGCGATTCCGGAGAAGTCGCGGACCCGCGGCGGCAGATCGCGCAGCTCGGCCGGCACGGCCAGGCCCTCCGCGCGCCACGTCCGCAGCCGGCGCGGCCACGGCGGCGGCAGCGCGAAGCGACGCACCGCGCCCGCCGCATCGACGGCCACGATCGCCGTGTCGCCGAGCACCGCCTCGCGATCGCCGAACGCGACGAGCGCCCGCACGCCGGTCGCGTCCAGCACCGTCGCCGCGCCCGGTGACACGCGCGCGAGCATCCGCGCGCCACGCGTCGCGACGATCTCGCCCGTGCGGGGGCGGGTCCACGCGAAGCCGGCCCGCGCCAGCACGGGCGCGCAGGCGAGCCCCGCATCGTCGGCGCCGCCGGATCCACCGCACGCGAGCCGCTGCAGCACGCGTCCCGCATCGACGTCGATGACGTCGGCGGCCGGGGCGCCGGTCGGATCGCGTCCGACGACGAGCGCGCGCGCCGGCCCGTCGCCGGTCGCGAGCCACGCGTGGTCCGCGCGCAGCGGCGGGAGCGCGGTGGCCCCCGTGATCCCGAGCGCCGGCGTCGGCTGCGGCGTCTGCCCGCGCCCGAACGCGCCGAGATCCACGCCGGTCCCCCCGGCGCCCACGGCCGGGACGTACACCCACGGCGGCGGCGGCTCCGCGTGCGGCGGCGCGGTCGGCGTGCAGCCGATGACCACCAGCGCAACGAGCCCGCGGTACCTCACGCGTCTCATCGCGATCAGCGCGTCAAACGCCGGATCCCGAGCCCGAGCCCGAGCCCGAACCCGAGCCCGGTGGCAACCCCGGCGCCGGCGACACGCTCCCCGTGCCCGTGATCGCGGCGAGCACGGCGTAGATGACGCCCACCCCGCCGCCGCCGCCGCCCGCGCCCGACGGATCATTCGCCCCCGATCCCGCCGCGCTCCCGCCGCCTGCACCGGCGCCGCCTGCCCCGGCCATCGCCGGCGGGCCCGCGCCGCCCGGGGCCTGGGCCGGCGCGGCGTTGCCGTTCGCCCCC